>CALWRQ010000120.1 GCA_944383965.1 uncultured Lachnospiraceae bacterium
TTCTGAAAAAGAATGATTCCCCTGCTTTTTTCCAATCCCGTCTGACAGATGCCGTAAGTGTAATTTTGAGTGAATTAATTTCTTACGAGCACCCGCCTAATGCCGGACAGCTTTTTTGTATCGGTTCCTTCTATAATATTATATGATATCCCAAAACTCCGCTCTCATATCAGGTAATCGGAGCCGGGTTGAAGATGCACAGATCATTGTGAAGCTTATATTTCTCCGCAAAGCTCTGCTTTCTTCCGCTTGCCACATCAATGATCTCATGGAACAGCTGGGTTCCGATCTCCGGAATAGTCGCATCACCGGTAGCCACCGGACCTGCATTGACGTCGATCAGATCGGGCCACTGCTCCTTCATATCGTTTCTGGAGCAGACCTTGATCACCGGAGCAATAGCCAGACCATAGGGTGTTCCCCGTCCGGTCATAAATACCTGCAGGCCGATGCCCGATGCCAGCTGACAGGGGCCGCAGACAATATCGCTGGCCGGAGTCGCCGCATAGATCAGGCCATGCTTGGTGGGCTTTTCACCGGGGGATAATACCTCCACGATCGGAGAGGTTCCGGATTTTGCAATCGAACCCATGGCCTTCTCCACAATATTGGCCAGGCCTCCCTTTTTATTTCCGGGGGTTGGATTGGCGCTCCGGTCCACCTGTCCGTTCAGAAGATAATTGTCATACCATTTCATCTCAGAAGCCAGCTTTTTCTCCACTTCTTCGCTGACGCAGCGGTGAGCCAGCAGATAAACTCCGTCGCGGACCTCTGTTACTTCAGAAAACATCACCGTAGCTCCGCCTTTTACCAGCATATCCGCCGCATAACCTGCAGACGGGTTGGCTGTCACGCCGGAAAAAGCATCGCTCCCGCCGCACTGCATTCCGATCAGCAGCTCGGACAGCGGAAGAGTCTCTCTTTTCCTTTCATTCAGGATTTTCAGCTTTCTGTCGGCCATCTCCATAAGAGCGTTGATCATGGCATCAAAGCCCTTCTCTTCCTGAAGCACAATCACATTTTCCGGGCTGATGTCTGCTTCATCGATGAGCATATCCACAGTCATCTTCTCGCAGCCCAGTGCAACTACCATCAGCTGGCCGCCGAAATTAGGGTGTTTCGCCAGATTGCGCAGAATGCGGATCGGCACCTTAGCTTCCGGAGCATTGATCGCTACGCCGCATCCATAAGGATGATTTACCGGAACGATATCATCCACATTGGGGTACTTGGGAAGAAGCTCTTTTTTCATCTTCTCCACAGCCACATTCAGCACACCGGTCACACACTGTACAGTGGTGCTGATCCCTAAAATATTTCTTGTCCCTGCAGGACCTCCCCAGGGATTCCTGTATCCTTCCCAGGTCGTTACCGGCGGATCGGGCAGTTCTGTAACAATATTGGTGCCGTATTCCATATTATCCACATCCGGAGGCGTGGGAAGCTCCAGCATATGCTCGTTGATCCAGCTTCCTTTGCTGATCGGATCAATGGCATACCCCAGCACTACTCCGTACCGGATGATCTTCCCACCCTTGGGAATATCGCACAGCGCGATCTTATGGGCCTGAGGAATGTCCTGAGCCGCAACGATCCCATCCATCACTTCCGTGCCGGCCTTGATCTCATTTACCGCGATTGCCACATTGTCTTCATCTTTGATCTTGATGTACAGTGGAGCGCTCATACTTTTCTTCCTTTCTGAATCTGATATTTCTTACCGGAATCTCCGCAAACAATCTGATTCCCGGCAGGTTTGTCTTTATTATAGCGCGGGAATTTTTATAAGTAAAATTATTAATAGTTTTTGTTTCCTTATTTTTTTTAATCAAATTCCTTTTCCGCAGAAAGTTCCAAAAAGGATGCGTGAGCTCCTCCCCGGCAGATTTGGATCATCGCCTTTCTCTTCTCCCGGCTGTCAAATCCCTTTTCCGTATTGCTGTTGGGGAAAATAAAATTTTTGGCTCCCGAAGTCACCGTCAGCCTGAGACGGTGACCCGGCAGAAAGCTGTTGGATATCTTGGTCGTGCGTATGGAGATCTCATAGATTCTGTCCGGCTCCATATACTCCGCACTGCCGAATCCGTTTCTGTACTTTGCTCCCAGAACTCCGTCTGCCAGCTTGACAGACCGGCCGTCCTCATCCACATCTGTGATCCGAACAATGAAGTCCGTATCCGGACAGTCACAGGATAGGAACAGATGGATCCTGGCTTCTCCCGTAATTGAAACCATCCGCTCAAACGGTTCCGTTGTGTAGGACAGGATATCCCCTCTCTTCTCCTCTTCCGTATAGTCTTCCGGCACAGACAGCTCATTTTCCGACATATCCACCAGATGACGGGCCGGATGATCCGGATCATAGAGATAGGCATCTGTCCCTTCTCTTACGCCTGCCCTTTCTTCTGTGAGTCTGCCTTTTCCGCTGCTGATCCCGTTTCCCGCTGCTGATTCTCCTTCCGTTCCGTTCAGATAAAGCCTTACGGTCCGACAGGTTTTTGGCGGCCATTCCCGTGCCGTCTTCCACCGGTTTTCTCCCAGTGTGTAATATTCCACTGCCGGAGTCTGCTCCACTCCGTTGTCTGCCCCCTTCAGAAAATGATCCAGCCACTTCATACAAAGCAGATCCATATCATATCGGAGTGCATGTTCTCCCATAAACTGGCCGTGAATATCATAATCCGCATTGCCGCTGTGCTTCCACGGCCCCAGAACCGCTTTCCAGCTTCCGGCCGGCCAGTTCTTCACCAGTTCCAGTGCCTCCGTGGTCCCCATTCCATTATCATCGAACCATCCGGACATGATCAGAGCCGGAACCGGAGCTCCCTTGTAATTGGCTTTCCAGTCCGTCTTCTTCCAGAATTCATCCAGGTTCTCATGCTCCAGCCATTTGGACAGAAACCCTACCGGATGGCCAAGGGCTTTTTCCGGCAGCTCCTCCAGCGGCCGGATATCCAGCACCTGATCCCAGTCTTCACGAACCATCAGATCGCCCCGCATCCTCTGTTCGGACATGGCAAACGCCCAGGCCATGATCCCGGAATTGAAACAGCCTCCCCTTCTGGGAAAATCCCCGAATGCGCTTCCCGCGCACACACTGCTGAGCAGCGCCTTCAGATGGGGATTTCCGCTGGAGGCCGCCGCCCACTGGACATATCCCAGGTAAGAACCTCCCGTCATGGCTGCGCTGCCGTCACTCCAGACCTGCTCTGCAATCCAGTTCAGGGTATCATCTCCGTCTTCCGCCTCAAAATACTCCGGCAGCCATTCTCCTGTACTGTCCTCCCGTCCTCTCGTATCCTGAATTACCACTGCATATCCTCTCTGCACATAGCGGAAATAACTCCTGGCCCCTTTTTTTCTCCCGTAGGGAGTCCGGACCAGCACCGCCGGCACCCGTTCTCCTTCCGGACCGCCGCCGGGAAGATATACGTCAGAAGCCAGTTTCTCTCCGTCTCTCGTCGCAACGAAAAACGTTCCTTCTTTCTTTACCGGACGCACCTCTCCCGGCTCATACTCCTCTGTCTGTCTCAGAGGATAGATTTCCTTCCAGACCGCCAGGGGAGTTCTGTTCTCCATCCCCCTCTTTACCAGAATCCCACAGCTGTCCCGGCCGCTCATAACCGCGGCATATACCTTGCCATTTTCAAAAAGAAGATCCTTTGGAAATTTCTTTCTCCTCTGAAAGTATCCTCCCGATCTGGCGGAAAATTCCTCACCGTCTGCCGTTGCAAAGAAATCCGGCATTCCCTGCGCCTTTTCTTCATATTCTTCCAGATTTTGAAAAAAGCCCATCAGGCTTCTGCTGCAGAGCTCTTCAAAATACGCCTCATCCGCCTTTCCGTAATCATGCCTCTCTCCGAAAAGAGCGGTTTTCTCATCCAGACACTGTACCTGAAGCGTTTTCTTCCCGTAAAAAAGCTTGCCGTACAAAATGCCGGAAAAATAAAAATTCCACTGATCCACTGTATCCCCCTCCTTTTATTCTCCTGAACGGACAAAGAACCGCTAAAAGCGGTTCCTGTTCCTGATATCATTATTATACCACACCCTGCAGAGGGAAAAAGACTGGTTTTTCCCTTTTTTCAGTGCTATGCTTTGCAGGGAAAAGGAGGATGACAGCAATGACCGATTCTCAGAATGATTTCAGACGGGCCTGGAACAGACTGACAGCCAAAGGAGAGATGTGCGGCAGCCAGTCTGCCGGGTCTTTCGTGCCGGCAGGTGTTCGAAAAAATGTCCGGGAACCCGGCCCGCTCTACCACGGCACCAAAGCCGACTTAAAGCCCGGAGACCTGATTATGCCAGGCTATCCCTCCAACTACGGTTCCGGTCAAAAAGCCAACTTTGTTTACGTCACCGCTCTGAAACAGGGCGCCGCCCTGGCAGCGGAACTGGCGAAAGGGGACGGCCCCGGAAGGGTATACATCGTGGATCCCACCGGACCTCTGGAGGATGATCCCAATGTAACCGACCAGAAATTTCCCGGAAATCCGACCCGTTCCTACCGTACCCGGGAACCGCTGCGTATTACGGGAGAGATTTCCGACTGGGAAAAACTGGATCCCGAAGTACTGGAAAAAATCCGTAGAAAAATGAAAGAAGCCGCTCTGGCCGGTATTGAAGCCATCAATGAATAGCCGTTTCATTTTTCAAACCTGCTGCCGAAGCACAAAAAACCGCTGCCGGCAGTCCCCGCAGGAAATCTTCCTTCGGGAACTGTCGACAGCGGTCTGCTGTTCTGTTATGATTTCAATTATCTTACCAGACAGGGCTTCTTCGGATCAAACTTCCAGCCCGGAATCAGGTACTGCATTCCGATGGAATCGTCTCTGCCGCCCAGGCAGTTGTCCAGATACAGCTGATGAGCCTTCTTTACCTGCTCCAGATCTACTTCAATGCCAAGACCCGGTTTCTTCGGAACCTCTACGCATCCGTCCACGATCTGCAGCGGCTCTTTGGTCAGTCTCTCAAGGCCTTCCTGCCAGATCCAGTGGGTATCCAGAGCATTGTACTCGCCGGGAACTGCTGCTCCCACCTGAGTAAACATTGCCAGAGAAATATCAAAATGGTTATTGGAATGGGAACCCCAGGTATATCCGAAATCATGGCACATCTGAGCCACACGTACAGATCCGCTCATGGTCCAGAAATGGGGATCTGCCAGAATAATATCAACTGCCTGAGAGTCAAGAGAATGTCTTACCTCTCTCCAGTCCGTGGCGATCATATTGGTAGCGGTCGGGAAACCGGTGCGGCGTCTGAACTCGCTCATGATCTCTCTTCCGGAGTATACTCCCTCTGCACCGCAGGGATCTTCGCAGTAAGTCAGGATACCCTGCATCCCCTTTACGTACTCGCAGGCCTGCTCCAGGGTCCATCCGCCGTTGGGATCCAGATCAATTCTTGCATCCGGAAATGCCTTTTTCAGCTCCCGGATCACTTCCATCTCCTGATCTCCCGGAAGAACTCCGCCTTTTAATTTGAAGTCCTGGAAACCATACTTCTCATGAGTTGCCCTGGCAAACGCCACGATCTTGTCTGCAGTAAGGGCTTCCTCATGACGGATGCGGTACCACTCACAGTCGGAATCCGGCTCGGAGTCATACGGAAGATCCGTTTTGTTTCTGTCGCCCACAAAGAACAGATATCCAAGCATGCGCACCTTGTCTCTCTGCTGTCCGTCTCCCAGAAGCTCACATACCGGAACGCCCAGATGCTTGCCCAGCAGATCCAGGCAGGGGGCCTCGATCGCAGTGATTACATGAACACCCGTTCTCAGATCAAAGGTCTGATTGCCTCTCACATCCTCTTCACCCTTGGAATCCAGATGAGCCTTTACCTTCAGCAGAGTGCTCTTATACTCTGCCACCTTCGTTCCCTCTACGATCGGGATGCACTCTTCCAGAGCAGCGGTGATCTTTTTGCCTCCGGGAACCTCGCCTACACCCATCTCTCCGTTATCCGCATACAGAATAACCACGTTTCTGGTAAAGTAGGGAGAATGTGCTCCGCTCAGATTGAGCTCCATACAGTCCTTGCCCGCTACCGGATACACTTCCATCTTCGTAATGATTGGTGATGCCATACGTTTTTCCTTCCTCTCTGTTTGTTTTCATAATCCGAACCCTGCGGGGAATTCCCGCCTTCGTTGATTTCATTGTATCGCTTTCCGCATCACTTAGTCAAATTAATTAATATTCTATTCATACTTATGAAAACTTATCTCAAAGCAGGGCTTCCACCACTCCCGCCGCCGTTCTTTCCTTCACCTCCAGAACCAGCTCCGGTTCATTGATATGCTCCAGATAGTGAGCATCCGAATTGCTCACGATCCGGCAGCGCTCCAGATAAGGCTGTTCCCGTCTGAGCCGGTGAAGGTTTTCCAGATTTTTCAGTTCAGCAGCCGTAAAACGGCTGTCCGGGGGAATAAACCCCAGATTGGAGATCAGGCTGTTTGCTGTTTTATCAATATGGGCAGGAAACATGACTCCCTTTCTCTTCCTTACCAGTTCCCAGAGGTGATCAAAAGAAATCCTGCAGGCATTGATCAGCAGATACGGCTCCTCTTCCCGGATCCGGTCCTCACAGTCATAGATCTGTTGCCTCCCGAAAATTTCCGGCCGGTTTTTCACAGGAGGCAGGCAGGCATGGACCAGTCCGTCAAAGTCCATGGCTTCTTCCAGTCCCGGAAACAGGCATACTGCATGGACCTCTTCCGCGGTGCAGATCTCCATTCCGGGAACCACCAGCACCCCGTATTCCGCTCCGGCAGCCAAAGCCGCCTCACAGTTCCTGCAGGAATTGTGATCCGTCACTGCGATCACATCCAGTCCCTTCACCGCCGCCATACCCACAATATTTGCAGGCGTCATATCCTCATCCCCGCAGGGAGACAGGCAGGAATGAATGTGCAGATCATAATAAAGCTCCATGACCTCCTCCTCTGAAATATCCTAAAGCCGTTTATAAATGTCCAGAGCCGTTTCAAAGATCGGCTCTTCCGTAGCCAGCACAGCAATCCCCTGCTCCCTGGCCTTTTTTTCAGCAGCTTCGTCCAGAACTGCTCCTTCCGCCAGGATCACGCAGGCAGCATCCGTCAGGGAAGCGACCGCAAGCGTATTCATATTGCCCATTACCGTGACCCAGGCGCAGCCGGAAGGAGCTCTCCCCATTGCAACGCTCAGCAGATCGCAGCAGAACACGGTGTCCACCTTTCGGTCTTCCCTGTCTCCCGGGCTGATTACCCGGAATCCGCCCTCACAAATCAGTTCTCTCACTGTCATGGCCTCACCTCTTTTCCTCATCCAGCTTTGCCATATCATCCGAAATCTTCTGGATATATTCTTTCAGGATTTTCAGGCTCTCCTGACTGTCCTTCTTTCCCGCTGCCATATCATCCGCCAGATGAGAAACTTCGCAGGACAGCTTGTGCAGACTTTCCCTGAAATAATAAACACAGTCCTCCTCTCTGGCCTCTCCCCTCACAATATCCTCTGCCAGCGCCTTGCAGGTGGGCGCGCCGCAGGAACCGCAGTCCAGTCCGGGCAGCTTTTTACACAGGCGCTCCACCTGATTTAAACGGGTGAAGCTTTCCATCATGGTATTTCCCAGACGGAAGACAGGCTCGTACTGTACGCCGGTGGTCCAGGGGATCAGCTCTTCTGCATCCCTGGTCATGTGGGTGCGGGCTACCGGCATATAGCGGCGCAGACGTTTCAGCTTCGTCTCAGCTACGTATGGGTTTTCTACGGTAAGGATGCCGCCTACACAGCCGCCGTTGCAGGCGTTCAGTTCGATAAATTCCAGGTTGGTAAATTTCTGGTCCTCCAGATCCTCCAGAACGCGGTTTACATTTTCAATGCCGTCGGCCGCCAGGTAATTTTCCGAAAGGAGTCCGCTGGATTCGCCGCCGCTCCTTCCCCAGCTGATGCCGATCTTTCCGGAAGTTCCGATTTCCGGATAATCTTTGCCCACGGCCTTCATCCGGGAGAGAAGCTGCGGGTAGATGTCCTTGATGGCAAGGACCCGGTCCACCTGGCTGAATTCATTGCCCAGAGGAGACTTTACGTAGGTCACCTTGGAGGGGCAGGGGGAGATAAAGAAGATGCCGATCTTCTCCCGGGGCAGCCCGGTCTTTTCCATGGCCTGTTTTACTG
>CALWRQ010000121.1 GCA_944383965.1 uncultured Lachnospiraceae bacterium
AACACCAGAAACTCCCCCAGAGCCCCGTACCGCTCCCCGTGTCCTAAGAAGTTTGCGTCTATAAACAGGATCACCACTACTGCCCCTATGGCGATCATGGCCCATTTCCAGATCTTCCTGGGCAGGACCAGCTCGCGGGAGTCGGCTGCTGCCGGATGCATCCCGTTTTTCCGGTCCATGGCGTACCAGAGCACAGCAGCCAGCCACAGCAGGGCCGCCAGCACCGGAAGCACCGGAAGGCTGGTAACCACGCCGCCAATGCCGGAAAGGCCGATCACCGTATCCGCCATGTTTCCGTTTATCCAGCCCACCCAGGCGGCAGCCGTGGCAAAAACAGCCAGGATCGTCAGATAGCGGCGGATCCCCCGCCGGGATGTGAACAGGAAGAAAGGCAGGCTGATGAGCAGGGCCGCCACAGACAGGTAGCCATTGTCACTCTGAGAAGTGATCAGCGCTACGCTGAGCACCGCCAGATGGATGAAATACCAGACGGTCCGCTTCCCGCTCTTTTCCACAGCGAAAAGAGCAGCCGCCACCGCCAGGGACATCCCCAGAAAGGCGGTGAAGGTATTGATGTTTCCGAAGGTGGATGTAAAGATATCCGCCGTGGAAAGAGGCACTCCCTCCTTATACCCCATGATGTCCATGCGGAAATAGTCGGTGATGCCGAAGATTCCCGCCAGGGAAGAGGACAGGAGAAACGCGTCCAGATACCATTGCCTGAACCGGAAAAACCGGCTTACCAGGAAATACAAGACCACGTAAAGGGACAGAAGGAACAGGCCGCAGTACCGTCCCTCATTGCCCCAGAAGGATTCGTATTTATATTCCGAAGTCAGGGTGGAAAGCAGGGCGATGAGTATAAACACCCACAGGCCCTTTTCCGCCGTTGTGAACAGTTTTTTCCGGTCGGGAAGCCGTAAGCCGGCCGCAAACGCTTTCCGCTCCGCTCCTCCCTGCTCCATCCGGTCAATAAACAGCCACGCCAGGCCGCCCAGCAGGCAGGCGGCAGCCATGATCACCGCCAGAAGCCAGAAGAATTTATACTTTACCCGAAGAATATTGCTGTAGTTTTCACTGCTGATATAAAGGGGGAAGACGAACAGCAGGGCAAACATGGCCACGCCGGTGACTTTTCCCGCAAATCTGGAGACTTCCTCCCCCACCGGAGCGATTCTCCCTTTTTCCTTTCCGCGCCCGGAGGTGCTTTCATTCTGTATCATGTATCCGTTTCCTTTCTGTACGATCTCTTATCTGCGCAGTCCCTGGATCATCCAGATGATCAGGCCGACCACCAGGAACGGCCACAGCAGGGACGCGATTCCCATGACCAGGGAAAACAGCAGAAAGATGATCAATGCGATCACTACCCAGAACAGCAGCCTCCAGTACCATTTGTTCAGGTCGTATACATGAAAGCTGCGATGATGGGTACTTTCATAAGGATGTTCTCCTCCGTAGCTGCTCTGGGAAGATTCATAGCTCCGGCTGTTTCCGTCGTTTTCTTCGTAAGCGCTCTCTCTGTAAGCATCTCCGTAAGGATCTCCCGTACCGGCGTCTCCTCCGGCGGCGGCCACATCAATGATGGTTCTGGCGATGACTCTCGCTCCGCCCAGCTCCTCGATTACTTCCCTCTCGCTTCTTCCCTTTCTTACCTCATCGCTGATATAGGCGTCATAATACCGGATGTTTTCTTCTATGATGTTCGGGGCAACCTCCCCGGCCAGTGCCTCTCTCAGGGTCCTCAGGAATTCGTCTCTATCCATATGATCTCCTTTGTTCTGAATTTGCTGCTGCCGCAGTAACAGTATCATCATAGCATAGTTTTCACCCGCAGACCAGAAAGAATTTACGGAATACGGCAAATTCAGAAATCTGTAAGCATTTGCAAAAAAGCCGGGGCAATGATCCGCCCCGGTTCTGTTTTTCCTGTTTTTCAGTTTTTCTCCTTCAGTTCTCCGGCACGGTAGGCAGCCACCAGTTCCTTTAAATCCTGGATCCGTTCCGTCATCTCCCGGCCCAGATCCGTATCCGCCACCCGCAGCCTGGTCTTCATGGTCTCCGTAATGTGAACGGTGGGCGTATTTTCCCGTCCCGGCTCAAAAGGCTTATGCTCCGCCAGCGCCAGATGATTGGAGTTGTAGATGAGCGTGTAGCCGGCAATCCCCGTGGTCTTCTGGTAGGCCTTGGACAGACCGCCGTCGATGATATACAGCTTTCCTCCGGCCTTTACCGGCTTTTCTCCGTCTTTGATCTTTACGGGTACATGGCCGTTGATAATGTGAGAGCCTTCCTTCGACAGGCCGAATTCCTCCAGGATCCGGTCGCAGTGGGTTTCATCCAGACTCAGTCGGTAATAGGGATTCAGCCGCTCCTTTCCCACTGCCTTATCCTCAATAAAGTAATGCTCGAAGGTCGCCATTTTGTCCTTCCCGAATACGGGAGATTTGGCCCCGCACCACAGATACCACATCAGATCGGAGGCGTCCTCCCGTTCCTTTGTATTTTCCGGCAGAAGGTAGGCCTGCTGGATTTTTTTCTCCAGATAATCCATCAGTCCCTTTCCCGCATACACATTTTCCCCGATCTTCAGGCCGGCAAAGGAACCGTCCTCTTCCATGGGAATGCAGCCGTGATAGAGCAGATTGGAATTGTATTTCTTATACAGACTTCCGTGGGAATAGAGAAATCTCACATGGCTGTGAAGGACCTCACTGTGAAGGAAGGAGAAGGTCAGCACATGGAGCAGCTCCTCCTCTTCCGCCGTCAGCTCATAGGGATTTTTCGGATCGATGGTGGGGAAGTAGGTATCCCGCATGGGATATTCCTTTCCTCCCACAGCAACCGTGCCTTTCTCATAGTCCACCTGCTCCAGCAGCAGGCGGCCGTCCATCTCATACTCCGGATGGCGCTTGATGATCTGCCCTTCCACCTTGAACTGGATCACCGCAATGGCCTTATGCATTTTGGCCGCCAGGCCCGGATCCACCGCATCGTAAATATTCTCATCCAGGATCTTTGGCATAAACAGCCTGCAGCTGTCATTCTGGTAGATCCTGGCTGCAAACATGGACAGCGGACGAAGGTTGATCCCGTACCCGTCCTCCAGCACGTCAAAACTGTTGTAGCTGATGGCAATGCGCACCACATTGCAGATGCAGGCGGGATTTCCCGCGGCGGCGCCCATCCAGGAGATGTCGTGATTGCCCCACTGGATGTCCACGTCATGGAAATTCATCAGCTCATTCATGATAATGTCCGCCCTGGGCCCCCGGTCAAAAATATCGCCGATGATATGAAGACTGTCGATGGTCAGATTCTGGATCAGATGGCACAGGGCCACGATAAACTTGTCCGCCACGTCGATGTCGATGACGGAATGGAGAATCTCGCTGTAGTAGACGTCCTTATTGCTGTCCCGGTAGTCCACATGGAGGAGCTCATCAATGATGTAGGCGAACTCCGGAGGCATTTTCTTTCTCACCTTGGAGCGGGTATATTTGGAGGAGGCCACCCGGCAGATCTGCACCAGGCGGTAGATGGTGATCCGTTTCCAGTCGTCGGTGAGCATTCCCGACGCCTCCGTCCGGGACAGGGCCCGCTCCGGATAATAGATCAGATTTGCCAGCTCCACCTGCTCTTCCTCTGAGATGATGTGTCCGAAGGTATCCCGGATCTTTTCCCGGATCACGCCGGAGGCGCTTCGCAGCAGATGGATGAAGGCCTCATACTCCCCGTGGATATCGCTGAAGAAGTATTCCGTCCCCTTGGGAAGCCCCTGAATGGCCGTCAGGTTGATGATTTCGCTGGAAGCCGTCTTTACGCTGGGATATTCCCTGGCCAGCAGTTTCAGATAAGCCAGATCTCTCATATAACAATTCTCCTCCTCTTTCTGATCTTTGCAAACGGCGGCAGTCCCTGCCCGCCGCCCCTTTCTTCCGCTCCGCCCGGACGGTTGCATTTCCGCCCCTGTTGTACTATTATTAATAATCATAACACGCCGGGAGAAAATGGCAAGTTTTCCGTTAAATACAAGCCCGGCCGGGAGGTTTTTATGGAACAATTATATGTGCTGGGCACGGGAAACGCAGCCGTGACCCGCTGTTACAATACCTGCTTTGCCGTAAAAGACGGCTCTTCCGTCTTTCTGGTAGACGCCGGAGGCGGAAACGGTATTCTGAAGATCCTGAATGACATGGATATTTCCCTGGGAGACATCCATGATATTTTCGTCACCCATGAGCATACGGATCACATCCTGGGGATCGTGTGGCTGGTCCGGATGATCGGTTCCCGGATGCTGTCGGGAAAGTATGAGGGAAACCTGAATATTTACTGCCACGACCAGCTTCCCGATACCATCTCCACACTCTGCCGGCTGACCCTGCAGGCCAAACTCTGCCGGCTCATCGGCGACCGGATCCGCCTGGTTCCCGTAACTGACGGACAGACGGAACACATTCTGGACTATGATGTGACCTTTTTCGATATCCATTCCACCAAGGCCCGCCAGTTCGGCTTCACCATGAAGCTGAAAAACGGCAGGAAATTTACCTGCGCCGGAGACGAGCCCTACAATCCGGTCTGCCGCCCCTACGTGGAGGGAAGCGATTGGCTGCTTCATGAAGCCTTCTGCCTCTACGGTGACCGGGAGAAATACAAGCCTTACGAAAAGCACCACAGCACGGTGAAAGACGCCTGCGAGCTGGCCCAGTCCCTGCGCATCCCCAATCTGGTGCTCTGGCATACGGAGGACGATCAGCTTAAGGTGCGCAAGGAAAAATACACTGCCGAGGGAAAGGAATACTACACCGGCAGCCTGTTCGTTCCCGATGACGGGGAGATCATCGATCTGTAATCTTTTCGTTCTATATGGAGAGCTGTCCGCATATCCTATCTCTGATAGGTAAGGCCTTTACGGTCTGAAAAGGAGGCTCTCCATGTCTTTTCTCCGTAAAATTTTTTCTGCCGGTCCGGGGACCGTTCTTGCAGCCGGGCTGACCGCTTCGGCTTTTTTTCTGGTTCTCATTCCCGCTCTCATTTCCGCCCCATCCCCCGGTCAGGACCCGGAATCTTCCCTTTCGCGGGCTCTTTTTTCTTCCCTGGGGATCCGTTCCTTTTCCCCCGGTTCCATTCCGGCTGCAGGGGAGGGAGACTACATTCACTGGGTCGACTTCAACGTGCCGGAGGAAGCTCTGGAGCGGGCCTTCCGCTGGGATGTGGATACCTGCCAGTCCGACCCTCATATCAGCTGGGTGGATCTGCTGGCCTATCTGGGCGCAAAATACGGAGGGGAATTCTCCCAGTACCGGCAGGCGGATATGGACGAGGCGGCAGCCCGCCTTCAGAACGGAGAATCCATGGAAGCCATCACGGAAAACATGAAATATTATCCTTATTACCGGGAAGCCTACGGCGCCGTACTGGACGGCCTTCTGGGTCAGTACGAGACGGAAATCGCCTCTGCGGACGCCCCGGACTTTGCCCTTCCCACCGGAGAAAACGGGGAGCCGGACCGGAGCGCGGAAAAAGTCTGGGTAACCAAGTACGGGCTGAAAGCCTTCTCTCCCATCGCTTCCGGTTTTCCCTACAGCGAATATGACGACTTTGGCGTGTCCCGTACCTACGGCTACCGCCGCCAGCATCTGGGGCATGATATGATGGGCCAGGTGGGCACCCCCATTATTGCTGTGGAATCCGGCCGGGTGGAAGCCATGGGCTGGAATCAGTACGGCGGCTGGCGGCTGGGGATCCGCAGCTTTGACGGAAAGCGGTATTATTACTACGCCCACTTGAGGCAGAACTATCCCTACCAGTCCGGCCTGGAGGAAGGATCGGTGGTTCAGGCCGGGGATGTGATCGGCTATCTGGGCCGCACCGGTTACAGTACCACGGAGAACACCAACAACATCGATGAGCCCCATCTCCACTTCGGACTCCAGCTGATCTTTGACGAATCCCAGAAGGAAGGAAACAACGAAATCTGGATCAACTGCTACGAGCTGGTGAAATTCCTGGCTCTCCACCGGTCCGAAGTCCATAAGGTGGAAGGGACCAAGGAATGGAAGCGGGTCTATGAGATCCGGGACCCGGCAGTGACGGAAGCGCAGGCACATTTTTCCTCTGCTTCCATATCTTTTCCAGCCTCCTAGCATTTGATTTTACATGCCTGGTTGCCGAATTGATAGAATTCATTTTCAGGAACGCTGTTCCAGAACTTTGATATGTCAAAACCGCATTTTTTCAATTTGGCTCCTAAATTTGTGCAGCTGATCAGATCTCTCTTGAAGTCCTTTCTGGAATCGCTTCCGGTCAGCTGCACAGCATTTTTTATCTGACAGGAGCGAAGAATCTCGTCCTCCAGATTTTTTACCTGCGGGATGCAGATAACCTCTTTTATAAAACTGTGTTTATTCAGAAAAAGTATATTTTCCTCCAGTATGCTCGCCATATTTATATCCGTATCATATACCAGTATTACTGCCGTATTTGGCCGCAGCGTACGTATTCTGGCACTGGTAAACACATTTTGAACAGAATTAAATTTTTCTATCCGTCCCGCCCGAATACATCGAAGCTCCATTTTCAGCGCATTCAGAACAGCTACCTCATCCTCTCCTTCCACATAATATTGATAATAAGCTTGTCCCCTCATTTGTACACACCTCCGTTCCGCTACATCTCTGCTATTTCAAACAACCTCTGCAGATCAGGAGCTGTACAGAACAAATCATTTTCTACCGCATGTTTGAGAGAATCGGTATTTCGTTTTAAGTAGTCAGCTGCATTAATGCACTTTATAGGCATATCCTTATTTTCTGCATCTCTTGTAAGAAACGTAAAACAATGCTTTGGAATCTG
Organism: uncultured Lachnospiraceae bacterium; assembly: GCA_944383965.1. Taxonomy (GTDB): domain Bacteria; phylum Bacillota; class Clostridia; order Lachnospirales; family Lachnospiraceae; genus Lachnoclostridium_A. The sequence continues at coordinate 6,862 of CALWRQ010000121.1, forward strand.
CATATCCAAAATATCTGAATTATGTGTTGTGAAAAACAGTTGCTTTTTCCCAACCAATTTTTCAATAATAATAGACAGGCACGCCTTTTCCACATCACTGTTAACATAAGAAAACAACTCATCACAATAATAAAAATCATGGCGGTCGCAAATGAGGGAAGCAATTATATAAGAAATCTCCAATCCCGCCTTTGTTCCGCTGGATAGAATTTCCGTGTCTGCAATTTTCCCATCTTTAATAATAATTGACTGGTGGTGGAGCTTAATCGCATATGTATTTTCCAGCTCTTTTACTTTTATCACCTTTTCGATCGAAGGGTCTAAAGTTTTAAGCACCTGTTCTAAAATATTCAGGTACCTTTCATCGTTTTCTATAGACCGATACATCTTATTCCCTCTCGCATCATAGGGATAAGAAAAATTCCAGCCATTCATTTTAACCTGATTGTATGGTATTTCAATACCTTTTCCTTCATTTAGCCGCTTAGCGCATATTTCATAGCTGTCTCTTTTTCCTATATCGGTATACTGCAGTTCAATTTCTATGTTTCCTTCCGACCCCTCTGAACTTCCAGGAATGATTCTCATTGAAAATCTGCACAGCAGATCGTCATATGTAACAAAGTCAACCTTCAGATCTGCATTTCTCGTCCTGTCATCCACTACTTTCGCAAATCTTCTGTATTCTCCATCATGGAAATAATTTGCCAGCAGCATAAGAAGCTTTCCTAAAGATGTCTTTCCTGTCGCATTTCCTCCCATAATAATATTAACCTTCTTATAACGGAAATTAGGCTTGTCCGCCAAATACTCTTCGGAAATTGTCGACCCTACAATCTTTTTGGGATAAGACATATTGATCTGAAAATTTTTAAACCCATACAGATTATCAGCTTTTATAGCCATTATAATCATAGGCTTTACCCCCTTTTGCATTTCTTCGCATTTTGCGAAATAATATCCATCCATTATTTATTATACCTCGCCCCAAAAATAATTCAAGTTTATAAAAATATATTCTTCTCAGAATGAAATATACCCCCTTCCGGGCAAGCTCCGGCACTTCGCCGATTCCTGCCCGGAAGGGGGTATAAATTTTCCATTTATATTCTTTTTACTTCACATAAGCCTCCGGATGGGCGCATCCGTTGGTTCCGTCGTACACCTGATCCTTCAGCATCAGATGTACTGCAGACAGCTTGAACGTCTGAGGAAGCGCCAGAATCCTGGGGTTGGGGCCCGTAAA
>CALWRQ010000122.1 GCA_944383965.1 uncultured Lachnospiraceae bacterium
TAAGGGTTAATCCCCAACTGTTTGGCTGCCCGCAGAGTGCCGTTCTTGCGCCTGCTCATGATGCACCTCCTATATTCCTTCAGACCACACCCTGGGCCAACACATAGCCCAAAGCCATGGACAGCATCAGTATGATCAGGATCAGTACTGCACACCATCCGCGGGCTTCGTCTCGCTCTCCCTGGAGCTTGTCCGCCCGATGGAGCGCTGCTTTCCACTCTCTTTCAGCAATCACTATTCCGTTGTCCACCTATCTCACCTCCCTGCTTGTCCGATCAGGCCGCCATCAGGCGGACCGCTGCTTTCTTATGTATCCCAATCCGGCCATGAAATTGTCCAGAAGGATCTGTGAAACCTGTCTCCGCTGTTCCTCCGACAGTTCCTCAAACAATACCTCTTTTCCGTCAAGCTCTATGCAGTTGATAATTTTCGGAGGTTCTCTCATCCCGTCATCTCCTTTCTACGTTAAGGTATGCAGCACTGGATGTACCGGTTTCCTGGGGACATCCATCCTGTTAAGCCATAACTTCCAGAAATTTATTGACAAAATATACTTGTCCCTTCCCCGTAACTTTTGTGGTTCGATTGATTCTCACAGATCCATCTGGATTATTTACCGTGGACTCCTTTACCTCAAAAAGCCCCATTTCCATAGATTTCTGTGTCGGCATATTCCAGTCAGTTCCTTTTCGCTTAATCAGAAAACCATTTTCCCGCAACCATGCAAAAAGCCTTTTCTGTCCAGTCTCAATCCCATTCTGTTTGAGAATCTTTGCCAAATCTCCAATCAGAATCGCGGTGTGGCTTGTTGATACCGCATCAGCAAAGATCTCCTTCGGTTTCATGCGATCAATTTCCGTAGCCTGTGCCTCGATAGTTCTCTGCGCTTCCAGAACAGCCAATGCAAGAAGTTCTTTTCCTTGCGGCATATGTACCTGATAGCCACCGGTCCTGCGGATGGAAGGAATAATCTCATCCGCTACCTTTGCCTGAAATTTCTCTGCAACCTCATTCTTCGCTTTCATAGCGAGGCGGTAGAAGATGTTCTCAGAGATAAATTCGGGACACATTTCTCTGTAATTAGTTCCGTTGCAGGAAGTTGTAACGCCCAAATCATTATGCCCACTTGTGGGCACGCCCAATTCTCTTAAATACCCCTCGACTCTTCCCCATCTCACAACCTCGTTGCCACTTGTGGCAACGGTTGTAAATCCCAGGCCTCTCGCCACCGTCTCCAGTTTCAGATACACTGTGCCATCTTTCTCATAGCACTCTACCCCATCAATGTTGATAATCTGTAACTCGTTTATAAGACCTCCTTTTTTGAAAGTATCTTAAAAAGTTACTCTTTTGCAAAAAAAATTGCAAGTGGATCATCGATGTGCAAATTATTAATCATAATCTGGATCTCATCGCTCCCAAAAACCCCATTCTTCATTTTCTCATAGAATGTTTTTGGCGTAACCCCAATCATTTTTGCAATATCAGACTGTGAATATCCATTTTTTGCAATAACACCCCTGAGTTCGTCTGTTTTTATCAATGTATCACCTCCGTAACTTTTTAAGATACCACCAGTATAACACTTTTTCGTAACTTGTCAAGATATTTTTTATTGATTTTATAACATTTTTGTGCTATGATTAAGTTACTTCAAATAGAGAGGAGGATTCCTTATGACAGTGGGTGAACGTATAAAAGAAGTTAGAGTGAAGACCGGTATGAGCCAAGTTGAATTCGCAGATAAAATAAATGTCTCAAAACAAACGCTATATAAATACGAAAACAATCTAATTACAAATATCCCATCTGATAAGATTGAAGCAGTCGCAAGAGTTGGTGGAGTGTCTCCTGCCGAATTAATGGGGTGGGATATTTATGAAGATCCTAACATTTTAAAGAGGGATACTAGTTTTGAAGATATTGAAAAAATTTTAAACGATGACGGATATTCTCTTTGCTGTGAAACTTATGACGATGATTTCTTTATAATAAAAGATAGTAATGGCCAAATTGTTGCCGGTTTTTATGGTTATGAATTACTGGCACGATACGAATCTTTAAAGAAAAAGCATAAGTTGTCCGCAAATTTATTAATATCAGCAGAATCAGCATTTTTCAAATACCTTGAAAGCCTAGGATATTATATTGTTCGAGATGATCCGGATCATAAACCTTTTATCAGATGTAATATTGGAACTGCGCGTATAGATTCAAATAAGCTTAATGACATCAGAACTCGCATAGATGTATATGCCAAAGCAATGCTTGATTCCGTTATTTTAAAACTTAATGAAGAAGAACTTAAACGCGAACGCTTAGAGAAGGAAAAAATACTTAAGCATTTAAGTGGGGAAGACATTTATAGTAATACTAAATATGAAAAAGATCTGTCACATCTGATTCCAGATGCCGCCCACGAACGTACTGATATAGAATTGACCGATAACGACCAAAAGCACGATGACGATATTATGAATGACGATTCTAACTGGGGGTGATCTATTGGGGTATGAAGATTTATTGAACGAAGCAGATTCCCAAAATATTACGGTTAAAGAAATGCCCCTTCTTCGCAGTGATGGCCGCATCAAAGGAAATCGAATTGCGATCAGAATGGATATTCATTCTACAGCAAAAAAAGCAGACGTGCTTGCAGAAGAATTGGGACATCACTATACAACCGTAGGCAACATCACCACTCAGGATACCGTCAATGCCCGTAAGCAAGAACGCACCGCCCGCCTCTGGGCTTATAACAAACGAATCGGATTGATCGGATTAATTGAAGCCTTTAAGCACGGCTGCCAAAACCGATTTGAAGTTGCTGAATTTTTAGATGTGTCGGAAGATACGCTGGTCGAGGCTCTCGAATACTATCGACAAATATACGGCATTTCCACTCGTTTAGATAACTACCGTATCCAGTTTGAGCCACACCTTGCCATAATCGAATTATTTTAAATCAGGTTATTGCATTCAAACCGCAAAAGCCGGCTCCTGCCCCGCCAGGGGCCCCGCAACCTTGACAATATAATATACTTACCCGGGAGCCGGTAGGGCGTCCATACCATCTGTTTCCATCCTTGTTGGGAGGAGGTGGTTTTCTATGAGTACATATGAAGAATTGCAATTAATTACATCCGTGGCTCTGCTCATTGTTGCAATTTTAACCTATACGCATAGAAAATAGCGCCCCTGCTCTGGTAAAGTAAGGCGCTATTTTCTAAAACCTTATAACACCGGAAACGGATAGGTGTGTTCTATCGTACCGGTTCCTTGTTAAGTATATTATATGTCAATCCAAACCATTTGTCAAATATGTAAAAAACCGTCCGATGCTGTCAACACCGAACGGCTTTCCACAGATTTCTCTTACCGGACGCTCCAACGTCCAAATATGATCAATCCAGCTTGAACACCTGAATTATATCATATCCTGGAGCGTCCTGGCAAGAGGGCGTATTTTTTGCACCCAAAAACCATTACAATATACAGGAGATGATACTATGACCAGACCAACTGCGCCCCTTGAGATCGGGGCAGCCTATATCCGGGTCAGCACCGACGACCAGACCGAGCTGTCCCCGGACGCCCAGCTCCGGGAGATCAGAAAGGCCGCCAGGGCCGACGGGTATGTGATCCCGCCGGAGTTTATTTTCATCGAAAAGCGGGGTATCTCCGGGCGCCGGGCGGAGAACCGTCCGGAGTTCCAGCGGATGATCGCCACCGCCAAGTCCCAGAAGCCCGCTCCCTTCTCCCGGCTCTACCTGTGGAAATTCTCCAGATTTGCCAGGAATCAGGAGGAGAGCACCTTTTACAAAGGGATCCTGCGGAAGAAATGCAGCGTGGACATCAAAAGCGTGTCCGAACCCATCATGGAGGGAATGTTCGGACGGCTGATCGAAATGATCATCGAGTGGTTCGATGAGTACTACTCCATCAACCTGTCCGGAGAAGTGACCAGGGGAATGACGGAGAAGGCCCTGCGAAACGGCTATCAGTCCTCCCCCTGCCTGGGCTACGCCGCCGTAGGGGAAGGAAAGCCCTTTGTGATCGTGGATCAGGAGTATTCCATTGTGGAATTCATTCACCGGTCCTATCACCAGGGCCGGGATATGACCTCTATCGCCAGAGAGGCCAACCGCCTGGGCTACCGGACCAAACGGGGCAACTGGTTCGACCGCCGGGCCGTATCCCTGGTGCTCTCCAACCCGTTCTACGCCGGCACCGTATCCTGGAACGGGATTCAGTTCCAGGGGACCCACGAAACCCGGCCGTCCGTGACCGACCTGTTTGCAGACAATCAGGAACGGATCCGGAAGGAATACCGGCCGATCCGGATCCGGGACACCTCCTCCTGCGCCCACTGGGCGTCCGGCCTGCTCCACTGCTCGGTCTGCGGCGCCAGCTTGTCCTTCAACCGGTCCAACGACCACAAAAAGCGGTCCGACTATTTCCAGTGCTGGAAATATGCCAAAGGCCTCCACCCCGGCTCCTGCTCTGTGTCCGTGAAAAAGGCGGAGGCTGCCATTCTGGCTTCCATGGAATCCATTTTAAAAAGCGGCACCATCTCCTATGAGTACATCCCCCGCCGGGAGCCGGAGCAGATCCGGGAAGAGGATCTGATCCGGGATGCCCTGGCCAGGCTGGAGGGAAAAGAGCAGCGGATCCGGGACGCCTATGAGAGCGGGATCGACTCCCTGGAAGAATACAGCCGGAACAAAGCCCGCCTGAAGGTGGAGCGGGAAGATCTGGAACGGCAGGCCGCCGCCCTGGAAGAGAGCGCCCCCGCTCCCGCCCCTCCCTCCGATTCCCTCATGCTCTCCGCCATCCGGGACGTCTACGCTCTCCTGTCCGATCCGGAGGTGAGCTATGAGAAAAAAGGCGCCGCCGCCCGCCGGGTCATCCGGACCATCATCTACAGCCGGGAAGAAAATTCCTTCAAATTCGTCTACTATCTCAGTGAATAATCCCCACAAACCCTGATAAAACCTAGGTTTTTCCACTATTATAGGTTTCCGCACTCCGGTGGCCCCGACGGAGAGATCGGCGCCTCCATGCGCTATCTGTCCCAGCGTTACGCCATGCCCTATGACGTATGCAAAGCAACGCTCACCGATATCGGCACAGAAGAGCTGGCACACATGGAAATCGTGGCAGCCATCATTCATCAGCTCACCAGAAACCTTACGCCGGATCAGATCATAGCCGCCGGCTTTGGCCCATACTATATCGACCACACTACGGGCATCTGGCCTCAGGCTTCCGGAGGAGTGCCCTTCAACGCCTGCGAATTTCAATCTAAAGGAGATCCGATCACCGATCTTACAGAAAACCTCGCAGCAGATGGTGCGTTCTTGTAAAGACAGCAAAATGCCGCCGCACGGAACTGTTTCCACTTACCGCGCAGCAGCATCTGCTCATTTTTTATTCAGTTGGATATTGTTCGGAACGGATTAAGCTTCTACGCTTGCAGCAATCTCTTTGATGGTATTGTAAATTGCCTCATCATTTGCCTCAGAATCAGCCGGGCTTAAGTAGTAAGGCATAACGTCCAGATCGGTCAGAGCCTGCTGTACGTCCGGATCATCCATCATCTGCTGTACTAAGTTATCGAAGTAGGTAATAACCTCATCGGGAGTCTCCTTCGGGAAGTAGAAGGAATAGTCGCAGTCCGGATATACCAGATCAATTCCCTGCTCCTTCAGAGTGGGGATGTCCTTGATGATGTCATATCTCTCCTCAGTGGGAGCGCCGAGAGCAACGAACTGTCCTGCAGCCAGATAATCTTTGCAGCTCATGTAAGCGCCGGGCATCAGGTCTACCTGTCCGCTCAGCATAGCGGCGATCTTATCGGAGTTGGATCCTACGTCCACCAGATCCAGATCGATTCCTGCAGCCTTCTCGAAGGCAAGGAGCTCATAGTAGGTGTAAGCGCCAACCTCGGTGCAGGCCATCAGAGTTCCGGGATTTGCCTTTGCAGCCTCGATAAACGCATCCAGATCAGCATACTTCTCGGGATTTACGTACAGCTGCTGAGCCGGGTTCTTTGCAAAAGTCGGTCCCAGCTTAAATGCGGTATAGTTATAGTCGGTAACGCCGGCGATATTTGCAACGTTAACCAGGTTATGGCCGTAAAGTACGGTCATACCGTCTGCTGCGGATCCCAGAACCTGGTTTGCCGCTACAGAACCTGCCGCACCGTTGGAGTTTACAACGATGAAGTCATGGCCGGTCAGCTCTTTTGCGTACTGTGCGAAAATACGTGCGGTCAGGTCCGTATCTCCGCCTGCTCCTGCCGGTACTACGATGGAAACTGTTCCGGTGGGCTCCCAATCGGTAGCTGCTGCCTCTGCAGCTGCGCCGTCATCGGCTGCCTCAGCTCCGTCCGCTGCCTCTGTAGCTGCTGCCGTGGTTGCTGCAGCTGTGGTCTCCTCCGTGCTTCCGCCGCACGCTGCCAGGCTTCCTGCCATTACCGTTGCAAGTGCCAGTGCAAAGATTTTCTTTCTCATAATAGTTCTCTCCTTTTTCTTTTTTATAACCATTTCCTCTCAGGAAAATCGTTAGCCAAAGTTCTACTCGTTTTTACTTACTGCGCTTTCTTCGCCCTGTAGGCTTTGTACTCCTTAAACATGGACCATACCAGAACGGCGATGGCGATAAAGAAGAAAGCATCAAAGATCGGTCTCTTAAAGAATGCGCCGAATGTCTTGTACTGCATCAGTCCGCGGCGCAGATAGGTCTCCAGCATTTCTCCGATCAGGAAGCAGAGCACGAACGGCGTCGTGGGCATTTTAAACTTGTGGAACAGATATCCCACCGCACCGAACAGGATAATGGACTGTACGTCGAAGATCCGGTTGTTGGTAGCATATGCGCCTACACAGCACAGAACCAGAATCAGAGGCATCAGAATGTGCTTCGGAATCTTTAACAGCTGTACAAACAGGTGAATGCCGCCGAATTCGATAATCAGCATCATCAGGCTGCAGATCATGCAGGCTGCGAAAATTCCGTATACCACGTCCGCATTCTTTACAAACAGCAGAGGACCTGCGGAAAGACCGTGGATCAGGAAGCCGCCCAGCATCATAGCGGTTACGCCGTCTCCGGGAATACCCAGAACCAGCAGGGGAATCATAGCGCCTCCGATGGTAGCGTTGTTGGCAGACTCTGTTGCCACAATACCATCAGGACATCCTTTACCGAATTCCTCCGGATGCTTGGACATATTCTTTGCGGTTACATAAGCAAGCATACCGGACGTACTTCCTCCGATTCCGGGAAGAATACCGATACCGGTACCGATCAGGGAAGAACGGATAAAGTTGGGAATCTGATATGTAAACTCTTTCCAGGTAAATCCGAAGCCCTTTGTCTTTTTGATTTCCATGGGCTTTACGTCGCCTTTCACCACCTGCTCCGCAGTGATCAGGATCTCAGAAATAGCAAAGATACCGATCAGGGTGGGCAGCGTATCAAATCCGGCCATCAGCTGAGTGCTTCCGAAAGTAAAGCGTGCGGTTCCGTCAATGGGAGCCATACCGATCAGGCAGAACATCAGGCCCAGCATACCGGACAGCAGTCCCTTCAGCATGGAACCGGAAGACAGGATCGCCACCATGGTCAGGGCGAAGAAGCAGATACCGAAGTTCTCAGCCGGTGTGAATTTCAGAGCAATATCGGCCAGCATGGGAGCACAGAAAGTCAGAATAATGAAGGAAAATACCGAACCAAGGAAGGAGAATACAATACCGTATCCCAAAGCCTTGATCGCCTCACCCTTCTGAGCCATGGGATAGCCGTCAAAGGTAGTTGCGATGGAAGACGCCGTACCGGGCATCTTCAGCAGGATGGCGGAAATCAGTCCGCCGGAAATGCCTCCGATATAAACAGCCACCAGGGTATTCATACCCATGGAAGGAGTCATGCTGAAGGTCAGCGGCAGGAAAAGCGCCACTGCCATGGAAGCGGAAAGTCCCGGGATGGAACCAAATATAATACCTACAAACACTCCGGCTGCCATCAGAAGAAGGGAGCCGGGGGTACAAACTGCAACAAACGCGTTGCCTAAATTTGCCAGTGCACTCATATC
>CALWRQ010000123.1 GCA_944383965.1 uncultured Lachnospiraceae bacterium
CTTTTAATCAAGTTGTCCGGGGTTCGAATCCCCGATGTCTCATGAATGAAAAGCAGAAGTTGGATTTTGATATCCGGCTTCTGCTTTTTCTTTTCCATGTAAATATTTCTTTTTGGCCAAATGCGTAGTATGATAAAAGAAGGGAGTGATACAAAAAAGAAAGGAAAAAGCTTTATGCGGGGGTATGGGTATGGGAGGTTACGGTTCGGTCTGGGGACAGGTTTGGAAATATCTGAAAGAGAACAGGGACGAAGGTTTTCAGGCTTTTTACATTATTACGTATCAGAAAATTTACCATATTATTACAGATACGGTATGGGATCAGGACAGAGCGGAGCAGCTTCTTGAGGAATTTTACATAAAAATATTCAGTGAACTGGAGAAAGGTCCGAAGGAGACGGCATCAGAAGAAGAGGTGCTTGTATGGATGGAAGATACACTGCATCAGTATTTTGGAATACCGATTCCGGATGAAAAAGAAAAGAAGCTGGAAGAAAAGTATCTGTCTGAAGAAAAGGCAGCTACTTTATTTTTTCATATAGAGGAAAAACTGGGATTGAGCGACCGGGAAGAAGAGGGCAGCCGGGAGGAACCGCCAGTCCACAAAAAGAAGATCGGAAGAAAAATGATCACCGTCCTGCCAGCTGCGGCTGTGCTTTTTCTGGCTTTTGTTGGAACATGGAAAATAAAAGGCTTGATTGGTCAGTGGGGAGAATCCATGAGGGTAATCCTGGCTTCTGAAACGGAAGTACCGGAACCGGAATTTGCTGCGGGAAAGGAAAAGCAGACAGAAAAAGAACCGGAGAAGGAGGAAGAAAAGACTCTTGAAGTAGGGGACTGGAGCGTGCAGATCTCGGAAACCGGAGAAATAATCGAAACAGAAAAAATGGAACGTTCTGTCGCTCATGGGGCAGTACAGGAGGCAGAAGCTCAGGACGGAGAACAGTGGACGGTCATGCTGCTGACGGAAAGTGCTTTTCCCGATGCAGACAGCAGTCTGCGCAATCATCTGATATGCAGAGAGAAGAATGGAGACAGTTACGGTTTGATAGCAGAGGATGCGGAGGATTTCTGTATTGATGGGAGTGTGATCTACTATGCGGATGAGAATGGAGTAAAAACGGAACCGCTGATCACTTTGGCATGGCTGGAGCAGAAAAACCTGGATTTTTCCTTAGTAATGAAAACAGATGGATTTTATATGCTGAATGCCTTGGGAGAACCGGAACGGGAAAGCTATGTCCGGGAAGGAGACCGGCTTCTGCGAATCGATGAAGGCTATGTGAAGTATGCAGTGCAGGCGGAGGAACGTCTGAACGGTCTGACTTTTTATCTGGCGGAAGCGGATAAGGATGTGGGGGCAGAACTGTGTGTGAGTGACGGAGCACAGGCGAGGGTATTTCAGAAGGGAAAGAGATGGATAGACAGTTTCTGCACGGCAGACGGATGGATCTATTTCAGCGCCTATGAGGAACTGGATGAAAATAAGCTTCGCTACAGCTGCATTTACCGGGTAAAGCCGGATGGAACAGAACTGCAGCCGGTCACCGGTCTTTTTCAGGGGAATGTGACGGCAATGTATTACTTTCCTGAGGAAGGAGCAGTTTACGGAGAATTCAAGCCGGACAGCTATCACAGGTATTATGGACAGATCGTAAGAATTTCAATCAATGGAGATATGAAGATCATTGACAGCAAGTCTGCCCGAAGCTCGAAAAAAACGGCCGGAAATGATGTGCTGGAACTGCTGGACGTAGAGAATGGGAAAATTTTCTGTTATTGGCATGACTGCCTGGTAAGCGGAACGGAAGTGGAGATTCTATGGACCAGGCCGATCATGCTGGAGGCAGACGAAGGCTGAGACGTTCTTACTCATCAAAATCGACGACCACATAGAATCCTCTGGAGTTTTCCCGTACCTCTTTTACGATGCCGGTTTTGGAGCGGATGCGGTCTCTTGCGGAAAAGCAGCCGGACATGGCGACAGCAGGATCAATAATATAACTGTAGCTGCTGGTTCCTTCCCGCTCAATGATATTGACTGTGTCTCCTGCCGATACCAGACCGGGACGTTCCATTTTAAATTCAACGGTTCTCATGGTATTCCTCCTTTCTGGGATACAGTTTCATTATAGTTGGGCACATAGGATTGTCAAGAACAGGAAGGAAGGGAAATGATAAAGAATTTCTTAAAAAGCCGGGCTTTGTTTGATTAAGTAACAGTGATATGTTAGAATGAAACGAGCAAAAAGGAGTGGCTTGGAATGATGAGAAAAGAGGAAAGACTGATTGAAAGACTGAGGCGGTACAGTGCATCGGATTTTTATCCGTTTCATATGCCTGGACACAAAAGAAATCCGGCGATCGGATCAGAATACCGGAATCCGTTTGAAATTGATATTACGGAGATTCAGGGATTTGATAATCTTCACCATCCGGAGGGAATTCTGAAGGATTCCATGGAATGGGCAGCATCCGTATATGGGGCGGACAGGACCTATTACCTTGTAAACGGGAGCAGCTGCGGAATTCTGGCGGCTATCTGCGGGACTACCGGCTGCGGAGGCACGATCCTTATGGCAAGAAACTGTCATAAGGCAGCTTATAATGGTGTTTTTCTCAATCATCTGCAGGCACGGTATGTTTATCCACAGGTTATCGAAAATCTGGGGATACAGGGAGGAATTCTTCCGGAAGATGTGGATAAGATTCTTCGTGAGAACGGAGATATAGAAGCGGTGCTGATTGTCTCCCCGACCTATGATGGAATTGTCTCCGATGTGGCAGGAATTGCAGAGGCAGCTCACCGATATGGGAAACCTCTGATCGTGGATGAAGCCCACGGAGCTCATTTTCCTTTTGGCAGAGATTTCCCTGTTTCTGCTCTGGAGCTGGGAGCGGATGTGGTTATTCAGAGTGTTCATAAAACACTTCCCTGCTTTACGCAGACAGCGCTGCTCCACATAAAGGGGGATCTGGTTTCGGTGAAAGAGATCGAGAGATACCTCAGGGTATTTCAGAGCAGCAGCCCTTCTTATGTTTTTATGGCCGGCATTGAAAACTGCATCTATCATATGGACAGGGAAGGCCGGGAGGAAATGGGAAAATTCTACAGGAGCCTTTCGAATCTGCGTTCTGAGCTGAAAGGAATGGAGCACCTTAAGCTGGTGGACGACAGATGGATTGGAAAATACGGAGTTTATGACCTGGATCCGTCAAAAATTGTGATCAGCGTGGGAAAAACAGACCTGACGGGAGCGGATCTGGACCGGATTCTCCGTGAACAATATCATCTGGAACTGGAAATGTGCTGTGCAGATCATGTTGTGGCTATTACGTCTCTGGGAGACAGGACGGAAGGACTGAAAAGACTGGTGGGCGCTCTTCTGACAATTGACAGGGAGCTGAAGGACAGAGAGGAAAATGCAGACCTGGAAAGCAGTCTGGAATGGAGCGGAAGAGTAACCTCAAGACCGGAAGTGGAGATGACGATTTTTGATGGGATCCGTGCGGAGAAAGAGGCCGTTGCCATTGAGAACAGTGTGGGAAGGATCGCAGGGGAATTTGTATATATTTATCCCCCGGGAATCCCGATAGTTGCTCCCGGTGAGATGCTTCTTCCTTCTCTGGTTCACACAATCTGGGAATATCAGGAGATGGGGCTTTCCGTGCAGGGATTGGAAGATCCTTCCGGCAGGACCATTCAGGTGATAAAGCGGTTATGAAAAAAATATTTTATGTAATGGGAAAAAGCGCATCCGGAAAGGATACGGTTTATAAAAAAATACTGGAGAGAATGCCGGAACTGGAGACGGCTGTTCTTTATACGACCCGTCCCATGAGAGACGGAGAGAAAAACGGAGTGGAGTATTTCTTTATTACTCCCAGGGAACTGGAGAACCTGAACCGGAACGGAAAAGTGATTGAGTGCAGAACCTATGAAACCATGTGCGGACCCTGGAGTTATGCCACAGTGGATGACGGCCAGTTTGAACGGATCAGCGGCGGCTGTCTGATGATCGGAACGCTGGAATCCTATGAAAAGCTGAGAACATATTTTGGTACGGAATATGTGAAGCCCCTGTATGTGGAAGTGGATGACGGACTGCGTCTGCTTCGGGCAGTGCGGCGGGAGCAGGCGCAGACCAGACCTAATTATGCGGAGGTCTGCCGCAGGTATCTGGCGGATGAAAAAGACTTTGATGAAGAACATTTAAAACGCCAGGGAATTGTCAAAAGATATGAGAATACGGACCTGGAGCAATGTCTGGAACAGATTCTTGACGATATCCGCGGGAGCTTATAGATGCTAACAGGAAGATTTTGTGTTATACTGGACAGGAGGTACTTGCGGTGACCGGCTATGATGAAGTTTTGGGACAGGATCTCATTAAAAAGTTTTTTCATAACTGCATACAGACAGGAAATGTGCCTCACGCCTGTATTCTGTCGGGAGAAGCGGGAATGGGAAAAAGGAAGCTGGCGCAGGCTTTTGCGGAAGCTCTGCTCTGCGAACGGGGAGGAACAGAAGCCTGCGGAGTATGTCACAGCTGCAGGCAGGCAGCAGGAGGCAGTCACCCGGATCTGATCTTTGTGACTCATGAGAAGCCTGCCAGCATCGGCGTAAAGGATGTAAGAGAACAGATTCAGGATACGATCGTTATACGTCCTTATAACGGCAGATATAAGGTTTATATTGTGGATGAAGGGGAAAAAATGACTGTGCAGGCGCAGAATGCCCTGCTGAAAACCATTGAAGAGCCGCCGTCCTATGGGGTTATTCTGCTTCTTACCACAAATGCGGATTCGTTTCTTCCTACGATCTTGTCCAGATGCATACAGCTGAAATGCAAACCGGTGAGTGACGGGGCGGGGAAAAAATATTTAATGGAAAAATTTCAGGTGCCGGAGTCCAGGGCGGAAATCTACGCGGCATTTGCGAGAGGAAATGTGGGAAAAATGGTTGAGTTGGCGACATCAGAAAAATTTCAGAATATGTATGACAGAATGGTCGGTCTTCTGAAAAATATCAAGAAGATGGATATTTCCGATCTGCTGTCCTATATTAAGGAACTGAAGGATGAGGATACGGATATTTATGACTGTCTGGATTTTATGCAGCTCTGGTACAGGGATATTCTGATGTATAAGGTGACAAGAGATGTGAATCTTATGGTTTTCAAAAATGAGAGGAATACAATCAATGAGATCTGCGAAAAGTCCGGGTATGACGGGCTGGAGCTGATCCTGCAGGCGATTGACAAAGCCAGAGTCCGCCTGAATGCAAATGTAAATCAGGATCTGGCTCTGGAGCTGATGCTTCTTACAATGAAGGAGAATTAACAGATGACGAAAGTAATTGGTGTAAGATTCCGCAATGCGGGAAAAATATATTATTTTGATCCGGTGAATATGCCGATTTCCGCCGGAGATCATGTGATCGTGGAGACGGCCAGAGGCATTGAATACGGATTTGTGGTATTGGGAAGCCGGGAGGTGGAGGATACCAAGGTGGTTTCGCCGCTGAAGCCGGTAATCCGTATGGCGACTCCGGAGGATGAAGCCATTGAGGCGAACAATAAGAAAAAAGAAAAGGATGCCTTTAAGATCTGTCAGGAGAAGATTGCAAAACACGGGCTTCAGATGAAGCTGATTGATGCAGAATATACGTTTGACAATAATAAGGTGCTGTTTTATTTTACAGCTGACGGAAGAGTGGATTTCCGAGAGCTGGTAAAGGATCTGGCATCCGTATTCAAGACCAGAATTGAACTGAGGCAG
Source organism: uncultured Lachnospiraceae bacterium (assembly GCA_944383965.1). Lineage (GTDB taxonomy): Bacteria > Bacillota > Clostridia > Lachnospirales > Lachnospiraceae > Lachnoclostridium_A. Next base: position 5,782 of record CALWRQ010000123.1, read on the forward strand.
GTAGGAGTCAGAGATGAGACCAAGATCATGGGAGGAATAGGGATCTGCGGCCGGGCATTGTGCTGCCATTCCTATCTTTCTGAGTTTGCTCCTGTATCCATAAAAATGGCAAAGGAGCAGAATCTGTCTCTGAATCCGTCAAAAATTTCCGGTGTTTGCGGCCGGCTGATGTGCTGTCTGAAAAATGAAGAAGAGACTTATGAATATCTGAACAGTAAGATGCCCGGCACGGGAGACTTTGTGACCACATCGGACGGTCTGAAGGGAGAAGTGCACAGCGTCAATGTGCTTCGGCAGCTGGTAAAGGTTGTGGTGACAGTCAACCGGGATGAAAAAGAAATCAGGGAATACCCGGTGGATCAGCTGAAATTCAAACCCAGAAGAAAAAAGGAAAAAGTGAAGGTCAGCGATAAGGAACTGAAGGAGTTGGAAGCTCTGGATAAAAAGGAAGGAAAGTCAAAGCTGTCATGACGGTGATGCTGAAGGAAAAGGAACGGATCGATGATCTGCAGAGAAACGGATATCAGATCATTCAGAGAACGGATGGCTTCTGCTTCGGCATGGATGCCGTCCTTCTTTCCGGTTTTGCTGCGGTAAAAAGGGGAGAAAGAGCTCTTGACCTGGGTACGGGAACGGGGATCATTCCCATTCTTCTGGAAGCGAAAACAGAGGGAAAGGAATTTTTTGCGCTGGAGATCCAGAAGGAAGTGGCGGATATGGCCAGGAGAAGTGTGGAGCTGAATGGTCTGGAAGATAAGATTCATATTATAGAGGGAGATATCAGGGAAGCCAGTCAGATATTCGGTCCGGCTTCTTTTGATGTGGTTACTTCCAATCCTCCGTATATGAATGATGCTCATGGTCTGAAGAATCCGGATCTTCCCAAAGCAATATCCAGACATGAGGTGCTCTGCACTCTGGAGGATGTGGCCAGAGAAGCGTCCAGACTGCTGAAAACAGGAGGAAGATTTTATATGGTCCACAGGCCTCACCGGCTTGTGGAGATTATCAGCCGGCTGTCATCCTGCCGGCTGGAGGTAAAAAGAATGAAAATGGTCCATCCCTTTGCAGACAGAGAAGCCAACATGGTTCTTCTGGAGGCGGTAAAGGGAGGCGGAGCATTTCTGAAGATGGAAGCTCCCGTGATCGTATTTAAGGAGCCGGGGGTTTATGCGGATGAAATCCGGGACGTATACGGATACTGAACAGGCAGGAGGAATGGAAATGGCCGGAAAATTATTTCTATGTGCCACTCCCATCGGCAATCTGGAGGATATTACTTACCGGGTGCTCAGAACATTGGGAGAGGTAGATCTGATTGCAGCGGAGGATACAAGACACAGCATCAAGCTTCTGAATCATTTTCAGATCAGAACTCCGATGACCAGTTATCATGAGTATAACAAAGTAGAGAAAGCCAGGTATCTGGTAGAACAGATGCTTGAGGGGAAAAATGTGGCAGTGATTACCGATGCAGGAACTCCGGGAATATCCGATCCGGGAGAAGAACTGGTAAGGCAGTGCTATGAAGCCGGTGTGGAAGTCACTTCTCTCCCCGGTCCGGCGGCCTGTATTACAGCTCTGACCATGTCCGGACTGCCTACCAGAAGATTCTGTTTTGAGGCCTTTCTTCCTTCAGAAAAGAGTGATAAAAAAGAACGGTCCCGTATTCTGGAAGAACTGAAGAAAGAGACCAGGACCATCATCGTGTATGAGGCGCCTCATCATCTGGAAAAGACGCTCAGAGATCTCCTGGAGGCTCTGGGAAACAGACGGATCACGATCTGCAGGGAACTGACAAAAAAATATGAGACTGCATGGCAGACAACATTTCAGGAGGCTCTGGAAACATACGGGAAAGAGGAGCCCAAGGGTGAATGTGTAGTTGTTATTGAGGGAAAAAGCGCAGATGAGGTCCGCCGGGAGGAAATGAGCTCCTGGAAAGAGCTGACCATAGAAGAGCATATGGAGCTGTATCAGGGACAGGGAATGGACCGGAAGGAAGCCATGAAACAGGTGGCGAAGGATCGGGGAATGAGCAAAAGAGACGTATACAGAGAGCTTCTGTAGCGGAGAAAGCTTCTTCATAAAATTTGTAGGTTTGTCAAACATTTGTTACAGTGAACGTAAATACTCCTGAAGGATCTCATTGGGTGCTTTCCATCCCAG
>CALWRQ010000124.1 GCA_944383965.1 uncultured Lachnospiraceae bacterium
CTTCTTCTGTTATTTAATCATAGAAACTTATTAACCGAGTAGTCTTATTGACTACACCATTATTATACTAGGGGGAATTCCGATGAACATTACAGGGCTGGATCATATTACGATCAACGTAAAGGAGCTTGAAAAGTCCGGACAGTTTTACAGGGAAGTACTGGGACTGGAAGAGGCTGGCTTTATTCATATGGGAGACCACACTCTGACCTATTTCAAACTTCCTCAGGGAGTGAGGCTGGAGCTGATCGATTACGAAGAAAGACAGCCGGAAAAGTCCGTCCGGGAAACGGATGTGGGGACGTACCGCCATTTCTGCCTGGAAACAGACAGCCTGGATGAACTGTATGGGATCTGTCAGGAGCGGGGAGTGCCGGTGAGAAAGCCCCCCTCCTACGTGGAAAAACTGGAGTGCAGCACCATGCTGATCACAGATCCGAACGGCGTGGAGATTGAAATCATTCAAAGGTGAGCTTATGGGATATTTGGCAGGAATTGATTTGGGAACGTCCAGTGTGAAGGTTCTGATTATGGACAGCGGCGGGAAAACTGCGGCGGTCGCTCACAGAGGCTATGAGGTTATGACTCCGAAGATGTCTTATGCGGAGCAGGATCCGGAGCTTTGGTGGAGGTGTACGGTCGAAGCGATCAGAGAGGCTCTCGCTGCTTCAGAAATCAATCCGGAGGACCTGACGGGAATCGGGTTTTCCGGTCAGATGCACGGACTGGTGGCCATGGACAGCGGGCGCAGGCTGGTCGGACCGGCGATTATCTGGATGGATCAGCGCTCTTCAGAGGAGGCGGCGCTGCTCCGGGAGCTGGCAGGAGAGCTGACAGATAGGGAACTGCTGAATCAGCCGGGAGCCGGAATGATGATCTGCTCTCTGCTCTGGATGAAAAGGCATCAGCCGGAGACTTATGAGAAGATCCGGTATGTGATGCTTCCGAAGGATTATATCCGGTATCGGCTGACAGGGGAGATCGGGACAGACTGCGCGGATGCCAGTGCCACTCTGGCGTTTTCCGTGAAGAACCGGTGCTGGTGCCGGGAACTGATCGGAAGAGCCGGGTTAAAAGAAGATATATGGCCGGCGGTCGGAGAAAGCGCGGAAGCTGCAGGCTGCGTCTCGGCAGAGGCTGCCCGGGAGACCGGTCTGTCAGAACATACAAAAGTAGTATACGGAGCCGGGGATTCCGCAGCTCAGCTCATCGGAAACGGTGTGACGGAGGAAGGAACCATGGCCTGCAATATCGGTACGGCGTCACAGATTGCCGTGGCGGTGAACCGGCCGGTTTATGACGGCAGGATGCGCCTGCAGACCTGGTGTCACGGAGTGCCGGACAGATGGTACGTTCAGGGAGGAGCGCTGAACGGAGGGAGCACGCTCAGCTGGCTGAAGAAGAAGGTGCTGAAGGACGGCCGCTCCTACGGCGAACTGGACGAAGAAGCCGGGCTGGTCCCGGCAGGAGCGGAGGGTCTGCTGTTTATCCCCTATCTGGCGGGAGAGCGGACACCGGTGATGGATCCTCATGCCAAGGGAATTTATTTCGGACTGGGAATGAAGCATGAAAGAGCTCATATAATCCGCGCCACAATGGAGGGTGTGATCTTTAATCTGAAGGAATGTACCGGAGTGCTGGATGATATGGGAATCAAACGGGAAAGAATGATCTCTTCCGGAGGGGCGGCCAAGGGCGTCGTCTGGAAGCAGATTCAGGCGGACATTATGGAAATGCCCGTATATACAACAGAAACGGAAGAAGAGGCCTGCCAGGGAGCGGCTCTTATGGCAGGAGTGGGGTGCGGAGTATATAAAGATATGAAAGAAGCCTGTGCCGCCGTGGTAAAGCTTCACAGAGATCCCGTAGAGCCTGTTGCGGAAAACGTAAAGCGTTACAAAGAGCAGCAGGAAATATTCCGGGAACTTTATCAGAGAGTAAAAGATCTTTATCCCAGACTTCAGGCAGAATAGACCGCGTCATGCGGAGGACAGGAGGGTTATGAACAACGGAGGAAACGCGCTGTATATCCAATCCGGAGGACCGACGGCAGTGATCAATGCATCGGCCTACGGCGTTATAAAAGAGTGCAGAAAATCTGCGGAAATCCGCAGGATATATGCCTCGGAGCACGGAATCCTGGGAGTGATCAGAAAGAAGCTGTTTGACGTGACGGAGGAGATGGAGAATGAAGATCGTCTTCCCCGGACTCCGTCCATGATATTCGGCTCCTGCCGGTACGAGATCGATGAGAAGGATCCTCAGAAGAAGGATTACGAGGCGGTTCTGGAAACTTTAAAGGAACTGGATATCCGGTATCTGTTTATCAACGGAGGCAACGGATCGGCCAGAGCAGGGCTCAGGCTGGGAGGATTTCTGAGGGAGCGGGGCTATGATGCGAAGCTGATTGTGATTCCCAAAACGGTGGACAACGATATTTCCTGCATTGACCATGCTCCGGGATATCCTTCGGCAGCCAGGCACGTGGTGCTTACCGTGTCGGAGCTGGCGAGAGACATGATGACTTATGATACGGAGCTGATCATGTTTGCGGAGGTGATGGGACGAAATACCGGTTTTCTGGCGGCGGCGGCTCTGGCGGCGTCAGAGATCGGCAGAGGGCCGGATCTGATCTATGTGCCTGAGACGGTCTTTGACCAGCAGCGTTTCATCAGTGATGTGAGGATGGTTTTGGAGGAAAAGGGCAAATGCTTTGCCGTGATTGCCGAAGGCGTGCGGACCGCAGACGGAAGATTTCTGTTTGAGGACACCTCCATCAATAAGGGAATGGACATGCAGAAAAATATGGGGGGACTGACTCCCTATGTGAGCAGACTTCTGAGAGATCATTTTGACTGCAAGATACGGGGAATCGACTTGGGACTGATGCAGCGCTGCGGCGCTCACGACGTGTCGGAGATCGACCGGGAGGAAGCGGAGGAAGCGGGCAGACAGGCTGTCCGGGCAGCTGTCCGTGGAGAGACTATGAAAATGGTCACCATAGAGAGGGAAAAGGGACCGGTCTACCGGCCGGTATACGGACTGGAAGAGCTGGAGCAGGTAGCCGGATCGGATAAAAATCTTTCTCCGGATTATGTGACGGAAGACCGCCGTTTCATAAAAAGGGAATTTCTGAATTATATCATGCCTCTCATAGGAGAACTTCCGGAATATACGGTGCTCCGGAACCCCTATGTCTGACAGGGATAATGAAAATACTGGAGGTGTGAACGTTGTATCACTATACGGAACTGGGACAGGTAAATACAAAAGAAATGTTTGAAAAAGCATATGCGGAAGGCTATGCGGTACCTGCTTTCAATTTTATTTCCATTGAGCAGTTCAACGCCATCATGGACGCTGTGATCGAGAAAAGATCTCCGGTCATTCTGCTGGCGTCGCCGAACCTGCATAAGCAGCTGGGCTATGAGATTCTTGCCAGAATCGTGCAGTCAGGCATTGACCGGATCCACAACGCGGGGCTGGATATTCCGGTGGCCCTTCATCTGGATCACGGAATGACCTTCGCCCAGTGCGTCGATGCGGTGGAATTCGGCTTTTCATCCATTATGATCGACGGCAGCGCTCTTCCTTTTGAAGAAAATGTGGCGCTGACGAAGAAAACCGTGGACTATGCTCATCGTCACGGCGTTACGGTGGAGGCGGAGCTGGGAGTTCTTTCCGGAGCGGAAGAGGCGGGAGAAGAAGGAAGCCGAACCAGCCTTTATACCGATCCGGCTAAGGTAGAGGAATTTGTGAAAAAGACGGGATGCGACAGTCTGGCTATCTCCATCGGCACCTGCCACGGTCTGGTGAAGATCAAGCCGAATCCGGACGGAAGTCTTCCGGAGCTGCGCTATGACATCCTTCAGGATGTGATGAACCGGGTTCCGGGATTTCCCATTGTGCTTCACGGGGCGTCCGCCATCGATCCGAAATTTGTGGATATGATCAATCAATACGGCGGACACATTGAAGCGGTGGCAGGAATTCCGGAGGAGCAGGTGACAAAAGCGGCCCATATGGGCGTCTGCAAGGTAAATATTGCTACGGATGGCTGGATCAGCGCGTTGGCGAACACCAGAAAGATTTTGGCGGAAAATCCGGCAGCCATAGACAGCAGGGTATTTACCCTGAAAAACAGAGTGATGATGAAGGAGATTTACCTTCATAAGATTGATGTGATGGGAAGCGCCGGAAAGGCATGACGGCAGGAAGGACACAGGTGGATAAACTGTTTTTGTCGGTGGAGATCGGAGGAACCAATCTCAGATACGGAGTGGTGGATCAGGACCTGAAGGTGCTGGAATTCGGAAAAGAGCCCAGCAGCCTTCTGTCGGAGGCGGAAGACAAGGGGGCTTATCTGGAGGAGCTGACAAGGCCCTATCTGGAAAAGTACGGCAAAGAAGCATTCTGCTGTATGACCCTATCGCTGGCGTCCCTGATGAATCGGGAAAGAACGATCAACTTTAATTCTCCTAATATCAAAGGCCTGAACAATATTTCTCTGGTGGATATTCTTTCGGAGAGACTGTCCCTTCCGGTTTTCATGGAACGGGATGTGAATACGGCTCTTTTGTATGAGATCTGGAAAGGAAATATTGACAGCAGAGGCATTGTGGCAGGGATTTTTATCGGCACAGGGCTGGGAAATGCCATGTGCATAGACGGAAAGGTGTACATCGGCCATTCCGGTTCGGCCTGCGAGCTGGGCCACATACCGGTTCTTGGCTTTGAAGGCGCCTGCGGCTGCGGAAAAAACGGCTGCATCGAGCTGAAAGCCAGCGGCAGAACCCTGGCTCTTCTGGCTCAGGAAAAATACGGCTGTCCGGTGGGGGAGATCTTCCTCCGGCACGGACAGGAGGAGGATGTGCTGGCGGTGGTCCGCGCCTGCGCCGTAGCTGCGGCAACGGAGATCACCATACTGGACCCGGGATGCGTGGTTCTGGGAGGCGGAGTGGTGGAGATGGAGAATTTTCCTATGGAATATTTCCAGCGCACGGTAAGAGAAAATCTGAGGATTCCCTATCCCAGAGAATCGGTGCGGTTCATCATGGCTCACTCCGACCCGGAGGCAGGAATCGTAGGTGCGGCGATCAATGCCCGCAATCGTATGAATCAGGAAGAATACTAAATGCTGCAGAAGGCATTTACGTATAGAAAAAAATTATAATAAAAGGAGGTTGTAACATGAAAAAAAGGATTTTTGCAGTATTGATGGCAGGTGCAATGGTTGTATCCGCCCTGGCAGGATGTTCCAGCCAGACAGCAGAAACCACAGCAGCAACAGAGGCGGCGACGGAGGCTGCGGCTGAAGAGGCTGAGGGCACAGAGGCTGCCGCTGCACTGGCAGGTTCTGACTATCATCTGGCGATCTGCATCCACTCCATGGACAATGAGTACTGGGCTCAGGAAGCAGAGGGCGCAAAGCTGGCAGCGGCAGCCTACGGAGTATCCGCAGATGTGCTGACCTGTGACAGCGATGACAACAAGCAGCTGCAGGGAATCAAGGACTACATTGCGCAGTACGGCGATAAGGCGATCTTTGTAGTTGATCCTTCCTCTACTGCCAATACGGCAAACATCGCAGAGCTCTGCGAAGAATCCGGAAACTATGTGACCATCCTGGCTCACAGAGCTGAGGGACTGTATCCGAAGGATTATCCCCATTTCGTAGCCAGCCTGATGCTGGATGACATTGCCATCGGTAAGGCAACAGCAACCGCTCTGTTCGAGTCCATCGGCGGAGAAGGACAGGTTGTGGAGCTGCAGGGTCTGTTAGGAGATGACTCCGCTACCAACAGACATAAAGCATTTGAAGAAGCTTTAAAGGACTATCCGAACATCGAAGTAGTAGACAGCCAGACCGCAAGCTGGAGCCAGTCTGAGGCTATGACCCTGACAGAGAACTGGCTGGTGAAATATCCGGATCTGAAGGGTATCTACTCCGCAAATGACACCATGGCACTGGGCGCCGTAGAGGCTCTGAAGAACAAGGGACTGAACGGCCAGGTTATGGTAAGCGGATGTGACGGTATTGAGGCCGCTCTGAACGCAGTAAACGATGGAGATATGGTTATTACCAATGCGAACAACGGATACATGATCGCCGGCTACGGTGCATCCTATGCAATCCAGGCAGCTCTTGGAATACTGGATCCCACCTCTATCCCGGACAACGAGCGCCTGATCTTCTGCAAGACGACTCTGGTTACCAAGGATAATGCAAACGAGATCATTGATAAGTTTATTAAGACTAAGGACCCTGGCTATGACTACAATGACCTGTCCTTCTGTATTGATAAATATCAGGAATAATAGTCTGGAGTAGGTAATAGTAAAGTGGGCTTGCCTTATGGCAAACCCACTTTCTTTCAAAAGGGAGCAGTGTTCCATGATAATTATTTGGTAAGGGGATAATAGAATGAAGAATAAATGGGAAGAATCTTTAGCTACATTATCCGTGGGACAGCAGTTTGCGCAGAAGGTTAAGGATGATGCGAGAAAAGATAAAATAAGAAGATATGCTCCACTGATTTTGCTGATCATCATGACTATGATAGGAGCAGTTTCCCAGAAGGACTTTTTTACCTGGGGAAACGTGGTCAACATTATGTACCAGATGTCCATCCCTCTCGTAATTTCCGTGGGACTGACCTATGTGCTGCTGCTGGGAAGCATTGACCTTTCCATAGAGGGAGTAATGGGCTTTGCCGGGTCATTTGTGGCTTTTCTGGTAGTCAACAATTCCAACAGCAATGATTTTGGCCTTCTTGGAATCATTGCCGTTGTGCTGATCAGCACCCTGATCGGGGCAGTGACCGGATTTATTCATGTAAAGGCAAGAATTGCCACTTTTATCGTTACTTATGCCGTAGGCAGCATTATGACCGGCGTGGCCGTTCTGGTTTATCAGGGTACGCCCATACAGGTAAAGGACGAACTGTTTATCGTACTGTCTCAGGGAAAACTTCTGGGGATTCCTTATATCACCATCATTGCATTTCTGATCTTCATTGCAGGCGCGCTGATTCTGAATTATACGGCATTCGGCCGGGCCGTATATGCGATCGGCGACAATGAGACGGCAGCGGCGTCTACAGGTATTAATATTGGCCTTACGAAAATCAAGGTTTTTGCTTTATGCGGATGCACGGCGGGGATGGCAGGAATTCTTCAGTGCATACGTCTTAAATTAGGACAATCCAGCATCGGTCTGAATCAGATGTTTCCCGTAGTAACAGCAATTGTGATCGGCGGCGGTTCATTGGCCGGAGGCAAGGGCGGGGCACTGTCTGCTTTTGTCGGAGTTTTGATATATACAGAGCTCGCTAACTGGCTGACTCTTATGGGCGTTGACCCATATGTGAAAAAAGTAATTCAGGGAGTCATCATCATTGTTGCCGTAGCGCTTACCATCAACCGT
>CALWRQ010000125.1 GCA_944383965.1 uncultured Lachnospiraceae bacterium
GTTTCAATTTCCTTTTCTATGAATTCCACGTACTTTCTGCAGTTCTCCGGAAGATCTTCATATTTCTTGATTCCCCGGATATCACATTTCCAGCCGGGCAGTTTCACAAAGACCGGTTTTGCCTTCTCCAGCTTTCCGGTGGTGGGGAAGTCTCTGGTCACTTCGCCGTCGATCTCATATCCCACACAAACGGGGATCTCATCCAGATAACCAAGAACGTCCAGAACAGTAAGAGCAGCCTCTGTAGCGCCCTGAATCCGACAGCCGTACCGGGTAGCGACTGCATCAAACCAGCCCATTCTTCTGGGCCTTCCGGTTGTCGCGCCGAACTCTCCGTGGTCTCCGCCGCGCTTTCTCAGCTCATCGGCTTCTTCTCCGAAGATTTCGCTTACGAAGGCGCCTGCGCCTACGGCACTGGAATAAGCTTTGACTACTGTGGTGATCTGGCGGATCTCATAAGGCGGAATTCCTGCACCGATAGCGCCGTATGCCGCCAGAGTAGAGGAAGAAGTTACCATGGGATAAATGCCGTGATCCGGATCTTTCAGGGAACCCAGCTGTCCCTCCAGAAGGATCTTCTTGCCTGCTTTGATCGCATCATACAGATATCTGGAAGTATCGCACACGTAAGGTGCCACCATATCTCTGTATTCCAGCATGGTCTGATACAGCTCATCCGGATTGAGCAGCGGTTTGTGATACAGATGCTCCAGCATTACGTTCTTCATATCACAGACACGATTTACTTTTTCTTTCAGAGCCTCCTCTTCAAACAGTTCGCTTACCTGGAAGCCGATCTTCGCATACTTATCAGAATAAAACGGTGCGATGCCGGACTTTGTGGAGCCGAAGGACTTTCCTCCCAGCCTCTCCTCCTCGTATGCGTCAAAGAGAATGTGATAGGGCATCAGGATCTGGGCACGGTCAGACACCAGAATCTTCGGCATGGGAACACCCTGATCCACCAGAGACTGGATTTCTTTTACCAGATAGGGAATATTTAAAGCCACTCCGTTGCCGATGATGCTGGTAGTATGCTGATAAAATACTCCGGACGGAAGCAGGTGAAGGGCAAAGCGGCCGTAATTGTTGATGATCGTATGACCTGCGTTGCTTCCTCCCTGGAAACGGATGATGATATCAGACTCTTTTGCAAGCATATCTGTGATCTTGCCTTTTCCTTCATCTCCCCAGTTTGCTCCAACTATTGCTCGTACCATTGATTTTTTCCTCCTTTGAGTGAATTCCGGACCTCCCGGAACCAACATTACCTTACTACTCTACTACAAAATACGGTATAAGTAAAATCAATCCTATTTATATATGCAATAAGCTGTACTTATGTTGACGCTCTATGTCTTTTTCCATCATTTCCAGCAGCTTTCTTCCGGGAATGGAGATCAGATCCCTTTTTCCCGTAACCAGGCAGAACTGCCGCTCCGGCATTTCCTCTTCAAATTCCAGCTGAAAAATCTCCTTCCGCTCCAGGGCCGTGCGGGCAAACTCCTCTTCCACGCAGCCGATCCCCAGATTCCGGATGGCAAACTGGACCACCATGTCGCTGATAGCCAGATCAAATTCCGGTCTGGGAAAAATTCCCCGTTCTGCCAGAAAGGCATTCATGAACTTTCTGGTGCTCGTCTTTTCTTCCAGAAAAATACAGGGATATTCCAGAAGGCAGTGATAGCTCAGCTTCTTCCCTTTCAAACAGGAAAATTCATTTCCCGCAATAAAAATATTCCGGATCTTCTTTACAGCCTGTGCCTGAAAGCCGGGAGCCAGCTCAAAAGGTGTGCTGACCACTGCAAAATCAATATCGCCCTGCTCCAGCAGACCAATGGTCTCCGGTGTGGGACCGTTGGAAACATTTACATGAATACCGGGAAAGGTTTTATGGAACTGCTCCAGATAGGGGAGAAGGTAAAAACGCAGGGTCATGTCGCTGGCGCCGATACGCACACTGCCCTTTTCCAGATTTTTCAGCCGTTCCATCGCCTCCTCTCCTTTCAGGAAGCTCTCCATCCCCCGTTCCACATACAATGCCAGCGTTTTCCCTTCTTCTGTCAGCCGGACTCCTTTGGGAGAACGGATAAACAGGCGTACGCCCAGGCTGCTTTCCAGCTGCTTGATGGCCTGGCTGACCGCCGGCTGGGAGATACACAGTTTTTCGGCCGCTGCTGTTATGCTGCTCAGCTGAGCCGTATAATAAAACACTTTATAGTATTCCAGACTTCCCGTCATGTTATGCTCCTTCCTGTTCCGGAAGCTTCTATTCCCTTCTGCATGCAAATTGGTTTCCTTTATATCTTGTCATAAAACGGCAGATTTTTCAACGGAAACATCAGGAAGACCGGAAAGCCGCCTCTGACAGCCTTCCGGTCTCTCCGCAGAATCCTTCTGATTTTATACGTTGATCTCCGCTTTCATTCCAAGATCCTGTTCGTTGGCTTTCAGGATGGGGTTCACAACCTCCTGAAGGAACTCCTCTACCTGTCTGGGAGCACGGCCTACATAGCGGGACGGATCCATGGTCTTTTTCAGCTCCTCCAGAGAAAGTCCGAATGCAGGATCTGCAGCAATCAGCTCAAGAAGATTGTTGTCCAATCCTTTCTCCTTCACGTTCTTTCCTGCTTCCATGGAAAGGGTACGGATCCTTTCGTGAAGCTCCTGGCGGTCTCCTCCTGCCTTTACCGCATCCATCATGATGTTCTCCGTAGCCATGAAGGGAAGCTCTGCCATCATGTGCTTTTCAATGACTTTCGGGTATACGACCAGACCGTCTACCACATTCAGGTAAAGATCCAGGATTCCGTCCACTGCCAGAAAGCCTTCCGGTACGCTCAGACGCTTGTTGGCAGAGTCATCCAGAGTCCGCTCAAACCACTGGGTGGAAGCCACCAGCATGGGGTTGATCACATCTGCCATTACGTAATTGGAAAGGGAAGCGATCCGTTCGCTGCGCATGGGATTGCGTTTGTAGGCCATGGCAGAGGAACCGATCTGGGTTTTCTCAAAAGGCTCTTCCACTTCCTTCAGATGCTGAAGGAGGCGGATATCATTGGAAAATTTATGGGCACTCTGGGCAATTCCGGCCAGTACATTGATTACTCTTGTATCAACCTTTCTGGAATAGGTCTGTCCGGATACGGGATAGCACTGGGAAAAGCCCATTTTTTCAGCGATCATTTCATCTGCACGGCGGCATTTCTCATGATCGCCGTCAAAAAGTTCCAGGAAGCTGGCCTGCGTACCCGTGGTCCCTTTGGAACCAAGCAGCTTCAGAGAGTTCAGAACGTGATCCAGATCCTCCAGATCCAGGCAGAGTTCCTGGAGCCATAAGGTTGCTCTCTTTCCTACAGTAGTGGGCTGAGCCGGCTGGAAATGGGTAAAAGCCAGAGTGGGCTGATCTTTGTAGGTATCTGCAAATTTGGCCAGTTCTGCCATAACGTTCAGCAGCTTTTTCCGAACCAGCTTCAGTGCTTCCCGCATAATGATAATATCCGTGTTGTCGCCCACATAGCAGGAAGTCGCTCCCAGATGAATGATTCCTTTGGCCTTCGGGCACTGCTGACCGTAGGCATACACATGGCTCATCACATCGTGACGGACGATGCGTTCTCTTTCTTTTGCCACTTCATAATTGATCTCTTCTGCATGAGCTTTCAGCTCATCGATCTGCTCCTGAGTGATGGGAAGTCCCAGCTCTTTCTCTGTTTCAGCCAGGGCAATCCAAAGCCTGCGCCAGGTTTTAAACTTCATATCCGGTGAAAAAATATACTGCATTTCTCTGCTTGCATACCGCTCGGAAAGCGGGCTTACATATCTGTCGTTCATAATATCCTCCGCCTATTCGCCATGATCCCGCGGTTCCAGGTGCGGGTATGGACTGTTTTTGCCGGAATTCCGGCATCTTCTCCTGTCTATCTTATCCTATGGAAAATGGAATGTCAATTCAAGGCCCGCCAGGGAACTATTAAATCTGCTAATGAATTTTTATGATATTTGCTTCAGAATCCCCGGCTCACAGAAAAAGGACCGGGGAAATTTCTTTTCCTCGGCCCATATTTTTGTATGTATTATGCCCGGATCAGTTCCAGAACCAGAAGGGCAGTCTTGTTCAGCTGCTCTACGGCAATATTTTCCTGACCGGTATGAGCTTTGCACATTCCGATGCCGATTCCCACAGACTGGATGCCGTGCTCATTGTGGATATTGCTGTCGCAGCCGCCGCCGGAACGGACATAATGCGTTTCGCATCCCAGGGTATGATAGCATTTTTCAAGAAGGCTGCAGATCTTGTCTTCCGGAGTAAGCTTATAGGGATTGTAGGAACGTGCAGTGGTGTACTTCAGCTCCGCTCCGTGTCTGCGGCAGGCATCTTCCATCGCCTGGATCATTTCTTTTTCCTGCTTCTCCAGTTTTGCCAGATCCGTGCTTCTCGCCTCAGCGATCACTTTCACGTAATTGCTGACAATATTGGTAGGACCTTCAGCCTTGAAAGTACCGATATTTGCAGTCGTTTCCTCATCGACCCGGAGAAGCTTCATATTAGATACGCCCTCCGCTGCAGCCATGATCGCGCTCACTCCTGCTTCCGGTTCAATGCCTGCATGAGCCGGCTTTCCGAATACTTCAAATTCAAAGTTCACCTGTCCCGGGCAGGTATAGCAGGTAGTTCCGATGTCTCCTCCCATATCGAATACAACAGCCATTTTTCCCTTAAGCTTGGAGTAGTCCGCATTCTTGGCTCCGTGAAGTCCGCATTCCTCTCCTACGGAGAAGAAAATCTCAACCGGACGGGTCTTCATATTCTGCTCCAGGGCCGTTCTCACAGCCTCCATAATGGCACTGACTCCTGCTTTGTCATCGGAGGCCAGAATCATCGTGTCGGTTTCACTGTAGATTCGTCCGTCCTTTACATAGGGCTTGATGGCATAGCCGGGAACAACCGTATCCAGATGAGCGCTCAGAATAATGGGCTCCAGAGACGGATCTCCGTCCAGATAACCATATACGTTGAATCCATTGGAGCCGAATTTGTCACCGATCATATCCACATCTACCCGAAGGCCGAGATCTTCCAGATCTTTCTTCACCCGCTCACACATTTCTTTTTCATTTCTGGTCTCGCTGTTGATCTGTACATACTCTAAAAACGTGTCCAGCAGTCTTTTTTCATTCATGTCAGTATTCTCCTTTTGCCTTTATATTTCAATTTATATGGTTCTTTTGTATCAGTTTATCTCTTTTTTCTGTGAATTGCAAGGGCAAAGAAGCATAAATAGGAAGCGGGCAGAAACGATCCTGTTTTCCGCCCGCTCTGTGCATGCTGTTTTCTGCCGATGCTTATTTTGTCTGGGAACCGCTGTCCGATCCGCCGGTGATATGATCGATCCCGCTTTCCGCACGGCTTTCCACATCGTCTGCCATTCCGTCAATGACTCCCGTGCTCTCCGAAGCTTTATTGTTCTCCGGACGGGATTGGGCAGTCTCTGTCATCTGGGAAGAGGTTCCCCCGCTGTCGCTGCTGCCGCAGCCGTTCATCATCAGAACTCCCATGGCCATCAGGAATGCGATTGCAGATAGTTTGATCGTTTTCATGAATCATACTCCTTTCACACCTGTTTTCGTTAGTATGTGCAGGAAAGAGGATGATATGCAGGAAAACTTATCCGATCACATCGGACATATTGTAAAGACCGGCAGGCTTGTCTTTTAAAAACTCAGCTGCCGCCAGGGCGCCTTTTGCAAAAATTGCTTTGGAATAGGCGGTATGGGAAAATGTAACTACTTCGTCCTGACCGGCAAAGATCACGTCGTGCTCTCCGACGATGGATCCTCCCCGTACAGACTGAATGCCGATCTCCCGAGGATCTCTCTTCTCCCGGCAGGATTGTCTGTCATATTTATAATGGTAGGAATGGTTCATCGCCTCATTGAGGGCATCGGCAAGGGACAGGGCTGTGCCGCTGGGAGCGTCGACTTTCTGATTGTGATGTTTCTCCACGATTTCCATATCGAATCCGGAGGATGCCAGCACGGAGGCAGCTTCCTTCACCAGCTTCAGCAGCAGATTTACGCCCAGAGACATATTGGCGGAGCGAAGAACTGCGGTTTCTTTTGCCGCCTGTGTCACATGATCGATCTGCTCCGGAGAAAGTCCGGTAGTGCACAGGACCACAGGCATATGAGTCCTGCTGCAGTAATCCAGCAATCCGTCCACTGCCTTTGCTGATGCAAAATCAACGATCACATCTGCCTGTTCCGTACATTCCTCCAGACTGGAAAAAACAGGATAACCGTTCCGTGATTCTGTATTCAGATCGATTCCGGCCACGATTTCCATCTCTTCACTCTTCTGCACCAGAGAGGAAATCACCTGTCCCATAGCTCCGTTGCAGCCATGCATAATGATCTTTACCATAACCGTTCCTCCTTATGCCAGAAGCCCGTAGGCCTGCAGTTCTTTTTTAAGCCGTTCCTGATGCTCCGGTTCCATTTCCGTAAGAGGCAGTCTCAGCGGTCCCGTCTCTTTTCCCAAAAGGTTCATGGCCGCCTTCACAGGAATGGGATTAACCTCACAGAACAGAGCAGAAATCAGGGGAATGGCTTCCAGCTGCATGCGCAGGCTCTTCTTCACATCTCCGTCAAAAAATGCCTGGCACATATCGTGGGTCTGTCTGGGCGCCACATTGGCAAGCACGGAGATCACACCTTTACCGCCAAGAGACAGAATGGGGACAATCTGGTCATCATTTCCGGAATAAAGATCCACACAGTCTCCGGCCATTGCCATCAGAGCAGCCACCTGGGAAATATTTCCGCTGGCTTCTTTCACTCCTACAATATTTTTTACATTTCTGCAGAGATAAGCCATGGTAGCCGGTTCAATGTTTACGCCCGTACGGCTCTGGATATTATAGAGCAGAATAGGAAGATCCACTGCGTCCGCCACAGCTGTAAAATGGGCAATCAGTCCCTTCTGAGTTGCCTTGTTATAGTAAGGAGATACCAGAAGCAGTCCGTCTGCTCCTGATTCTTTCGCAGCAGCAGAAAGCTCCACCGCTGTCTGGGTGCAGTTGGAGCCGGTACCGGCGATAACGGGAACTCTCTTATTCACCTTCTCGCATACAAAACGGATTACTTCATTATGCTCGTCATGATCCAGTGTTGCGGATTCTGCCGTGGTTCCGCAGGCAATGATCGCATCAATTCCTCCGGCGATCTGCTCCTCCACCAGTTCTCCCAGCTTCGGATAGTTTACTGCTCCATCCTCTGTAAACGGTGTAATCAGCGCTACTCCAGCCCCTTCAAAAATTGCCATATTGATTCCTCCTTGTCAGTCCATTCTCCG
>CALWRQ010000126.1 GCA_944383965.1 uncultured Lachnospiraceae bacterium
GAGCACGGCGGAGATCCGTCTTCCGTAGAGTTCTGCCATAAGATCGGCCTTGACTATGTATCCTGTTCTCCGTTCCGTGTGCCGATCGCAAGACTGGCCGCTGCACAGGCTGCATTAAACAACAAATAATATTCTATTTCATAGAAAGATACCCGGTCCCTGTGGCCGGGTATCTTTTCAGTATGAGAGGTTATCTGAAGGAAAAACAGTTGATCCGTCATGATCAGAGGGGAGGCTTATAAATGAAAAAACTATTTGAGCTTGGCAATCAGTATGTAAAAGAAAGCAGCTGGAAAGAGCTTGCGCTGGTAAAGCTTTGCCTTTGTGCCATGGGCATTGTGATAGGCGGGCAGGTTGCTCCCAAATACAGGAGAATAGTAACAGGGGCAGCGGCTGGAGTGTTCATTCTGACATATATTCCTCTGATGATAAAGTTTTTCCGGATTGCGGCTGAAAAAAACGGTGAAAGTCCGATGTGAGCAGACAGCAGATCATACCGGATGACAAAATGATCAGACGATAAGGGAGCGTCCCGGATCATCAAACAGATGATCCGGGACGCTCCCTTGTTTGCTGTCCTGATTCAGCGGGAAGGCATTATGGAACGGAAATACGCAAAGATTCTTTCCTGTTCCGGACCGTTCATCTCTTCCGGATGCCACTGAACTCCCAGAATATTTTCTCTGCATATGGCTTCCGCCAGGCCGTCCGGACTTTCTGCCAGGACCTGAAATCCCGGTGCTATCCGGTCGATACCCTGATGATGCAGGGAATTGACCCAAATCTGTTCTCCGGCGCTGCACAGTCCGGAAATGGTATGTTTCCAGCAGACGGGATGAACTCCCTGAGAACGGCGCTCTGTCTGTTTATGACTGATTGTCTGAGACCACCGGGGAAGATGCTGATGAAGGGTTCCTCCAAAGCCTGTATTGATCACCTGAAGTCCCCGGCAGATTCCAAGTACAGGTTTATTCTCCCGTGAAAAAAGACGGAGACAGAGAAAATCCAGTTCATCCGTATCCGGCAGGGCAGGAACTGTGTCCGGAAGCAGCTCCTGACCGTAAATTCGCGGATGGATATCCCGTCCTCCGGCAAGGAGAAGACCGTCGCAGACAGAGGCAGCCCTTTCATAAAAGGAAGGGGAACAGCCAGGAGTTAAGAGCAGAACATCAAAGCCGAAGGCGCTCAGGCTGTTCAGGTAGGAGAGATTGAGATAATAGGATGGAAGTTCTTTTACCTGTGTGTATCTGACAGGTACTGCAATGGTATGGGGCATAGGATCGCCTCCTTTCTGTTTGTTTGTGATTATTTTACACTATTTTTCTATAACAAACAACATAATAACATATAAATGTTAATATTAATCTAAAATAAAACAAAAAATGTTGTTTTATATTGAAAAATAAACAGGATTGTGTTAATATAAAAGAGCAAAAACACATATAAGGTGGAAGTAACATGAAACAAAAAAAGACCATGGCATATTTTCAGAAATTGTCCAGGGCATTTCTGATGCCCATTGCCCTTCTGTCAATTGCCTCACTGATGACGGGAGTGGCATCCGTCTTTCTCTGGCACGACCAGCTGAAAGAGATGTTTCCGATCATCACCTCACCGGCCATTCAATATGTGGCGAAGCTGCTGGAGTCGGCCGGAGGCGTGGTGACCAACAACCTTCCGATTCTTTACTGTGTATCCATTTCCTTTGCAATGGCGGATGAGGATAAGGAATATGCGGCATTCGGAGCGCTGGTCGGCTATCTGGCTTTTCTGGTAAGCATGGGATTCCTGCTCTCCGTGAACACCGGACTGGCTGAGAGAATGCCTCAGGGCAGTGTATCCACCATTCTGGGCTATGAAACGGTGAATACGGGAGTTCTGGGCGCAATCGTAGTGGGACTGATTTCTGCATGGATCCATAACCGGGTACATACGATCAAGCTTCCCATGGCCCTGTCCTTCTTCGGAGGAGTCCGTTTCGTTTCCATTGCAACATCACTGTTTTTCATGGTATTCGGACAGCTGATTCCGTTTGTATGGAGCTACATATCCAGTGCGATCAATGCGGTGGCTTACGCAGTGGCAAATACCGGTATCTTCGGACCGTTTTTCTATCAGCTGGGCGAGCGTCTGCTCATACCCACCGGTATGCATCAGATCTGGAACACAGTAATCCGTGATACGGCTGTATCCGGGGTCTATGTATTCCCGGATCCGTACGGAACCATTGAGGGGGCAAGAGCGGCATTTGCGGCTTATATGGGATCCGGAGTACTTCCGGACGGTGCAAGCCTGGCAGAAATGGTAAAATTCTTAAGGGGCGGACAGATTCCGATTACCGTATTTGCCCTTCCGGCAGTGGCATTTGCCATGTATCAGTGCGCAGATGCGGATAAGAGAGATAAGGTAAAAGGCCTGCTGCTGGCAGGAGCCTGCACGTCCATTATCGCCGGTATTACAGAGCCTCTGGAATTTGCATTTTTATTTGCAGCTCCCGGACTGTTTGTGATTTACAGCGTTTTCTGCGGTCTCGCCTATATGATTCCCTACATTCTGGGAAGTACGCTGGGCGGAACGGAAGCCAGCATCCTGGGACTGGCCATATTCGGTTTTCTCCGGGATGACGCCACCTGGTGGATCAACGTGGGAGTGGGCATCGCATTCGCAGTGATCATGTACTTTGTGTTTAAATGGTATATCGTACGGTTCAATGTGAAGACACCCGGACGGGGAGGAGATTATGACGACCAGATGAGCATGCTGGACGGAATTATTGATCTGAATACCAATGACCCGAAGGTAATGAAGGCACAGGTGATCATCAAGGGACTGGGAGGAATCGGAAATATTGAGACCGTAGACTGCTGCATGTCCCGTCTGAGAGTGACTGTGACCGACTCTTCACTGGTGGATGAAGAGATCATCAGCAGCACGGGATGCCACGGCATCATTCGCCCGGATCAGCAGAATGTTCAGATTGTTTACGGTACTACAGTAGGTATGATTCGGGATGCCGTGAGAAAAGAGATCAAGCGGCAGCAGCAGAAGGAGGAAAAGAAATGAAACTGATAAAAGTAAAAAACTATGAGGAAATGACAGAAGTGCTGCTCAAGCTGTTCGTGGAACAGATTGAGAAAAAACCGGACAGTGTGCTGTCCTTTACAACAGGATACACACCGGAAGGGCTTCTGGACAGACTGGCAGAAAGAATCAACCAGGGACTGGATGTGAGCAGATGCATCTTCTGCAATCTGGATGAATACGTGGGAAAAAAAGACGGAGTATACAGCGTATATCACTTTATGCATGAGCATCTGTATGATAAAATATCCAATGGGCCGAAAGAGATCCATATGATGGATGCGGAGGCAGCCGATCAGAAAGCGGAGCTGGAACGGTATGCCGGGATCCTGAAGAAATATCCCAGAGATATTCAGCTGCTGGGACTGGGCACCAACGGTCATATCGGAGCCAATGAGCCGGGCACGCCGGCAGACTCCACCCTTTTCGTGGCGGACAGCTGCGAGTCTACCATTCAGGCCACCCAGGATCTGTTCGGTCTGAAGAGAGAAGAGACTCCGGTACAGATGTTTACCATGGGATTCCGGGAGATCATGGCGGCAGACTGTGTGATCCTGGCGGCTTCCGGCAGAAAGAAAGCGGAGCCGGTAAAGGCTGTGGTAGAGGGAGAGATTACAGAACAGGTTCCTGCTTCCCTGCTGAAAAACCACAAGAATTTTATCTTTATTGTGGATGAGGAGGCAGCATCGCTGCTGACAGAATAAAACGGAGCGGCTGCCGGAGTGCAGCCGCCCTTTGTATCTTATGAGGAGGATGAAGAAACATGGAAGGATATCTGATTGCCACCTGGAAGATGGCGTTTGAGGGAGTGAAAAAGGGGCAGGATCTGATCCGACAGGGAGGAACGATTCACAAAGCCATTATGGAGGCAGTGAAGACCGTGGAAGACGATCCGTCCTACCATTCTGTAGGATACGGCGGTCTGCCCAACCTGGAAGGAGAGGTGGAGCTGGACGCAGCCTACATGGATGGGGATACTCTGGGATTCGGAGCGATCATGGGAGTGAAAAATTTGAAGAATCCCATTGAAGTTGCTTATGATTTGTGTCATTATAAAAGAAACTGCGTGCTGGCAGCAGCAGGGGCGGAAGCGTATGCCAGAAAAGGAGGCTATCCTTTCTCGCCCATGCTTACAGAAGAGGCGGAGGAACGCTATAAAGCTCAGGAGAAGAATGTGGATACGGAAAAGCTGGAGGCATACGGCGGTCACGATACGGTATGCATCATCGGAAGACTGGGAGATACTTCCGCCTGCGGAGTATCCACATCCGGACTTTTCATGAAGCTTCCCGGCCGGGTGGGAGACAGCCCCATTATCGGCTCCGGATGCTATGCGGATTCAGAGGTAGGAGCGGCTGCGGCAACAGGTGTGGGAGAAGATATCATGAAAGGCTGCCTGTCCTTTGCCATTGTGGAGAAAATCAGGGCAGGAATTCCGGTTCAGCAGGCCTGTGAACAGGCGCTGGGAGAGCATATTGCCAGACTGGAGCGTTCCGGACACAAACCGGGCAGCATGTCGGTGATTGCCATGGACCGGGATCATCATGTAGGAGCAGCCACAAATAAAAAAGCATTTCCTTTCGTGGTTGGAACGATGGACGGAGAGACCGTTCTTTTTGCAGCAGTAAACGAAGGGGGGAATATGTCGGTAATCTGCCCGGATGAAGCCTGGATCCAGGCCTACCAGGGGGATTAAATTCAGGAGGCGTGCATGAACACACAGAAGAGAAGAAAACATATTATCCAGTTACTGGAAAAGGAAGGCTCAGTGAAGACATCCGAGCTGTCCGAGGAATTCCAGGTATCGGTGATGACCATAAGAAGAGATCTGAACTATCTGGCAGGGGAGGGGATTGTGACTCTGACCCACGGAGGAGCGGCACTGAACCGGGGGGGATTGACGGAACATGCCATGCTCTACAAGGAGGACACCCTGATCGAGGAGAAGAGGCGGATTGCCGCATTCTGTTCCAATTTTGTCAACGAGGGGGATGCGGTGCTGATCGATACGGGCTCTACTGCAAAAATGGTGGCTCAGACTCTGATCAACCGGAAAAATATCGTGGTCGTGACCCATTCCCTGCCGGTACAGGATATGCTGTCCCATGCGTCGGGGATCAAACTGATCGCTGCTCCCGGGGTGTTCCGGGAAAAGACCATGGGCTTTCTGGGGCAGATGACCTGTGACTTTGTGTCGGGACTGAAGTTGGATGTGCTGTTTCTCGGAGTGGAAGGCGTGGATGCGGTTCATGGCGTCAGTGTTCCGGATGTGATCGATGCAGAGACAAAACGGGCACTGGTCCATCAGGCCAGAAAGGTGGTGGCAGTGGCCGATTATACGAAGATCGGGAAAAGCTTTTTCATGTCCATTGCCCCGTTGAGGGAGATCGACGTGCTGGTTACCAATCAGGAAGCAGATCCGGAAGCCATTGCAAAGATCCGGGAACAGGGTGTGGAAGTATTTCTGGTATAAAAGGAGAGGGGATATGATTCGTTTAGGAATGATCGGAACCAGCAAAATTGCTCACACGTTTGCCCAGGCGGCGTTAAAAGCCGGCGGGTACCGTCTGCAGGCTGTCTATTCCAGATCGGAGGAAACAGGAAGGGCCTTTGCGGCAGAGTACGGAATTCCTCAGGTGACGGCGTCCCTTGAGGAGCTGGCAACGAGGAAGGACGTGGACGCGGTGTACATCGCCAGTCCCAACAGCTGCCACTACAGTCAGGCTATGATGATGATCAGAGGGGGCAAGGATGTAATCTGTGAGAAGCCTGCGGTTCCAACGAAGAGAGCGTTTGAGGAACTGCTGGAAGAGGCGAAAAACCATCAGGTGATCCTGATGGAAGCCATGCGTACGGCCTTTGATCCCGGCCTGGAAAAGCTGGAGGAGCTCCTTCCTCTCATCGGACCGGTGCGCAGGGCAACCCTGGAATATGGAAAGTATTCTTCCCGCTATGACGCGTTTTTGAACGGGGAGGTTCTTAACGCGTTCAATCCTTCCCTGGCCAATGCGGCGGTGATGGATATCGGGGTATACGCGGTGTACGGACTGGTGCGCCTGTTCGGAAAGCCGGAGGAGATCCGGGGACTGAATGTAAAACTATCCAACGGAATGGAAGGGATCGGCACCATTCTTGCCCGTTATCCGGGGATGATCGGTGAGGTTCTTTATTCCAAGATCACGGATACCATCGGGGAAAGCCAGATCCAGGGAGAGAAGGGAAACATCCTGGTGGATATGATATCGGAGCCGTCCAGGATCACTCTGAAACTGAGAAATCAGGAGGAGCAGGTATTTGAACTGAAGCAGGATCCCAACCCGCTTTATGAGGAGGCGAAGGCTCTGGCCTCCATTCTGGAAAACAGAGATATTCAGAGGGCGGAATGGTATCAGAAGCAGACGGCGGTCCAGCTGGGGATCATAGAAGAGATGCGGCGTCAGACAGGAATCCTTTTCACGGGAGAGGAGGATCCGGCTGCAGAAGAAACTCTGTAAGAAAAGAAACAGGAATCAAAGCACAGGAACCCACGACAGGGGCCTGTGCTTTTTTTGATGTCCATAATTGACTGAGTAGCATTATTAGATGTATAATTTATGCTATTAATAATGCGATTAAAATAAAGCAGAAAGGGCAGAGGGGGACGGCGGATGAGTATGCGGATCAGTGCGGCGGCAAAAACCCATACGGGACGTGTACGCGACAATAATGAAGATAATTTTTATCTCTGCGGCACATACAGGAAGGATGTGTCACAGGGAATGGAGAAAAGACAGTATACAGGGGCAGACAGCCGGTTTCTGGCGGCTGTGGCTGACGGAATGGGAGGAGAAGAGTCCGGGGAGACGGCTTCTCTTTTCACGGTAGAGGCGTTAATTCCCTGCGGACTGGATGAAATCAGAGAGACGGCTCTGGCAGGCATCCGGCATGCCAATGACAGGATCTGCAGGGAAATGGAAGAAACCGTCGGAAAAAGGATGGGATCGACCCTGGCCGCCCTTTATATTGACCGGGGAACGGCAGTCTGCGTCAATGTGGGAGACAGCAGGATCTATCTGCTTCGTGACGGACAGCTGAGCCAGCTGTCCCAGGATCACAACAAGGCCAGGCGGATGGTGGAAATGGGAGTTCTCACGCCGGA
>CALWRQ010000127.1 GCA_944383965.1 uncultured Lachnospiraceae bacterium
CAGTTCTGTCTCCGTCATCCTTACGATCTCATCAATCATTGGAAGAAGTGTCTGGGAATGGGTTTTTTTGAAATTCACCGTATATTCCGCTGTCAAAATTCCATCCGTCACAATGGCTGCGGACGCCACCAGAGAGGAGCTTTCTATTCCCAATATTTTCATTCTTTTCCCTCCACCGTAATTCTGCGGTAATCAAATCCTTTTTCCAGATCCTTTTCCAGCCTGACGCGGATCACCCTTTCCGGAAGAATCTCTCTGATCAGCTCTGACCATTCCACCAGACTGACTCCGTTTCCGTAAAAGCAGTCCTCATAGCCGATCTCATCCATTTCTTCCACATCCCCGATCCGGTACACATCAAAATGGTACAGGGGAAGGCGTCCCTCCTCATATTGCTGAAGAATGGTAAAGGTAGGACTGTTTACCGGTCCTTCTATTCCCAGTCCTGCTGCAAATCCCTGGGTAAATACTGTTTTTCCCGTTCCCAGGTCTCCGTCCAGGCAGTATACCTCCCCTGCCGCAGCCTCTTTTCCAAGCCGTTTTCCAAGCTCATACGTTTCCTGTGCGCTGTATGTTTCCACAATCATATTATAGTCCTTTCCATCTCTCTTTCGGCAGGTGCCTGCGCACCAGTCCGCAGAAGTCCTCCATCCGGTCTCCCACTGCTGCGGCAGGCAGCAGATAGGCATGAATCCGGTCTGTATAGATAATGATCATATGCTTTGTACGGACAATCCTGGAAATCCTGTCCCAGGGAAACTCCTGCTGCCGGTCCGCCTGGGACACTTTCACGATGTCATCCGTGAATTCCAGGTACAGAGTTTCCCGGATTCCCTCCGTCTTCGCCTGTTTTTTAGACTTCACATACAGCAGAAGCGGCTGCCAGACAGAAAAAATCAAGGCACACAGAACCAGAAGAGCGATATAGCCTCCGGTCAGCACGTCTCTGGCAAAGATCAGACACAACACTGCCGCACAGGTAAACAGAAGATTGAAAATCCCCTGAAGTCCCCTGTTGGCATGGTACATGGAAAAGCGCCACAGGTCCGCGGCATCCAGGTTGATCTCAAATTTCATGATGATTTCCATCCTTTCTCCGGGCGGTGCCCGGAAGCTCTTTACAGCTTCATGGTCAGGCTGATCCTTTTTTTCTCCATGTCTACGGACAGCACCTTGACCTCCACAATATCTCCTACACTTACCGCCTCAAGGGGATGCTTGATATAACGTTCCGTCATCTGGGAAACGTGTACCAGTCCGTCCTGATGAACACCGATATCCACAAATGCCCCGAAGTCGATCACATTCCGGACGGTTCCCTTCAGCACCATCCCCGGTGTCAGATCCTTCAGTTCCATTACATCCGTGCGGAGGATCGGTCTGGGCATCTCCTCTCTCGGATCTCTGGCTGGCTTTTCCAGTTCGCTGACAATGTCTTTTAAAGTGATTTCGCCCACTTCCAGTTCAGAGGCCACTTTTTTATAATCTCCGATTTTACGGCCCAGATCTTTCAGACCGCCGCTGCGGATCTCTTCCGGTTCGCAGCCGAGCTTCTTTAGCAGGGCCTCTGCAGCTGCATAGCTTTCCGGATGAACGCTGGTGCCGTCCAGCGGATTTTTTCCTCCCTGGATCCGCATAAAGCCTGCGCACTGTTCAAATGCCTTCGGTCCCAGCTTGGATACCTTCAGAAGCTGTTTCCGATCCGTAAATGCTCCGTTTTCTTCCCGGTAAGCCACAATGTTCCTGGCAATGGTCTTGTTAATGCCGGAAATGTATTCCAACAGGGAGGCTGAAGCCGTATTCAGGTCTACCCCGACCTTATTAACGCAGTCCTCCACAACTCCCTGAAGAGCCCCGCTTAAGTGCTTCTGATCCATATCGTGCTGATACTGCCCCACTCCTATGGACTTTGGATCGATCTTTACCAGTTCTGCCAGCGGATCCTGAAGACGTCTTGCAATGGAAACAGCGCTTCTCTGTCCCACATCAAATGACGGGAATTCCTCTGTCGCCAGCTTGCTGGCCGAGTAAACCGATGCTCCGGCCTCATTGACGATCACATACTGAACCTTCTCCGGAATTTCCTTCAGCAATTCCACAATAATCTGCTCTGACTCTCTGGATGCAGTGCCGTTCCCCACGGAAATCAGGGAAATCCCATATTTTCTTATGAGTTTCTTCAGAACTTCCTTTGACTCAGCCACCTTGTTCTGAGGCGCCGTCGGATAGATCACCACCGTATCCAGCACCTTTCCCGTGCTGTCTACCACCGCCAGCTTGCACCCGGTCCGGAACGCGGGATCCCAGCCGAGCACCACTCTTCCTGTGATGGGCGGCTGCATGAGAAGCTGTTCCAGATTTTTTCCGAACACCTTGATTGCGCCGTCTTCCGCTTTCTCTGTCAGCTCGTTTCGGATCTCTCTTTCGATCGCCGGCGCAATCAGCCGCTTATAGCTGTCTTCTGCAGCTGCCTGAAGCAGCGGTTCGGTGTAAGGGTTCTTCTTCGTAATCACCTGTCCGGACAGATAACGAAGAATGGTCTCCTCCGGAGCCTGGATCTTGATCGTCAGGTATTTTTCCGCCTCGCCACGGTTGATCGCCAGTATGCGATGTCCTGCACATTTTCTCACCGGCTCTTCATACTGATAATAATTTTCATATACAGACGGTTTCTTTTCGTCCCGGGCACATGCCTGAAGGATTCCCTGATCTCTTGTGGCTCTGCGGATGTAGGTGCGGTATTTCGCATTATCCGAAATTCTCTCCGCCAGTATATCCAGAGCTCCGGCAACTGCCTCTGCGGCAGAGGATACCCCTTTTTCTTCGGATATATATTTCTCTGCGGCCTTCTCTGCCGGCTCTTCCATCATCTGCAGGGCAATCAGGTCCGCCAGCGGCTCCAGTCCTTTTTCCCTGGCGATCATGGCCCGGGTACGGCGTTTGGGCCGGTAGGGACGGTACAGATCCTCCACCGCCACCATGGTCATAGCTCCCCGGATCTGATTCTCCAGCTCGGGAGTGAGCTTTTCCTGCTCCCGGATGGAAGAAATCACCTGCTCCTTCTTATCTTCCAGTGTTCTAAGATACTTCAGACGTTCGTCCAGAGCGCGAAGCACCTCATCGTTCAGGGAGCCGGTGGCTTCCTTCCGGTAACGTGCAATAAAAGGTATGGTATTTCCCTCGTCGATCAGCTTTACAGCCGCCTCTGCCTGGGAATACCGGATATTCAGTTCTGTCTGCAGAGTTTTTATGATGTCCATGTATTTCGGTCCTCCGTGAATCAGTTGTCTGCCGGGACATTCTGCAAAAATTTGCTTATTCCCGGCCTGCTGCTTACGCGAGCATTATACCCCCCAGTCTCCTGTCTTGTCCAGAGATTCTTTGCTCCCGGCTGGACATTCCCCAAATTTCATGTTAAGATGTTCTGGTATTTTGATATATACGGAGGATAAGCCATGGAGCCTAACAATCACTCCGGAGGCACGGCTGCACGGCTGGCTCTTTTTTCCATTGCCGGCGGCGGAGCTTCCGTTCTGTTCTGCTTTTCCCCTCTGGTCCAGTTTCCTCTGGCCATGGCGGGACTGACACTGGCCATTCTTGCCAGGCTTTATAACGGAAATCGTTTTCCGGGCCCTGCTACCGCCGGTCTGATTCTGTCTGTCGCAGGCATTGCCTTCAGTCTGTTTACATTCACTATGGTAGTTGTGGTTTACAAGGTGATCCTGCCCGATCCGGTGCTTGGACCTCAGTATTCTCAGCTTTATCAGCAGATCCTGAACGGATTTGGAAGCGGAGGCCTGCTGCTTCCTTAAAAACAGAGCAGTATATGAAAAAGCGGGGAAATCCCCGCTTTTTTCACGTTTCAGGCCAGAAGGTCCACTCCTCTTGCCAGAAGCATATAATTTTTATAGATAAAATTCACCAGAGCCAGAACGATACCGATGTAGAGAAAGGGCTCCAGACGGCCGGAAAACGGCCGTTTTTCTTTGCTCAGCCGTGCTGCAATCCATTTCAGGCAGAAATACCCTCCTACTGCAGCTCCGTAAAATACAACAGGATTGTAGCGGATACTGGTAAGCACATGCCCTGTCAGCAGTGCCTTTGCCGCCCTTGTCCCGCCGCATCCCGGACAGTATGCACCGGTTACCAGATGAAACAGGCACGGAATCCCGGCTCCCCAGAACAGAGCCGCCAGTTTTTCCCACATGCCTACTCACCTGCCAGAATCTTCACATAATGAACGTTTTCCATCTCCTGAATTTCATCGGCCAGCCCGGATACATCTCCTGTCTGGATTCCCACGCCCACGCTCAGGGTCACTGTCGCCACCCCGTTCACCGGTATGCTCTGATGGATCGTAAGAATATTGGCCTTGCAGGCAGCCACATGACCCAGGATCTCTGCCAGACAGCCCTGTACATCATCCATCTGGATCACCAGCGTGACCGTCTTTCCTTTTGTATTATCATAAAACGGAAAAATATCGTCCTTATACTTATAAAAGGAGCTCCGGCTGATCCCTACCCGGTCTGCCGCTTCCTGGATCGTCATGACCCGTTCCGATTCCAGCAGGCGTTTGGCCTCGACCACCTTTAAAAGCACCTCCGGAACTGCCTTCTGCTTTACCACAAAATACTTGCTTTTCTCTTTCATAAGCCCTCTCGCGTCTGGATTGAAAATACACCTGTTTCTTCTTCAAAAATAGCACTTCCTCCCGGGAAATGCAAGTCCTGACGCAAACAGGCGGCGCCTGCCGTCCTATTCCGGCCGCACCGCCTGCCGTCAGCCGATCAGAGATCGCTGCCGTCATCATCCTGGGGCTTTCCACCCAGGCTCTGCCATTTCAAGTATGCGCTGATAAACGGATCCAGCCCGCCATCCAGCACAGCCTGCGCATTTCCGCTTTCGCAGCCGGTGCGGTGATCCTTTACCATAGTATAAGGCTGAAGCACATAAGAGCGGATCTGACTTCCCCATCCGATCTCCTTCACATCACCGCGGATATCCGAAAGCTTCTCTGCATTCTCCTGCTGTTTGAGCAGAAAGAGCTTGGCCTTCAGCATCTGCATGGCTTTATCCTTGTTCTGGAACTGGGAGCGTTCATTCTGACACTGCACCACGATTCCCGTAGGAAGGTGAGTGATCCGGATCGCTGAGGATGTTTTATTTACGTGCTGTCCGCCGGCTCCGCTAGACCGGTACGTATCGATCCGCAGATCATCCTGATTGATATCCACATCCAGGTCCTCTTCAATATCCGGCATTACGTCGCAGGACACAAAGGACGTCTGACGCTTTCCTGCCGCATTGAACGGAGAGATCCTCACCAGACGATGCACTCCATGCTCTGACTTCAGATAGCCGTAGGCATTTTCTCCGTTGATCTGTACGGTAACGGACTTGATGCCCGCCTCGTCTCCGTCCAGGTAATCCAGTACTTCCGTGGAAAATCCCTTGCTGTCCGCCCAGCGGCAGTACATCCGATAGAGCATGCCGCACCAGTCGCAGGATTCCGTGCCTCCGGCTCCTGCATTCAGGCGGAGAATGGCGTTGGAATTGTCATAACGGCCGGAAAGAAGGGTTCCGATTCTCAGAGTTTCCAGCTTGTTTTTAAAAGAGCTGAGCATCTCTTCCACTTCCGGAATCAGGGACGGGTCGTTTTCTTCATTTCCCATCTCGATCATCAGGCCGATCTCTTCGTATTCCTCTTCCAGCTTTTTGAAGCCGTCCACCGTATCTTTCAGGTTTTTGGCCTCTTTCATCAGTTTGGTAGAGCGTTCCGGATCGTTCCAGAAGTCCGGCTCCTCCATGTATTTGTCCAGCTCTGCGATTCTTTTAACCTTACTGTCCAGGTTAAAGTGAATCCCTCACTTCCACTAATGGTTTCTCGAGCGTAGAAAGCTCATACTTAAACTGGTCTAATTCTACCACTAATGTCACCTTCTTTCATTTTTTTGTTCTATTTTCAGTTCTGAAACAGTTTCCTGCCACAGCACTGTTTGTATTTCTTTCCGCTTCCGCAGGGGCACGGGTCATTGGGATAGATTTTCTTCACTTCCCTCCGCTTGGGCTCTGCAACAGAACTGGTATCTTTGTTTGTGCCTGTTACCTTGGCAGCCGGCTCCCGTTCCACCTTCTGCTCCACACGGATGTGCATCAGAATGCGGACCGTATCTTCCTGGATCGCCGCAGTCATTCCTTCGAACATTTCATAGGCGCTCATCTTATACTCGATCAGCGGATCCCTCTGTCCGTATGCCTGCAGACCGATACCCTGGCGAAGCTGATCCATATCATCAATATGGGACATCCACTTATTGTCGATGACCTTCAGCAGAACCACCCGCTCGATCTCACGGATCTGCTCCGGATCGGGGAACTCCGCTTCCTTGGCTTCATAAAGTTTGATGGCCATTTCCTTCAGATAGTGCTTCAGCTCATTCTTTTTCATGGCCCTGACTTCATCCGTAAGCGATACCGGTTTTAATGGAACGATGGGAAGAAGAAGGCTGTTCAGTTCCTTGAAGTCCCAGTGTTCCGCCGTCTGCTCATCGGAGATGCACATGTCCACTGCATTTTCAACAATATCGGTGATCATCTTCAGAATCAGGTCACGCATATTTCCGCCGTTCAGTACCTTTTTCCTTTCGGCATAGATGATCTCTCTCTGCTCATTGTTCACTTCATCGTACTTCAGCAGATTTTCACGGATACCGTAGTTGTTGTTCTCGATCTTCATCTGAGCCTTCTCAATGGCATTGGACAGCATCTTATGCTCGATCTGCTCCCCTTCCGGTACTCCGAGCGCATTGAACATGCTCATCAGGCGTTCTGATCCGAACAGACGCATCAGATCGTCCTCCAGAGAAATGTAGAATCTGGATTCACCCGGATCTCCCTGACGTCCGGAACGTCCTCTCAGCTGATTGTCAATACGGCGGGACTCATGCCGCTCCGTACCGATGATCTTCAGACCGCCCAG
>CALWRQ010000128.1 GCA_944383965.1 uncultured Lachnospiraceae bacterium
AGGGTGAATGCCGCTGCAGGCCTGGAGATGCCTCCCTTCCCGAAGGAGCGTTTTCTGGATGCGGTGGACCAGGTGGTTCTGGCCAATGAAGCCTGGGTTCCGCCTTACGGAAGCGGAGCGACTCTGTATATCCGTCCCTACATGTTTGCATCTTCCCCGGTGATCGGAGTAAAGCCGGCGGATGAGTATCAGTTCCGTGTGCTCTGCACGCCGGTAGGCCCTTATTTCAAGGGCGGAGCCAAGCCTATTTCGATCTGTGTCAGTGATTTTGACCGTGCGGCTCCCCGGGGAACGGGACATATCAAGGCCGGTCTGAACTATGCTATGAGCCTTCATGCAGGAATGGCGGCTCACAGGAACGGATTTGATGAGAACATGTTCCTTGATCCGGCCACCAGAACCTATGTGGAAGAGACAGGAGGAGCCAATTTCCTGTTTGTAACCAAGGATGGAGAGCTGGTGACCCCCAAGTCTGATTCGATCCTTCCCTCCATTACCCGCCGCTCTCTGATCTATGTGGCAGAGCATTATCTGGGAATGAAGGTGACGGAGCGTCCGGTGAAACTGGCAGAGCTGGGAGAGTTTGCGGAATGCGGCGTATGCGGCACGGCAGCAGTGGTATCTCCTGTGGGAAGAGTTGTAGACCATGGAAAAGAGATCTGCTTCCCCAGCGGCATGGAGAAGATGGGACCGGTGACCCAGAAGCTTTATGATACGCTTACCGGTATTCAGATGGGGCGGATTGAGGCACCGGAGGGCTGGATCCGGAAGATCAGATAAGACTGCAGATTTCTGCGGCCGGATGGGAATAAACGCCAAAATCCTGTGCAGCAGCTGTTGGGAAATCTGTCAATAACGAAAAACAGTTTAATATAATATAAGAAGGCCTTCCTGGTCCAACACAGAGCTTTGAAAAGCCTGAAGTTTCCAGGAAGGTCTTCTTTTTTCAGGTATCGGGGAGCGGGATCAGACAGATTTCATATCCCCGGCTTTCCTCAGAGCGGGAAAAAAACCGGCAGCAATCAGCTGTTCCGATCCGTATCTTCCGTAACGGACTGGATCGTGCTTCCTTCTTTTGCTTCAGAAGCATATTCCATATGGTCGTCCTCCAGATCGGCAGCTTCTGTCTTTTCATCAGACAGCCCGACGGAAGAACTCAGCTTTTCAGAAGCAGTTTCTGAAAACTCCGCCATTTTTTCTGCAGCATCTTCTGCCAGATCTTCCACTACTTCTGCGGCGCGGTCCGCAGCTGCCTCTGCCCTGTCGGCCACCTGCTCGGCCAGATCTTCTGCGGCTTCTGCAGCATCTTCTGCAGCCTCGGCCGCATGCTCCGCAGCGCGGGTTCCCATATCCTTCATCCTGCCCTTTGCCATCTGAGCCGTATCCTTTGCAGCGGATCCTACCGATCCGGCGGCATCCGACAGAATAGCGGCTGTATCCTTGACAATATCTTTCGCAGCTCCGGCCATATCCTTCGCCGCATCCAGCATATCGCCGGCAGCTACCTTAAATTCATCTTTGCTTGCGTGAAGAGAAACATATCTTCTGGATCCGGCTGCCTGGCGGTTTTCCTCCTCTTCAAATACATCTCCCTCTTCCTCTTCAAAATCGTGGAAATCTTCTTCCAGTTCTTTGCTGAAGGATCTGTATTTTTTGAAGTAAGAGATACCGGCTGCGGCTGCTCCTGCGGCTGCGGCCAGTGCCAGCCATCGGCCAACATGATTTTTTGCCATATCGAATGCTCCTTTCCGATTCAATATATTATGATTTATTGTAATACGGATATGTGAAAAAAGAAAGGTATAAGTTTCGAAAATTTCTATAAAATAAGAGGGAGGAAGATACAAAACTGGAAAGTTTATAAATTTTTTAGCACTCGACTATTGACAGTGCTAACAAATGGTGGTATAACGATACTTGTGAAAAGGATAAAAGTTCCAAACAGGAATTCAGAAAGAAAACCAGATCATACAAGGAGGAATATCTCATGAAGTTGGTACCGTTATTTGACAGAGTTGTGTTAAAACAGCTGGTGGCCGAGGAGACCACGAAGTCCGGCATTGTTCTGCCGGGACAGGCAAAGGAAAAACCCCAGCAGGCAGAGGTGATCGCTGTAGGACCGGGCGGAGTGATCGACGGAAAAGAGGTCACCATGCAGGTGAAAGCAGGAGATAAGGTGATCTATTCCAAGTACTCCGGCACCGAAGTGGAAGTAGACGAAGAGAAATATGTCATTGTAAAACAGAATGATATCTTAGCAGTGATTGAATAAATTGGAGGTTGACAGACATGGCAAAGGAAATCAAATACGGCGTAGAGGCCAGAAAAGCATTAGAGGCCGGTGTAAATCAGCTGGCTGATACAGTAAGAGTGACTCTGGGACCGAAAGGAAGAAATGTGGCTCTTGACAAATCCTTCGGCGCTCCCCTGATTACCAATGACGGTGTGACCATTGCAAAAGAGATCGAATTAAAGGATCCCTTTGAAAACATGGGAGCACAGCTGGTTAAGGAAGCTGCTACGAAGACCAACGATGTGGCCGGCGACGGAACGACCACTGCTACCGTTCTGGCTCAGGCAATGATCAATGAGGGAATGAAGAACCTGGCTGCAGGTGCCAACCCCATCGTTCTGAGAAAGGGTATGAGAAAGGCTACAGAGGCAGCGGTAGAAGAGATTGCCAAGATGAGCAAACCCATTGAAGGCAAGGATCAGATCGCGAGAGTAGCTGCTATCTCTGCTTCTGATGATTCCGTTGGTGAGATGGTGGCAGATGCCATGGAGAAGGTTTCCAAGGACGGCGTGATCACCATCGAAGAGTCCAAGACCATGAAGACAGAACTGGATCTGGTAGAAGGAATGCAGTTCGACCGCGGATATGTTTCCGCTTATATGTGCACAGATATGGATAAGATGGAGGCAGTTCTGGATGATCCGTACATTCTGATCACTGACAAGAAAATCTCCAACATCCAGGAAATCCTGCCGCTGCTTGAGCAGATCGTAAAGACCGGCGCAAAGCTGCTGATTATTGCTGAGGATGTGGAAGGAGAGGCTCTGACCACTCTGATCGTGAATAAGCTGAGAGGAACCTTCAATGTTGTGGCAGTAAAGGCTCCGGGCTACGGCGACAGAAGAAAAGAGATGTTAAAGGATATCGCGATCCTTACCGGCGGACAGGTGATCTCCGACGAGCTTGGACTGGATCTGAAAGAAGTTTCCATGGATCAGCTTGGACGTGCAAAATCCGTTAAGGTACAGAAGGAAAATACCATTATCGTGGACGGCTGCGGAGATAAGGCTGAAATCAATGCAAGAGTAAGCCAGATCCGCGCTCAGATCGAGGAGACCACCTCTGACTTTGACAGAGAGAAGCTCCAGGAGAGACTGGCAAAGCTGGCAGGCGGTGTTGCAGTGATCCGTGTAGGCGCAGCTACTGAGGCTGAAATGAAGGAGGCAAAGCTCCGCATGGAGGATGCTCTTGCAGCCACCAAGGCCGCAGTGGAAGAAGGAATCATTGCAGGCGGCGGTTCCGCATACGTTCATGCAGCAAAGAAGGTTGCAGAAGTTGTAAACAGCCTGGAAGGCGATGAGAAGACCGGCGGAAAGATCATTCTGAAGGCTCTTGAGGCTCCGTTATATCACATTGCCGCAAACGCAGGTCTGGAAGGATCTGTTATCATTAATAAGGTAGCTGAGTCTGAGACCGGAATCGGCTTTGACGCATACAAAGAAGAGTATGTGGACATGATCAAAGCAGGTATCCTGGATCCGGCAAAGGTTACCAGAAGTGCTCTGCAGAATGCTACCAGCGTGGCATCCACGCTGCTGACCACCGAGTCCGTTGTGGCAGACATCAAGGAGCCGGCTCCGGCTATGCCGGCAGGCGCTCCCGGTATGGGAATGATGTAATCAGAAAACAGAAGTTAAGAAAGGCTCCCGTGCAAACGGGAGCCTTTTTTGCCGTTCAGTCTTTCAGCTCTGTGAGCATATCCAGAAACCCTTTCATATAGCTGTTCAGATGAGAGTCTTTTTTATAACAGGCGTAAAAATGCCGGGGGGTGTCCACATTCAGCAGCGGGTAGATATGGTAGTGGCTTTCCGCACTGGGATCCGCATAGACATCGGGACACATCATGACTGCGGGATAGGCGGAAACGGTGGCTTTTCCCACTTCGATACTGTCTGTTTCAAAAGCGACAGCAGGATCCATTCCCCGTGTGAGAAACATGGCCTGCTGGGCCTGATGGATGGAATGCCCCGGCTTGCAGTTGATAAAACATTCGTTCCGCGCTTCGGAAATATCAATAGGAGTATGATTGGGAATCCGGCGGGCCAGACTGCATTCCGAATTTGCCAGAAGGACAAAATGCTCTTCCCGGATCAGGCGGTATTCCAGCTGGATATTTTTCGGAATGGTGGCCATGTAGGCAATGTCCGCCTTATTTTCCAGGATACAGTTTTCCAGATGTACAGATCCGCATTCCACCAGTTTGATGCGGACATGGGGATAACGGCTGGAAAAAGGAGGGTAGAGCTTGGGAAGGAGATGAATCGCTCTCTGCACAGCTATGCCCAGACGAAGAATCCCGGATTCGTTCTGATTCAGATCCTGAATCTGCCGCTTGAGATTTTCGTTGATCTCTGTGATCTGGGAAGTGGCATCTATAAACAGACGGCCGGCAGGGGTAAGGGAGATGGGATCGGAACTGCGGTCAAAAATGGGCGCCCCCAGGCTGGCTTCAGCCGCTTTTACGATCTGGCTCAAGGAAGGCTGGGTGATATAAAGTTTTTTGGCGGCAGCAGTAAAACTTCCTTCTTTCAGAATCGTCATAATGTACAGGATATGTTTGTCATTCATATGTTTGTCTCCATAGGAAATAGCCTTATAATGTCATAGGATTTTAAATAATTGTGCGAAATTCAAGTTTATGATACCATAATATTTGTAAAAAATAAACAAAAACAGGAAGGAGATAAAAGATGATTAATCGAGCTGGACGAGAAATTCCGGATGATCTGCTTGCCCGTTACGGGAAGACCGGATATCAGGGAATGAACTTCCGGGATCATGCTTCCTATCAGAAGGCAGCTCCGAGAGTGCGGTCTGTGACGGATCCGGGACGGTCGAAGATGGTAGGTTCCATCAGAGAGGCGCTGGAAAAATGCGGGATCCGGGACGGAATGACGCTGTCATTTCACCATCATTTCCGGGATGGAGACTATGTGATCAATATGGTAATGGAAGAAGTGGCCCGTATGGGAATCCGGGACATTACCATCTGTGCCAGCTCCCTTGGGGCGGCTCATGATCCGGTGGCAGCCATGATCGAGGAAGGTATTGTAACGGGAATCCAGTCTTCCGGTGTGAGAGGAAAGATCGGAGAAGCGATTTCCAAAGGAAAACTGAAAACACCTGCGATTATCCGCTCTCACGGCGGCAGGGTCAGAGCCATCGAAGAAGGAGAAGTCCATATCGATATTGCTTTCATAGGAGCTCCTACCAGCGATGAGTACGGCAATGCAAGAGGGATAGGAGGAAAGAGTGACTGCGGCGTACTGTCCTATTCCATGGTGGATGCCAAATATGCGGATCAGGTCGTGGTTATCACCGATTGCCTTGTTCCATTTCCCAATATGCCGGCCAGCATTTCCATGACGGATGTGGATTATGTATGCGTAGTGGAAGAAATCGGAAATGTGGCGAAAATTGTCAGCAATGTGGTGCGTATGACCAAGGATGTAAGAGAGCTGATGATGGCGGAATACTGTGCCAAGGTAATGGAGGAATCCCCGTTTTTCAAGGAAGGATTTTCTTTCCAGACCGGAGGAGGCGGTGCTTCTCTGGCGGTGAACCGGTTTTTGCGGGAGATCCTTCTGGAGAAAGGAATCACCATGGGATTTGCCATAGGCGGTATCACCAAACCCATGTGTGATCTGCTGGAAGAGGGACTGGTGAAGTGTATCGTAGATGCTCAGGTCTTTGATCTGCCTTCCATTGAATCCATAAAGAACAATCCCCGGCATTTTGAAATATCCACTTCGGAATATGCCAATCCGATGAACAAGGGAGCTTATGTGAATAAGCTGGATTTTGTGATTCTGGGAGCGCTTGAGGTGGATGTGGACTTTAACTGCAATGTGGTTGTGGGATCGGACGGGATTGTGAGAGGCGCCCCAGGAGGACATCCGGATACGGCCGCCGGCTCCAAATGCTCTATCATCGTAACTCCCCTTGTAAGAGGCAGGATTCCTGTGGTCTGCAGCCGGTGCACTTCGGTGACTACACCGGGAGAAGCGGTGGATATTGTGGTCACAGATTACGGAATTGCCATTAATCCGGCCAGAAAGGATCTGCTGGAAGCCTATAAGGATTCCAAACTGCCCATATGCACCATAGAGGAGCTGAGGGATCAGGCTTACGCCATTACAGGAGAGCCGGAACCGATTGAATTTGAGGAACAGATCGTCGGAATCATTGAGAGCAGGGACGGAACTGTTATGGATGTGATCCGCAAGATCAAGGAGAACGATTAAGCTGCCGCAGAAGGGAGAGGTCAGTATGGAGATAAAAAAGGTGGCAATGGCCGGTACGCTGGAGTCCAGCGACGCCCAGGTATCTGTGGAGCCGGGGACGGACGGAATTGAGCTTTCCATTGAAAGCAGCGTGATCAACCAGTACGGAAAGCAGATCAGAAAGGTGATTCTGGAAACCCTGGACCGTCTGGAGGTGAAGAACGGCAGAGTAAAGGTGGTGGACAAGGGAGCTCTTGACTGCACCCTGAAGGCGAGAGTGGAGTGCGCCGTTTACCGCTCCAATGATATTACGGAGAATCTTCCGTGGGG
>CALWRQ010000129.1 GCA_944383965.1 uncultured Lachnospiraceae bacterium
AGTTTTGCGCCGAAGCACAAAACTGCTGTGATCGCAGAGGAGAAATCACCTGCGTGATTTCTCCTCGCGGCCTCAGCAACGCTTCGGCATGGAGGTAAAGATGTTAAAAAGAATTGAACTTCATAACCACAGTCTGGAATCGGACGGGCGCATGAGCGTAAAAGAGCTGGCTGCCTGGCTGATTTCCAACGGAATTTCCGCCTTCTCTCTGACGGACCACAACACCGTTTCCGGCTTTCCTCTTTTGCGGGAATATTGGGAAAAAAATCCCGTCTTTGAATACCTGATGGGATATGAACTGACCTCCTGGTATGGGCATATTCTCTGCCAGAACATACGGGAATATATTCCCTGGGACGACCTTGATCGTGAAAACGGAGATCTCTTTCTGGACAGGGTTCACGCGCAGGGAGGGCTGGTTGGAATGGCGCATCCGAAAAGCTTTCCCCATCCGGTTTCCAACGGCCTGAATTTTGAATTTTTCATTCATGACTGGACAAAGGTTGACTTCATAGAGATCATCAACAATTCTCACCCCGCTTATCCGGATAATGCCAAAGGAATCCATTACTGGGAGGAAGCGCTGCTTCAGGACTCCGAAGCCGGCATCGCTCCGGTTTCCGGGATGGATCTGCATGCTCCCGTCGATATGAGCCGTTATTACCGCACCTGGATGGAGCTTGACTGTCAGCTGGAAACAGCACCTCTCTCTGAGCAGCTGACATATGCGGTAAAGAAGAACAGGACCATCGTGTCCAACGGCCCTGTTCTTCTCTGTGAAAGGGATGGAGATTCCCTTTCCCTTCATATGGATCTGAAAACCGACGAGCGGGTCCGGGATCTGCCCGCAGATACTCCGTTCCTGCTTTCTCTGCGCTCTCCTTCCGCTTCCTTCTGCCGAAGGCTTCAGGGAAGAGCCCGTCTTTCTCTTTCTTCCTGCGGCATCCGGACGGAGGAACCGATTGTTCTGAAGCTGTATCCGGAAAACGCGCTTCCGGTCGAAAACGCCCTTCCGGTGTGTATCCGCGCAAGCGTTTTACCATAAAAGGCTCAGTCGATCCGGTAAATATCCACGGCCGACTTTCCGGAAACCTCCACCGTCACGTTTCCCTTTTTCCTGTCTGAGGGCAGCTCCATCATCGCGAGAACCAGACCATCTTCTGCAGATACCTCCAGCAGCTCTCCATCCGCAAGAAGGGAAAAATCGTTGAGGTTTCTCCCGATTTCATACACCTGTGCTCCCACACCAAGCTTTCCGCAGGATGCAGCATAGGTGATGGGAGTACCATACAGGTTTATGGTAAAATCAACAGACTTTTCCATATGAATACAGATTTCCAATGCGCCGTCCCTCTGCGACATACAGAATACCTTCCCTTCACCATTTGAAGAGTGGACGGCGCTTCTTGCCAGCAGAAAACTGTCCACGGGGAGCTGTCTGAGGCGGTATCCTTCTTTTGTCTGAACAAGCGAAAGTTTTCTTGGAAGCCCCATAGCTCCTGTATACAGCTTATTCCGGTTCTCCGTCCTCAGCCAGGGAATCAGAATCACATCCTCCGTTCCCCAGATAGTCTGAGCCGCATAAGGAACCGTGGTCTTCCAGGCGTTCTGCCTGATGCCGTCCGGTTTGAATTCATGACCGTCGAATTCACCGGTGAAATAATAACCGTCGGCACTGTAGAATACCCATTTTTCCCCTCCACCCTCCACTGGAAGCTGCCTGAGATCCGGACATTCCCATGCTCCTTCCAGCGTCAGCGTCTGGGATTTCTTCCAGTTCTTCAAATCCTTTGAGCGCAGAATCGCAAAATCATTTTCGCGAAGATAAAGCACCATGTAATAGGAGCTGCTCTCCTCATGCCAGTACACCTTTGGATCCCTGTTCTCCTCCGCAAGCTGTCTGACTGCGGCTCCCTCTATCCTCTCCAACGTCTCTCCGCCGTCCGTGCTGACGGCAATCCGCTGGGTGAAGGTCTTTCCCCGGCTCCACTTCGACTTGCTTCCTGCACAGGTATAGAAATAAATCTGCGCGTTGGTTTCCAGACCCAAAAGTCCTCTCTCATTTATAATGCCGCTGCCTGAAAAAACGGTTCCGTCCGCATCCGGATACAGAATGGTCTCCTTCCTTTCCCAATGCAGCAGATCACGGCTCACCGCGTGGCCCCAGCACATATTTTCCCATCTGGTATCAAAGGGATTGTGCTGATAAAACAAATGATAAATCCCATTCTGATACAACAGACCATTGGGATCGTTGATCCATCCCGTATCCGTCGTGAAATGAATCAGAGGATGGGACTGACAGACCTGAGGAATGCTGTCGGAAAGGGAAACGGCGTTCAGGAATCCGTTCGGGACATCTCCCTCCACCAGCATTTTCCTGTCCGCATACTTCTCCACATTCAGCGGCGCATAATAATGGAAGGAATAAAAGCCCTCCTCATCCTCACTGACCGGAATCTGAAATTCAAAAACCTTTCCCTCCTGCACGGAAAAGGAAACCGTCTTCGTTTCCTTCTCCGCACAGATGGGAATGAGCAGATATTTTTTGTTGATGCGGATATATTTTTTCACTGTCTGCTGCCCCCTTTCCTTTCAAAAAGAATCCTGGCCGGAAATCTGAATTTTTCCCGCCCTATCGCCCATCTTACTCAGCCCAGCTTATCTTCCCATTCCTTTTCCCGAAATCCCGTAAGGACATAATCATCGGTAACGATCAACGGCCGCTTCACCAGCATCCCGTCCGTTGCGAGAAGCCTGATCTGTTCCTCCTCGCTCATGGCAGGAAGCTTTTCCTTCAGATTCAGTTCCTTATATTTCATTCCGCTGGTATTGAAAAACTTCTTTAACGGAAGGCCGCTCCTTGCGACCCATCTCTTCAGCTCTTCCTCTGTGGGATTCTTTTCCACAATATGTCTGTCCTCATAGCTGATCTTTCTCTCATCCAGCCACTTCTTCGCCTTCTGACAGGTGGAGCATTTCGGGTATTCTACAAATAAAATCATGTTGATCTCCTCTTTTACTTTACATTAATCTTTTTTCTTACAGCTGGGGTACAATCACATCCATGCACCGCTTCATCATGCTTCCCGCATCCCGGCTTTCTGCGTTGATGGCGATCACCGCGTCCTTTTCCGGCAGAACGATGGCAAGCTGCCCATATTTTCCATCCGCCCGAAAGCTGTTATAAGGCCCTCTCCAGAACAGATATCCATAGCCCTCCGCTCCGTTGTCGGCCTGAACACAGGAGGCCTCTCTGACATATTCCGCTGGGATGAGCTGCTTTCCATTCCACATCCCCTCCTGAAGCAGGAGCTGTCCGAACCGCATCAGTTCCGTCACGCTCAGAAACAGACCGCCCGCTCCGAAGGTAAAGCCCTGCGGATCCACCTCCCAGACCGTCCGCCTGATTCCGAGCGGCGCAAAAAGTCTGGGCATCAGATAATCCACCAGATTGCAGCCCGCCCTTCTTTGCACCAGAATTCCGGCCAGATAGGGCCCGGCATTATTATAGACGAACGCGGTTCCCGGCTCCTCCTCAAAGGGACGCGACAGACAGAAGCGCACCCAGTCCTTTTCCTCCATCACGGGCCTCTGCTCTCCCATCAGCCAGCCTTCCTTCTGCCCCAGACACATGGTGAGAAGATCCCTCACCACAGCCCTCTGAAGGTTTTCGGACGGTTGATCCGGAATTTCCTCCGCAAACACATCGCACAGCTTCTCATCCAGGCTCAAAAGCCCCTCTCTGCAGGCAATCCCAACCGCCGCGCTGGTAAAGCTCTTGCTGGCGGAATACTGGTTCCGGCGTATTTCTCCGTCCCAGTCTCTTTTTAAAAGAATCTCTCCGCCCCTGCACACTCTCAGATTCAGAATCCGCATTTCTTCCGCATACTGATCAATTTCCCGGATATCCATTTTTTCCTCCTCGCCGAAGCACTTTTCACTGAGACACACGCCGAATCGTTGGACCTGGCGCTTCCTTGACAGGTCTTTCACTACAAGCAAATTATAACCGGAACAGTGGAAATGTGCAATCATACAGTCGGTGGAACGGCTCATACAAATAAAAGAGTTCCGATTATCATCCATGGAAATGCAGAGTTGTGAAATACTGACTGGAAATATTTCTTTACAATAGCACATTAACATGCTAAAATGTGAAAGCAATGACTATTGCAGCAGCACAATATATATCGGGAGGTTCCTTTTATGAAAAAGATATTTACACAAAAACTGTTATCTTTCGGACTTGCCATGATTCTGGGCCTGTCCCTGACCGCATGCTCCACCAGCTCCTCTTCCGCCACGGCGGACAGCGCGGAAAGCTCTGCCGCAGAGGCAGAAAGCAGCGAAAGTTCTGTTGCTGCGGAAAGCCCGGAAGCAGCTTCTGCAGGCAGCACGGAAGAGACCACTGGTGAAACCGGAAGTACCGAAACAGACTCAGCTTCCGGAGATAGCGATCTGGCCGCAATCCAGGAAAAGGGTACTCTGGTCGTAGGCATCACAAATTTCGAGCCCATGGACTATCAGGATGAAAATGGCGACTGGATCGGTTTTGATGCTGACCTTGCCAAGCAGTTTGCCGAATATCTCGGCGTCGAGGTGGAGTTTTCTGAAATCACCTGGGATTATAAGGTAATGGAACTGGAGGCCGGAAACATCGACTGTGTATGGAACGGCATGACCCTCACCGATGAGGTCACTTCCGCAATGGCTACCTCCACTCCTTACTGCACCAACTATCAGGTTCTTGTGTATCCTGCGGCTTCCGCCGCTGATTTTGAAGGCCTTACTTCTCTGGAAGGCCTGAATATCGCCGTGGAATCCGGTTCCGCCGGAGAAGATGCCTCCGAAGCTTTGGGCGCTTCTACCGTTCCTGTACAGTCACAGGCAAACACCCTGATGGAGGTGGCTGCCGGCACCTCTGATGCCGCTGTCATCGACGTACTGATGGCCGCTGCCATGACAGGAGAAGGAACCAGCTATGCCGATCTTGCCTACAGCGTCAACCTGAACGAGGCGCAGGGACTTGAATCCGAACAGTACGGCGTAGGCTTTCGTCAGGGCTCCGACCTGGTAGACGAATTCAACGCCTTTTGGGCAGAAAAGGTGGCGGACGGTACCGTGGAAGAGATTGCCAACACTTACGGTCTACAGGACGCCGTCATTCTGGA
Organism: uncultured Lachnospiraceae bacterium; assembly: GCA_944383965.1. Taxonomy (GTDB): domain Bacteria; phylum Bacillota; class Clostridia; order Lachnospirales; family Lachnospiraceae; genus Lachnoclostridium_A. The sequence goes on from CALWRQ010000129.1 coordinate 5,175, forward strand.
ATAATCCGGGACACTGACAATAACTTTCATTGCCAAAGGCAGGGAGTCCTATGCTCTCTGCCTTTGAGCGGCATTCACAGGAGGATAACGGCATGTTCTTCATGTCTGCAGAATTTCAGACAGTGGTTTCGGCCCTGAACGAGGGATTTCTAAAAACAGTACAGCTCTTTTTCCTGACGCTGATCGGCGCTATTCCTCTGGGGCTGATCATCTCATTCGGCTCCATGAGCCGCTTCGCCCCGCTCAGGTGGCTGACCCGTACCGTGGTCTGGATCATAAGAGGCACACCGCTGATCCTTCAGATTTTAATCATTTACTATGTTCCCCCGCTGATGAAGCTGTTCACCTGGGGCGGCGGAGAAACCGGACGCTTTACTGCTGTTACCACGGCGTTCATCATTAATTACGCCTTCTATTTCTCTGAAATCTACCGCGGAGGCATCCAGGGCGTTCCTGTTGGACAGCAGGAGGCAGGGCAGGTTCTCGGCATGACAAAATCCCAGATTTTTTTCCGGGTAACTCTGCTTCAGATGATCAAGCGTATTGTCCCTCCCATGTCCAATGAAATCATCACTCTTGTCAAGGATACCTCGCTTGCCCGGGTTATCGCTCTGCAGGAAGTCATCTGGATGGGAGAATCCTTTATGAAGGGCAACCGCGGATATGCCGGACTCATCTGGCCGCTGTTCTTCACGGCAGTCTATTATCTGGCTTTCAGCGGCATTGTGACCATCCTGCTGAACCGCCTGGAAAAGAAGCTGAGTTATTTCCACTGAGCGGAATTTGTTAAACACCCCGGAATGAAGAAATGGAGATTGACATGGCGATTTTAGAGGTAAAAAACATAGAAAAACATTTCGGTTCCACAAAGGTACTGGAGAATATCAGCTTTGATCTGGAACAGGGGCAGGCTCTTGCCATCATCGGCTCCTCCGGCAGCGGAAAAACCACGCTGCTCAGGTGTCTGAATTTTCTGGAAACCCCAAATCATGGAAGCATCACTGTCCACGGGAAAACGCTGTTTGATTCATCAGATCCTTCCACTCAGAAAGAAAGGGAGATTCGAAAAAAACGCCTTCACTTCGGACTGGTATTCCAGTCCTTTAACCTGTTTCCCCAGTACACTGCCCTGAAAAACGTCACCCTTGCCAAGGAACTTCTCGCGCAGGAGCAGCCGGACTTCAAGAGCAGAAAGAAACAGATTCTTGCGGATATCGAAGCGGAAGGCAGAGAGCTTCTTTCCAGGATGGGGCTTTCCGACCGCGCGGGACATTATCCCCACCAGCTCTCCGGCGGCCAGCAGCAGCGGGTGGCAATCGCCCGTGCGCTCGCTCTCCATCCGGATATTTTATGCTTTGATGAGCCCACTTCGGCGCTGGATCCGGAGCTTACCGGCGAAGTCCTGAAGGTCATCCGTTCTCTGGCAGAACAGAAAACCACCATGATCATCGTCACCCATGAAATGGCGTTCGCCCGTGATGTTGCCGACCAGGTAATTTTCATGGATGGCGGCTTCATTGTGGAGCAGGGAGATGCCAGACAGGTGATTGAAAATCCCAGGCAGGAACGCACACAACAGTTTCGGGCCCGCTACGCCGGAAATTAAACACAC
>CALWRQ010000130.1 GCA_944383965.1 uncultured Lachnospiraceae bacterium
TTTTTGACCACTTTTGATAAAGTTTAGCGCTTGCTGAACTGCGGAGCGCGACGGGCAGCCTTGAGGCCGTACTTCTTTCTTTCTTTCATTCTCGGATCTCTGGTCAGGAAGCCTGCTTTCTTAAGAACCGGTCTGTAATCAGCGTCAGCCTGAAGCAGAGCTCTGGAGATTCCGTGACGGATCGCACCAGCCTGTCCGGTGAAGCCGCCGCCGCGAACGTTAACCAGAACGTCGAACTTGTCGATCGTCTCGGTAGCAACGAGGGGCTGACGAACAACCAGCTTTAAGGTCTCAAGACCAAGATACTCGTCAATGTCTCTCTTGTTGATGGTGATCTTTCCCGTACCCGGTACTAAATATACTCTAGCGATAGATTTTTTTCTTCTTCCTGTTCCGTAGAATTTTGCGTTAGCCATTACGATTTCCTCCTTTCAAGACCTCAATTAAAATGTTAAAACTTCCGGCTTCTGCGCTGCGTGCTCATGCTCCGGTCCTGCATAAACGTGAAGTTTTCCCATCATGCTTCTTCCTAAAGGTCCCTTGGGAAGCATTCCCTTAACAGCCAGCTCAACCACCTGCTCCGGCTTCTTAGCCAGCATCTCTCTCAGAGTGGTCTCCTTCATTCCGCCTACATAATCAGAATGTCTGTAGTAGATCTTCTGATCCAGCTTCTTGCCGGTAACGTGGATCTTGTCTGCGTTCACTACGATTACATAATCACCGCAATCCATATGGGGAGTGAAGATCGGTTTATTCTTTCCTCTTAAAACTGCAGCAACCTCGGAAGCTAAACGTCCCAGGGTGCATCCTGCAGCATCAACTACATACCATTTTCTATCAATTGTCGCTGGACTAGCCATAAAGCTTTTCATTGGTCATCCTCCTGTTAAATTCCAATGTGATTAACTGTTGAACTATAGCAAAATGCTTACTCCGGGGCATGGCTAAGCATTTTTTTCATAATGTCACATTTACGTATTATATAATACCCATCTGTTCATGTCAAGCGGTTTTTCCCGAAAAAATCAAGAAAAATCAAGGGTTTTCGGCTTTCTGCACTGTGTTTCCGGCAATGAACCGCCTGGATCCGTTGTCTGTCTCTTCACTCTTTTCCAGAACGAAAGTCCCATACTGCTGCCCTTCTTTCAGACGACCTTGTCTGTCCTCTGCATAGATCTGTTCTGCCCCGTTTCGGAATGCATAACGGAGCACTCTGGCCATAAGAGAAGAAAGCCACCGGTCGTCGCACCGGTTCACCGTCAGGCAGGCGATCCCTTCCGTCTCTGTCCGCGTCTGATCCAGCACATAATCCCATTCCCGGTTGATTCCTCTCACCTCGGGACGGAGCTCTTTTTCATATTCCATGCTTACCAGAGTCAGACCTCTGGCCGGCGCCGTCGGTCCGGCTGCCTGCCGGTCTCTCGCTGCCAGGATCTGCTCCATATCCTCCGGAGCGCACATTCCCATTCCCACCTTCATCAGCGTCCCGGCAATGATTCGCACCATATTATAGAGAAACCCGCTTCCGCTCACCCGGATGATGATCACATCATCCTCCGTACGCTCCACAGTCAGACTGTAGATGGTCCGTACGGTGTCCTCATCCTGCTTTCTCAGAGTGCAGAAGCTGCGGAAATCATGTTCGCCCACCAGAAACGCAGCAGCCTCTCTCATTTTGTCTTCATCCAGGTCAAAATAGCAGAAATGCGTATACAGCCGCAGGGTTGGAACCGGAATCTTCCGGTTCAGGATCCGGTATTCATAGGTCTTTACACAGTTATGTTTTCGGGGATGCCACCCTGGCGGCACTTCTTCCGAAGACTGGACCCTCACATCTTCCGGGAGCCTCTGGTTCAGAGCCAGGCAGATCTTATCTGCCGGCATCCGGTTTTCCGTATCAAACACTGCCACATTGCCCAGGGAATGAACCCCGGAGTCCGTCCGGCTGGCACCCACTACGGAAATCGGCTCTTTTAACAGGTCCGTAAGCGCCCGATTCAGCACTTCCTCAATGGTGATCCCGTTGGGCTGCAGCTGCCAGCCGCAGTAATTGGTACCATCATAGGCTACTGTCAGTTTGATCCTCTTCATGACACAAACCTCGTTCCGATCATCACAGCCAGATACAGAACCAGCACTACCTGACTCACCCGGTCTCTCTTCTGATAGCGGAGAGGCTTCATCTTTGTCCGTCCCTCACCTCCGCGGTAGCACCGGGCCTCCATGGCCATAGCCAGGTCCGTAGCCCGCCGGAATGCGGAAATAAACAGCGGCACCAGAAGAGGAACCATACTTTTTGCCCTCTGAACCAGATTTCCCGACTCAAAGTCCGCTCCTCTGGCCATCTGCGCCTTCATGATCTTGTCCGCCTCTTCGATCAGAATCGGGATGAAACGAAGCGCGATGGACATCATCATGGCCACCTCATGCACCGGCACTCCTACCCGGTTGAGAAATCCCAGTCCTTTTTCCAGTCCATCTGTGAGCTCGTTGGGTGTAGTCGTCAGCGTCATCACAGAGGAGCCCAGCACCAGAAAAATCAGCCGCAGAGCCATGAACGCCGCTGTCCGTACGCCTTCCAGCGTGATTTTCAGAAAACCGATCTGGAAGATCACCTGGCCGGAAGTCAGAAACAGATTGAAGCTGACGCTGATCAGAAGCAGTACCAGAACCGCTTTCAGTCCCCGTACCATAAATTTAAACGGAACTCTGGACAGCTTTATCACTGCTGCCAGAAACAGGGCTGCTGCTCCATAGCCCCAGATATTGTCCGCACAGAACAGAGAAATAATAAACAGCAGCGTTCCCAGAAGCTTGGTCCGGGGATCCATCCGGTGAATCACCGAATCCACCGGATAATATTGTCCTAATGTAATTTCTCTAAGCATTTTGTTTCTTTTCCGTCCTTCCCGTTTTCAGGCCTACCATACTGAGAATGGCGTCCCTGGCTTCTTCTACCGTGATCAGGCTGTCATCAATGGGAATGCCTTCCCGCCGGAGAGCCTGAACGATATAGGTTACCTGAGGAGCTGCCAGTCCCATGCTCTCCAGCTCCTTATAGGATCGGAATACGTTTCTCGGAGTATCGTCAAATACCTTTTCTCCATGATTCATCACGATCAGCCGGTCCGCATAGCGGGCAATGTCCTCCATGCTGTGAGATACCAGAATAATGGTCATTCCCCGATCCCGGTGGAGGCGCTCCAGCTGTCCCAGAATCTCATCTCTTCCTTTCGGATCCAGTCCTGCCGTAGGCTCATCCAGAATCAGTACCTCCGGATCCATGGCCAGTACACCTGCAATGGCCACACGGCGCTTCTGCCCTCCGGACAGTTCGAACGGAGACTGGGCATAAAAGCTCTCATCCAGTCCCACCAGTTCCAGAGCCTTTCGGGCCCGTTCTTCCACTTCTTCCTTCTTCAGTCCCTGATTTTTCGGGCCGAAGCATACATCGGAAAATACATCCACCTCAAACAGCTGATGCTCCGGATACTGAAAAACAAGTCCCACCTTACTGCGGAGAGCTTTCATATCATAACCGGGAGCGTAAATGTTCTCCCCGTTGTAGTACAGTTCTCCGCTGGTAGCCTTTAAAAGGCCGTTCAGATGCTGGATCAGCGTAGACTTTCCCGATCCCGTATGACCGATCAGTCCGATAAACTGACCGTCCTCGATCTCAAAATTCACATCTCTGAGGGCATACTGTTCAAATGCTGTTCCTTCTCCGTAAATGTGCGTCAGATTCACTGCTTTTATCGACATATTCTGTGCTCCTTCATATATGGGACAAGCTGGGAAAGAAGCTCATCCATAGTAAGAATTCCCCGGGAAACAGGAAGTCCCGCTTCCGCCAGCTCATACGCCAGTTCCGTCACCTGCGGCACATCCAGGCGGTACTGCTTCAGCTCCCGGACTCTGGAAAAGATCTCTCTGGGCGTTCCATCCATTACCAGCTTCCCGTCATCCATTACAATAACCCGGTCCGCATCCACTACCTCTTCCATATAATGAGTGATCAGAAGCACGGTGATCTTTTCCCGGCGGTTCAGCTCATGGACTGTCCGGATCACTTCCTTCCGGCCGTTGGGGTCCAGCATGGCCGTCGGCTCATCCAGAATGATGCATTTGGGCCTCATGGCCATCACTCCTGCGATCGCCACTCTCTGCTTCTGTCCTCCCGACAGTTTGTTGGGAGATTTCAGCCGGTATGCGGTCATTCCCACCGCCTCCAGACTCTCATCTACCCGCTTCCAGATCTCCTCTGTGGGAACTCCCAGGTTCTCCGGCCCAAATCCCACATCTTCCTCCACGATGTTGCCGATGATCTGGTTATCCGGATTCTGGAATACCATTCCCGCTGTCTTGCGGATATCCCAGATATGCCCTTCATCTCTGGTATCCATCCCGGAAATCAGCACCGTTCCCTCCGTGGGAGCCAGAATTCCGTTAACCTGCTTCGCAAAAGTAGACTTTCCCGATCCATTGTGTCCCAGTATGGCTACAAAACTTCCTTCCTGAATATCCAGGGAAAGTCCGTCAATAGCCCGGTCCACGCCTTCGATCTGTTCATCCTCATCCCGTTTAATATAATCAAATATCAGATTGACTGCTTTTATGATTCCCATGGTAAGCCTTTCTTTCTATTATTGAATCGATCCATATATCGGTTTTTAGTTTAGTTGAAATCCACCCGGCCGTCAAGTGGCAAAGAGCAGGAATAAAGCCGCAGGAGCCTTTTCTTACTCCTGCGGCCTTATCCGCATCCCTTTTTATCCCGATATCTGTTTCAACCCTTTTATCCCTTATTTTTTCCACTTTCCGTCTGCGTCCAGTACAAATACGTCTATGGTAGTATTATAGGCTTTCTCTCCGCTGCCCGGATAGAAGTAGTAATAATCCTCGCCGATCTTCACCCAGCCTTCCGCCATAGCGCCTGAAGCGTCCAGATAATACTGTTTTCCGTTCACAGTCAGCCATCCGGTTACCATAGCACCGCCGGGCAGATTCGTGAACATTCCTGTATTCAGAAAATACCACTTATTGTTGATATAGTTCCAGCCTGTAGCCAGAGATCCCTGGGGACCGCCTGCATAAGGCTTCAGGTAATACCAGAGGTTATCCTTCATCTGCCAGCCTGTCAGCATATAGCCGTTGGCGTCAAACAGGTACCAGGTATCCTGAAGGTTCAGCCAGCCATTCTTATGATAGGCTCCGTCCGGATACCGGAAGAACCAGTTGTTTCCGCTCTGAACCCAGCCTACCTGTGCAGTATTTCCGGGTGTACCGCCGGACGGACCACCGGATCCGGAATTGTCCTGTCCCTTTCCATCCGATACGTGATCCTCGCTGATATACATCTCTTCTGATTCCACCCACTCGCTGCTCTTCCCGTATTTTTTCTCTTCCTCCGTATAGGGAACAGTACGAACTTTAAAATAATAACTTCCCTCTCTGGTCATATAAGGATAGAAATTGTAGGACGTGCCTTTGTAGGCATCCAGGCGCTTCACCTGCGTGCTTCCTCTGTAAAGAACCACATCAAAGGCGCCGCTGCTGTTTCCCTCGCTCTTCTCCCACCGGGCCTTTCCCAGGCCGGAATCCGACCAGTACGCATCCTCCGGATCTCCGTATGTGCCTTTGATCGGCTTGATCCGGATGGTCACTGCCAGATCGTCTCCATCCTTGCTGGCAGATACATAGCTTCCTCCGCTGACTGACACGTTGCTGGATCCGTAAGTTCCCCGGAAATAGTAATCGGTAGTGCTGTCGCTTCCCGGACTGATCCATATCTTCATCTTCGGTTCCTCTCCGATGGTCATATCCTTGGAATCTGAAGTTACCCATTCTGCATCCGATATGTCATATTTGTCCGTCGTTTCATAAATATAGACACCGCCGCCCCCACCTCCGGCTTCTGTGCCGATGGTGATCTCCGGCAGGCGGTCCCCCGCTTCCAGATCGCCGGACTCCACCTTAATGCTCACGCTCTTGATCACACTGGTATCTCCATATGTCACAACCGGTACGGATACGGCAAAAACGGCCGCTGCCAGCAAAAGACTGAATCCCTGTTTTATCCCCTTCATATTTCCGCCTCCCTGCATTATCACTTTATTCATTGTTCTCCATCTTCTTTGTTTTCATTATACGGCAGGAAAACAGCCCCCGTCAACTTACATTATTCTGACGATTTGATGACAAAAACAAAAAAGGCAGAAGAATCTTCCATCTGTGGAAAATTTCTTCTGCCTGAAATATTGTCGGATCAGATTAAACTAACTCGATCATAACCTCCATCGCGCCGTCGCCCTTTCTCTGGCCGATCTTCACGATTCTGGTGTATCCGCCGTTGCGGGATACATACTTGGGAGCAACCTCATCGAACAGCTTTGCAACAAGGTCCACCTTCTTGGTGTTTTTCTTACGTCCTGCCAGGGTCTTCGGAACCTCAGTCACATCGTAAAGAACCTTCAGCATCTGTCTTCTTGCATGAAGTCTGGAAGGATTGTCCTTCTTGATCTCCTTGTCGATCTCGTCGTAAACAGTTACTTTCTTTCCGTCTACAACCTCTTTTACTCTCTTGCCGTTGGCATCCTTGCGGGCTACCTTCGCCTTAACAGTAACGGTCTCGAAGTTATCCTTCTCCTTTACTGCCAGAGCGATCAGGCCCTCAGCTACCTTACGGATCTCCTTAGCTCTCGCCTCAGTGGTAACGATTCTTCCGTTGTATAACAGAGCGGTTACCTGGTTTCTGATTAATGCTTTTCTCTGACTGGACG
>CALWRQ010000131.1 GCA_944383965.1 uncultured Lachnospiraceae bacterium
ACTGCAAGTAATGCTGCTGTCAGTTTTTTCATAGATTTCTCCTCCTAAACTGTGTTTTGGTAACTGTGTTTGATAAATTTATTCCAAGCTCCGGGCCCGGACGGGTCCGGAACCGGCATACTAGAATCGTTCGTCCAGAATCCGGTAAAACCGTTCCAGATCCACCTGATCCGCAAAGCGGAAATTCCCTTCGATCTCGGGAGAGATCTCATAATAATTGGTCTGATCCACCATGGTTCCTCTGGTAAGGGAACCGGAAAGCTCAACCGTATATCGGCCTCTGCGCAGAGATACCACCTGCTCATCCAGAAGCCAGACCGGAAGGAGCACGTCGTGGAAGGTCACCGGGTAGCCGGTTGCTTTCTGGAATTCTTCCACACCCTTCAGAAAATAATCCATCCGGGCATCCTTTCTCTGCTTCCAGCTCTCCAGACGCTCCCCGTCCACTCTCAGGTACTTGGTCACATCCAACCCCATCAGCACCAGGTTTTCCGCCGTTTCCATAACGATCCTGAACGCTTCCGGATCGCAGATGATATTCCACTCCGGCTGAGAGTTCAGGAAGGAGCCGCCCATGCCGACGATCCTTGCCTTTCTCATCAGCTCCGGCTCCCGGCTGCAGGCCATGGCCAGATTGGTCATGGAGCCCATGGCCAGGATCACCAGGTTCTCATCCTTTTTCAGCTCTTCAATTATGAAATCTTCTGCTTTCAGGGACCGTTCCTTCTCCGACGGCTCTCTCCTCTCCTGCAGAATCCCGTACTGGATCGGTTCCTCCTTCGGATCAAATCTCCGTTCAATCAGGGCCTGTCCGTACCCGGCAACGACCGGAACGTCCTCCCTGCCGTACAGGCTCAGCAGCTCTCTCACCATCTCCGCCCGCTTTTCCGTCTCCTTGAAGACTGTGGTCACTCCCGCCAGTTCAAACTCCGGGCTCTGCAGGATCAGCATAAATGCTGCCGCATCGTCCACATCGTCTCCCAGATCGGTATCAATGAGAATCCTGATCTTATCCATACTTCCTTTCTGTCCTTCCCGAAAAATCCACAACTTTTTTTTGCTTTTCCAGATGTTTATAAGCAAAATGCTGTTAATTTATAAGCTATATTAATCAATCACTCTTTGTCTTTCAAAAGGATTATAAACACAGCCGTTTTTTTAGTAAAGGACAGATGTCCTTTTCTCTGGCCGGAATGAAAAAAATCATGAAATTTTTTTACATTTCTTCCAGTGGACGGATCCGGATGCTCTTCAGGGCCGTATGGCTCCCCTCTCTTACACAGATTCCCACACAGCCCCGGGAGTAAACTGCTGCTCCGTGCTCCACGGACAGCTCCGCCGGCTCCCGGCCAATCTCAGCCCGGACAGAAAGCCGGTCTCCTTCCGCTCTCACCAGAATTTTTGTCTCCTGACCTTCCTTCCAGGGAAATTCCGTCTCCGCCAGAACCTCATATCCGCTGCCGTCCGTCCTGCTCCTTAACAGCCCCAGCCGTCCGCCGGACAGAAGGGCCGCAGCCAGGGACCGGGCTCCCCCCTGAACACGCACGTTCACGCCATGGAACGCTCCTTTTACGGGGATCAGGATAAATTCCGCCTCATAGTCCTTCCAGTTTCCGCCTCCCGTATACAGCTCTCCGAAATCGGCGCAGGATAAATGGACGGCCCCGTCTTCCAGCCAGGAGTTCCCCTGCAGCCTGGTAAACCGGCGGATCTCCCGCCGGCCTCCGGGCCAGACCTCTTCCTCCTCCAGGGAACAGTCCAGCAGACAGTCCGCCGGTCCGGAAATCAGGAAATCATCCGCCATACCCACAAATTCAAATTGTTCCAGAGCCCGTCCCACCATGCGGAAGCAGAAGCCCGCCTCTCCCAGCAGGGCATCCGTTCCTGCCGGAAGCCGGAAGGTCAGTTCCTTCCACTGTCCCAGGGGCAGGAATACAGGCTCGCTCTCATAAATTTCTCCCGTACGCAGATCTTTTGCGTAGAGCGAAACCAGGGCCGGGCGGCTGTACTCCGGCAGGTACACCTTTCCAGAAAGAGTCTGCCCCGGATAAAGGACCGGGGAAAAGGACGGATCGTACCGGCTGTCCGTAAAATCCTCCGGACGGTAATAGGTCCGGCAGTGCAGATAGAGATTTTCTCCCGGTTCCATGAGGGCTGCGGAAAACTTCAGGGACCGGTTTCCTGATGCGGCCTCTTCCTCCGTATTTTCCATATGAAAATGTTTTTCCGCTTCCTTTCCCTCAGATTCCGCCCGAAGTCTCATGGCATGAGTGGAACCCGGATATTCAAAATGGCAGAGCCGGTCTTCCTTCAGGATATGGATCCATTCTCCTTCCGGTTCCTCCCCGTCCAGGGCGTAAGCCATCCGGACGATATAGGAGGCCGAACCGGGAATGTCCTGAATATTGTAGTACCCCAGCACGCTGGAGGAAATCAGCAGATCTCCCACCGGCTTCCTCCACTTCTCTCCGATGGCGGAAATTCCCAGGGCTGTTCCCAGAATACAGGCCACATTTCCCACGTTGCAGTCCGTATCCCAGCCGCATAGGTTGCAGATCTCCAGAGTCCGGTCAAAATCTCCCTTGCCGTAAAGCAGGGACAGGGCCATCACTCCGATATTGGGGATGATATGGCAGATACCGGGGTATTTGTCATAGCCGTAATTCTCTTTCACAAACCGGAAGCAGTCTCTCCAGGCTTCTCCTTCTTTCTCATGACTGTCATAAAAATCCATCACCGCCCGGATCACTTCCTCATACCGGCTGCCCGGTTCCACAAAAGACAGGCCGGTCTCCATAATAGTCCTGATATCCCGTTCCTCAAAAGCGGCGCTGATGGAGGCCGCTACAAAAGCCGCCCCGTTCAGCCCGTCTCCGTCGTGGGTGACGGAAGCAGCCGCTCTGGCCATTTTCGCCGCCCGTTCCGGCTTCCCCGGATTGACCAACCCCCAGGTATCGGAAAAGATCTGTCCGCCGATCTGCTCCGCCATGGTGGCCCCGTTCTGTCTGATGCTGCCGCTTTCCGGAGCAGGGATGCCGTTTCTCAGATTCAGATAAGCCGTATGTTCCGTGGACACGCCGTAACCGCCCCACCAGAAAAATCCGTGTTCAAAGGGAGCGTAATTGATCAGAGCCGCCGCTGCGTCCGCCGGTTCCAGCTCCCTTGTCTGTCCGCCCGGAACGCACACACCGCTATCCTCCAGGGCGCGGAGGAAGAACCAGGGCCCGTTGCTGTCGTCATCCGCTGCAAAGGTTTTATATTCCGCCGGATAATCGGGCAGGGAATCTCCGAATATATTCCGGATCTTTTCGTAGGTCCATCCTTCTATGGGGGCTCCGTAACGGATGCCGATGATCTTCGCCAGCCAGCCGCTGTAAATTTTTTCTATGTATTCCTGTTTCATATCCGTTTCCTTCTTTCTCTGTCAGGCAAGAAATGTCCCTTCGGCGGCGTACCGCTCCATCTGCTCCAGCTCCCGGTCCGTAAACCCGAAGGCGGACTTCGCCAGGCTGATCTCCTTTGCCAGCGTAGTATCCGACACGGTCCGGTTGTCCGTATTCAGAGTGACCCGTACTCCCGCTTCATACAGACGGCGAATGGGATGATCCTGCAGGGAAGGAACGCCTTTTGTCTGTACGTTGCTGGTGATGCACACCTCCAGAGGAATTCTCCGGTCAGCCAGTTCCCGCATCAGGCTCTCATCTTTGGCCGCCGATATGCCGTGTCCGATCCGCATGGCTCCCATATCCAGGGCCTTTCTCACGCTGTCCGGCCCATCCGCCTCTCCTGCATGGATGGTGCGCTTCAGTCCGTACCGGTCCGCCCGGAGAAACAGGTTCCGGAACAGTCCCGTATCATAAACCTCTTCCGCTCCTGCCAGATCCACGCCGCACACGACTCCTCCGTTCTGAAAGTCTGACGCCAGATCAATGGTCTCCATGTTCTGTCCCTCATTTTCTGCTCCTTCCCCTCTCATGCAGCAGAGCAGCAGACCGACCCGGATCGACGGAACATGCTTCATTCCCTGCTCCGCACCCCGGATTGCCGCCCGGATCACCTGCTCCTGGCTCAGCCCCTTCTGCAGATGAAGTTTGGGCGCAAACCGGATCTCCGCGCAGGTCTGTCCCTCTCCCGCCAGATCCTCCGTCAGTTCCCGCACGGCCCGCTCCAGGGCATACTCCTCCTGCAGGCAGGCTACGGGCAGAGCGAAACGGGACAGATATTCCGATAAACTGCCGCAGGGAACGGGAGCCTGAAGCAGGGTCCGAAGTCCTGCCATATTCTCTGCCTCAAAGGGAATGTTCTGCTCTTTTGCCAGTTCCCAGACGGTCTCCGGCCGCAGGGAACCGTCCAGATGGATGTGAAGTTCTGTCATTTGCTGATCCTCCTTGTTATGGTATAACGTGTAGTATAGCATCCCCGGACTTCCTTGAAAACCCCCGGGAACAGCAAAAAGGCGTTCTGTCCGTCCGGCACGGATAAACCGTGCCGGGCGGCAGAACGCCGTCTCTTCAGGCCGACAGCCATTATTTCTTTGCAATATACTTTCTGATATCCAGGGCGATAGCAACCACGATTACGATACCCTGTGCGATGTACTGATAGTTGGGGTCGATACCCAGGAACTGTAAGCTGGTCTTTAACAGCTCGAATACAAGAACACCGATCAGTACGCCGGATACACGTCCGATACCTCCGTTTACAGATACGCCGCCGATAGTACATGCAGCGATTGCCTCCAGCTCATAGCCGTTACCAAGGTTTACGGATACACCACCGGATTTTGCACCCAGCAGGAAGCCTGCGATGGCGTACATGGCAGCTGCGGTCATGTAGATGATGATCTTGGTCTTCTTTACGTTTACGCCGGCAACCTCAGCGGCAGCTTCGTTTCCGCCGATGGCGTACATGTATTTGCCGTGACGGGTATAGTTATATACAAACCAGATGATCAGGCCCAGAACTACTGCGATAATAAACAGATAGGGAATGACTCCGAACAGTTTTCCGTTTGCGATTACCGTATAATCAGAACGATATCCGCCGATCGGTACGGACTTGGTATAAACCAGGTTGATACCGTATACGATCAGCTGCATGCCCAGCGTGCCGATGAATGCGGGAACGCTTAAGTAGGAAACCACAATACCGTTGATCAGACCGAAAATACAGCAGACAGCAATACAGATCAGCAGAACCAGCCATACATTCAGCTCCGGCAGATTCTTGGTCAGCTCAAAACGGCCGCTGTAATCTGCTTTCTGAAGCATGGTTCCTGCAAGGCAGGCTGCCAGACCTACCGCACGTCCTGCAGACAGGTCCGTACCCTTTGTGATCAGACATCCGGATACGCCCAGAGCGATGATGAAACGGCAGGCTACGTTAATGGAAATATTGGAAAAGTTGCTCATGCTGAAGAAGTTATCCTTCGTCAGACCTACGTAAAGAACCATCAGAAGCAGTACGATGATGATTCCGTTATTGATCAAAATGTCTTTTACATTAATTGATTTCTTATTCATTACATCTTCCTCCTATCAGAACTGAGTTGCAAAGCTCATAATCTTCTCCTGGGTTGCCTCATCTCCGGACAGCTCTCCGGTAATGTGGCCGTTGCACATTACGCAGATGCGGTTGGACATACCGATCAGCTCCGGCATTTCCGAAGAGATCATGATGATTCCCTTGCCCTGTTTTGCCAGCTCGATCATGATCTGGTAGATCTCATACTTGGCTCCTACGTCAATGCCTCGGGTAGGCTCGTCCATGATCAGAATATCCGGATTGTTGGCCAGCCATCTGGAAATCAGCACCTTCTGCTGGTTTCCTCCTGACAGGGACTGGATTCTGGTCTTGCTGCTGGGAGTCTTGATGCTCAGCTTTGCCACATTCTCTTTCACAAGGTTTTCCACTTTGCCCTTGTTGATCTTAATGCCGTACTCAAGATACTGATCCAGGGAGGAAATGGAAACGTTGTCCGCAATGGAAAGACAACCGAGAATACCGGTTCCGCGGCGGTCCTCCGTGATCATGCCGATACCGCCCCGAATGGCGTCCTGCGGACGTTTGATGTTCACTTTTTTGCCTTTTATGTACACTTCGCCGCTCTTGATATGGCGCATACCGAAGATTGCTTCCATCAGCTCGGTTCTCTGCGCGCCTACCAGACCGCCGAAGCCCAGGATCTCGCCTCTTCTCAGCTGGAAAGAGCAGTCCTGGAAGGAACGGTCATGGATACTGGAAAGTCCTTTTACATCCAGAATGACCTCTCCCGCCTTCGTATCATTCTTCGGCGGGTAAATATTGGTAAGCTCACGGCCTACCATCTGTTTTACGATTTCATCGTCAGAAATCTGGTCCATGGACCAGGAACCCACATAGGTACCGTCTCGCATGATGGTGATCTCATCACAGATCTCACGGATCTCAGCCATCTTGTGGGAAATATAGATAAGGGAAACGCCTCTGGACTTCAGATCCCTGATGATTCGGAACAGCGCCTCTACTTCGTTGTCTGTCAGAGAGGAGGTCGGCTCGTCCAGAATCACCACTCTCGCCTGCAGGGAAACTGCTTTTGCGATCTCCACGGACTGCATCTGAGCGATGGACATGGTTCCAAGCTTTGCCTTCGGATTGTAAGGCATCTTCACATCATTCAGCCATTTCTCCGTCTCTTCATACATCTTTTTATGATTGACGATCTTGAAGGGACCGAAATTGAAGGTGGGATAACGGCCGGCATACATATTTTCCGCCACCGTTCTCTC
>CALWRQ010000132.1 GCA_944383965.1 uncultured Lachnospiraceae bacterium
CCTTCTTCCTGATTCCCGCTTTTCCTCCTGCAGGGAATTTACATGATTGATCCCGGCACCGATTTCAGTATCCCAGCTCTTCCCCTACCAAAATCACTTTCATCCGACCATTCTGCCGGGACTTTCTGGTAATCACAAATTCACAGCACATGGAATCCGGGGTAAAACAATTCCCGCACCTTCCCAGATTGCTGCATGCTGTATTCCGGCCTCCTGCCACTGCCAGTACGGGACAGACTTCATTTCTGATCCGTTTTACCGCGCTCTGGACATCCGGAGAGATTTTATTGATCCCTGCAATGATCACCACATTTCTGGGACCGAAAATCATTCGGGAAAGTCTGCTTCCCTGTCCATCGATGTTCACCAGTTCGCCGTCTTCCGTGATCCCGTTCGTGCTCATGAAAAAATAATCATCTCCCACGGACTGCAGATAAATCTCTCTTGCCTTCTCCGGATCTCCGCCTGCCTCATCCATATCGTGGAGCACGCAGCCTTTTTCCCTCAATCCGTCAAATAAGCCGATCTGCTTCAGAGTCACGGAACCGCCCCATCCGGCCGAAGCTCCGTCCGGCACCATATCCAGTACCAGCTTCAAAGCCTCTTCTTTATTCTGGCAGTAAAAACCTTCTATATTTCGTTTTTTCAATCCAGCAGCAATTTGCTTCGCTTTTTCCCTGCGCGTTTCCAGCTCTGCTGACCGCATGACCATCCGTTCAAAGCCCCCTTTACACTTTTTCAAGCCATTCTGCTGCCTGTTCCGGCACCTCCAGATGTCCTTCATGGCTTATCATGTAACCGGCCATTTTATTGGCAAACTCTACACATTTTTTCATGGTGTAACCGTGTCTGAGTCCACAGAGGAATGCTCCGTTAAAGGTATCTCCTGCTCCTACTGTGCTGATCACAGGAACGTCTTCTGTTTCCACTTTCTCCATCGTTCCCTTTTCAAATATCATTACCGGAGCCTTTCCGTCCCTGGCAATCACCCGCCTGTGTTCCGATGCCAGAAAGGCTGCCGCATCTGCCAGTCTTTCCTTTCCTGTAACAGGACCGAATTCCTCTATTCCGGATCCTATCAGTACGTCTGACAGTGCGATCATCTGATCATAATACCATTTTCTTTCTTCATTGAGACCATAGGTTTCAATTCTGGTATTCAGATCAAACACAAACAGAGAGTCTGTTTTTTCTTTTATCTTTCTGATAAAAGAAAGCACCGCCTCCATGCTTTCCCCGTCGTTGTTCAGGGACATTCCTCCCGTAAATACGATCCATTCTCCATGAAACAATTCCGGCGAAAAGCTTTCCTCTGAAAAAGTAGGATAACCGCCTCCCGGCGGAATCCATGGAAACATGGTGCGGTCTCCATTTTCCTCCAGGACCGCAATACAGATCATCGCACCTCTGTTTCCCACGCGGGAAAACGACATATCTGCTCCATGTTTCTCCATTTCGTTTTTTAAAAATTCTCCTATCCTGTCTCCGCACAGATCTGTGACAAAAACCGGCTGTTCTCCCAGTTTTCCCAGCACCGCAACTGTATTTCCGACCGTTCCCCCCGTTCGAAACTCCACTTCACAGCTTCCGATGACCCCTTCCCGGATCTCTGACAGCTTACGTTTTGTCTCCCCATATGGAATGATCAGATCTGCACACAGGTCCCCAATGCACAAAAGCCTTCTCATTCTTTTGTTATTCCACCGCCTTTGCCCTGCGGCAGAATTCTCTCACTTTATCCAGATCCTTTCTTACAAGAACTCCGTTCTCACACACGCTGGTTTTGGTCAGAGAATCGACTCCTGCCGGACGGACTGCAAGGATGGCATCTTCTACATTTTCCGGCCCCAGCCCCCCGGCCAGGATCACCGGAATCTTTACTGTCTCTACGATCTTTCGATCGATCCCCCAGTCATGCGTCACTCCCGCCGCTCCTACGCCGGGAACGACCTTGGATACACTGTCGAGGATCAGAAGGTCCGCATACTCTGCCTTTTTCTCAGCATCTTCCACCGCAGTCTCATCTACGATTCCCACTGCCTCCATCAGCAGCACATCCGGAACCTCTTTGCGCATTTTTTCCCGGAACTCCGGGCTGCCCGTAAAATTGGCACAGAGATGAAGCACATCCGGCTGAAGTCGTCTGGTCTGATCCAGAATATCCCGTTCATTGTCTGCCACGGAGATCAGCACCCGGACAGCTTTTCCCTTCAAAGCTTCGAAGATCTTTGCGGCTTCCTCTTCATGGATGGCGCAGGGAAACTTTCCTCCCGGAACCCCTACCAGAACGCCGACCCGGTCTGCTCCTGCTTCCACACATCCCAGAGCTTCCTCCACCGTCTGTATGGAATAAATCTGTGTAAACATTGTATGTACCTCCCATGGACGTTTTCCGAAAACTATTCTCCGTATGATGCGATCGTGTCAAACAGTACCTTACGGAATCTCTGCTCATCAAATTCCAGAGCCACATCCACGTTCGGAACTGATGCCGGGTTTTCAAACTGTTTTTCATGAGAAATATCTTCCTTAGGATTCTTTCCCATATACTCTCTCCAGTCGCACACGGTCATTCCTCTGGTAAATTCTCCTCTGGTTTCCACATCTACGTGAACTTTGGCGCTCTTTGTTATGATATTCGGATCTACCAGCCAGGATACGGCGCACGCGTCGCACAGACTGGTTCTTCCGTCCATTCCTGCCGTGAAAGACAGAATCTTCGCTGCAAAATCCGCTACCGGATTTCCCATCGCCTTCAGGCGGTCCACATCGTCATAACTCATGCGGTTCTGCCTGGTTACATTCAGTCCCACCAGGCGGATGGGGATTCCGGATTCAAATACGATCTTTGCCGCTTCCGGATCCACATAAATATTGAATTCTGCTGTAGGCGTGGTATTTCCCACAAATGCAGATCCTCCCATACACAGGATCTCAGGGATTCTCTCCTTCAGTCTGGGCTCCTTTAAGATCGCCTGAGCCACATTGGTCAGCGGCCCCAGAGTAATCAGACTCACATCGTCCCGGTTCATGAACACATCGATCAGATAGTCTACTCCGTGCTGTTCTTCCAGTTTTTTCTTCGGCTCTTCTATGGAAACCGTGCCAAGTCCGCCGCTTCCGTGAACCTCCGTGGCCCTGACAAGCTTATTCATCATAGGCATGTCATATCCTGCATAAACAGGAATATCCGGTCTTCCCGTCAGCTCCGTCATATATCTGGCATTTTTTTCCGTATATGCGAGGCCTGTATTTCCGCCTACAGCTACGATTCCTACCACATCCAGATGCTTGATGCAGAGCATCAGTGCAAAACAGTCATCAATTCCAGGATCGCAGTCTATCACTACTTTCCTTTTGTCACTCATTTCCAGTCCCTCCTGTCAGTCCGAAATTCTGATTATTTTCCGCCTCTCTGAATCTTCTTCAGATGGCTCATACGAATGGAGCTGATCACCACAAGAGCAATAATGGTTGCCGCATAGGGGATCATATCCAGGAACTCTGTGGGGAAGTTTCCTCCCTGGCTCTTCAGCGTTGTAGCCAGAGCATCGGAGAATCCGAAGAATACAGCTGCAATGGCAGATCCTACCGGATTGCCTTCAGCAATATTCATGGCAGAAAGTCCGATATAACCACGGCCGTTTACCATGTTCTTCATAAAGAAGCTTACCCAGCCCATAGACATGAATGCACCGCCGAATCCGCAGAGCACTCCTGCATATAAGAAAGAAATATAACCGATCTTTTTTACATTGATTCCTACAGAGGAAGCCGCTTTGGGGTTTTCTCCCACTGCTCTCATTCTCAGGCCCAGTCTGGTCTTATACAGGAAGAACCATACCAGGAACACGCTGATGAATGCAAAATAAGTAAGCACGTTATGTCCGGAGATCATCGGTCCGATCAGCGGGATCTTATTGATCAGCGGAATAGTAATAGAAGGCAGCACATACGCCTTGATTGCCGCAGAGGTCGTTGCCTTCTCTCCTGTGATCAGGAACATGGCGAAAACCGTACCACCGGTAGCTGCCAGGTTGACTGCGATACAGGTCAGATACAGATCTGTCTGCCCGGAAAGGTTGGCAAATGCAATGATCCAGCCTACGATCACGCTGACAACCACTGCTCCCAGCAGTCCGATCCATACATTGCCGGTTGCACCGGCAAACACCACGCCTCCCAGAGCTGCGGACAGCATCATACCTTCCAAAGCCATGTTAAGCATACCGGCTTTTCTGTTGATCACAGCCGCCAGAGCTGCAAAGATCAGAGGAGTGGACAAACGAAGCGTCGAAAATCCAAAATTTGCAAACCAGTCTAATGTAAACATACTATTGCTCCTTTCCCTCGTCTTTGGTATCGGCCATCAGCTCTTCCACTTCTTCCTT
This sequence comes from uncultured Lachnospiraceae bacterium, assembly GCA_944383965.1. Classification (GTDB taxonomy): domain Bacteria; phylum Bacillota; class Clostridia; order Lachnospirales; family Lachnospiraceae; genus Lachnoclostridium_A. Next base: position 4,392 of record CALWRQ010000132.1, read on the forward strand.
CTTGTCTGCTGCCAGACCTTCCGCGGCTGCCTTGTAGATCATCTTCTTCTTGAATCTTCCCATGAACTCCTCAGCTGCTACCAGAAGGATAACGATACCCTGGATAACGGTAATGAACTCAATAGGAATATCTCCTTTGGAGTTTACCACGTCTGCACCGATACGGATGTATGCAAGAAGCAGTGCCGCTACGGGAACAAGGAGGGGATTTCTTCTTGCCAGAACGGCTACCATCAGTCCGTCAAAACCATGCTGTGTGCTGGCAACCCATTTGAAACGGTCATAGTTTCCCAGAATCTCACAGGTTCCGCCAATACCGGCCAGAGCTCCGCCGATCAGCTGAGCTGCCACGATGGTTCCCATCATATTGATTCCGCATGCCTTTGCAAATAAAGGATTGCTTCCCACCACTCTCATCTTGTATCCGAATACCATCTTATAAAACAGAACTGCTACCGCAATTACTGCAATCACTGCAATAAACAGACCTGCCTGAATACGGAATTTTCCGAAGACATTGGGCAGAACCGCATTGTCAGGAAGAGGATAGGATCCCATGGAACCGATAGACGGATCCCTCATCTGATACTTCAGCACCCAGATGGAAAGGAATACCAGAATACTGTTAAGCATCAGAGATACAACGACGATATTTGCTTTAAATTTCGCATCCAGAAACGCCGGTATGGCAATTATTACAATACCGGTTACTGCTCCTACGATCAGGAGAATCAGAAGCATAATGGGGAACGGAAGTCCCTCTCCCAGATTGATTGCCACCCAGGTAACCATACATCCGGAAAACATGAAAATTCCTTCTCCGGCCAGGTTGAACTTATTTACTGCATACATAAAGCAGAAGCAGAGTCCCGTAAAGGTAAAGGGAATTGCCAGGTTAATAATACTTCCCACACGTCTTACCGATGAAAACGGTCCCAGCACGAACTGCTGAATAATATAAACCGGATCATCGCTGATCAGAAACAGGGTCACAAGAGCGATCACATAAGCAATACCCACTGCCACCAGGATTCGGATCAGTTCCACCGTCATTTCGATTTTTCTCGTTTTGTTCATAACAGCCCCTCCATTTCCTTGGCAGTCATGGTTTTAAGACCAAGCATATATTCTCCAAGCTCTGCCTCCGATACCTCGTTCGCCTTCGGGAACGCCGCAACCACTTTGCCTTTCCGGAACACCAGCAGACGGTCAGAGCACTCCAGCACCTCATTCAGATCTGCTGAGATCAGGAGAGTAGCCGTTCCTTCTTCCCTGGATTTTTTTACAATTGTCTTTCGAATCATCTCTGCCGCACCGACGTCAATACCACGGGTCGGCTGATTGGCCAGAATGAAGTTGGAACCGGAAGTAAATTCTCTGGCTACAACTACCTTCTGAATATTTCCTCCTGACAGCATACGCACCGGCTGATTCCGGTCATCGCAGGCAATCTCAAAATCCTTGATATACTGATCTACCAGATCGTTGATGTATTTCTGTTTCATGAACGGGCCGCTCTTATAGTCTTTCTTAAAGAAACGGTCAGCCATAATATTATCAGTAATGGACATATCTCCCGCGCATCCGTACTCCATACGGTCTTCCGGAATGTACGCCATTCCCATGCCGCGGATATCATGAACCGTTTTGCCCTTGATATTATGTCCGTTTAATTCTACCGTACCGGAACTGAATCCGCTCATTCCGCTCAGGACATCGGAAAGATCGCTCTGTCCGTTTCCTTCCACACCGGCGATTCCCACTACCTCTCCGGAATGAATATCAAAGGAAATGTCATCCAGTACATGTTTTCCGGCTTCATTGATCTTTACCAGATTTTTGATATGAACAACGGGATCTCCTATCTTCGGATCTTCTTTTTCGATCTTCAGAACTACATCACGTCCTACCATCAGACGGGAAATATCCGCTTCGTTCATGTTTGCCAGGTCATAGCTTCCCAGACAGTAACCATGGCGCAGCACCGTAACTCTGCTGCAGATTCTCTTTACCTCTTCCAGTTTATGAGAAATGAAAATGATGGAATGTCCACTGTCTCTCAGCAGGATCAGCTGTTCAAACAGCTCATCGGTTTCCTGAGGAGTCAGAACTGCAGTAGGCTCGTCCATGATGATGATCTTTGCTCCTTTGATCAGCACCTTCATGATCTCAACCTTCTGCATCTGTCCTACGGACAGATCCGCCACCTTCATCTTCGGGTCAAT
>CALWRQ010000133.1 GCA_944383965.1 uncultured Lachnospiraceae bacterium
TTCATGGTGATCTCCACGGCATCATTGATCTCCGGGAGCTTTCCCTGGCTGAATTTGATATCCAGAACGGCACTGATGATCTGTGTTATTCTACCAATGTTCATTTCTGCCATCTTGTTTCTCCTTTTTCCTTACGAAATTGCGTTGGCCCCGGCAATGATCTCCGTCAGTTCCTGAGTGATGGATCCCTGACGCGCCCGGTTGTACTGGAGGCTCAGCTCCTCGATCATCTCTTCCGCATTGCTGGTTGCAGAATCCATTGCCGTCATTCGGGCGCCGTTTTCACTGGCTGCCGCCTCCAGAAGAGCACCATAGATCATACTGCTCATATACTTGGGCACCAGTTCGTCCAGAACACTCTCCTCATTGGGTTCATAGTTCATCAGCAGACGCGGCTCCATTTCTCCGCTTCCGGCCTCTGCTTCCACCGGAAGAAGGCGGATCACCTCAGGTTTCTGGGAAACGGTATTCTTGAATACCGTATAGGCCAGATAGATCTCCCCAATCTCCCCCCGCTGGAACTTCTCCAGCAGCAGGCTGGTAATTTCTCTGGCATCCTGGTATTCCGGTTCCTCAACCACCTCCGGGTACTCGCCCCCGATTTCGTATCCCTTTCTGGCAAGACCGTCTCTTCCCTTATTGCCCACAGCAAAAATAACGGTCCTGTCGCTGGGGAATCTCTCATCCCCTGTAATCATACGGATAATATTATTATTGTATCCTCCGGCCAGTCCCCGGTTGGAGGTGACAGCAATAACTGCCTTCCGGTCCGTGGTCCCCGCCTTCAGATATTTATGGTCAATATTCCCCGATTTCGCCAGCATGGAGCTGACGGTTTCATACATCAGATCAAAATAAGGTTTGGAATTTTCGGCCCTGGTTCTGGATTTCTGCAGCTTCACTGTGGAGACCAGCTTCATGGCTTTGGTGATCTGCTCCGTACTCTGGATGCTGCTGCGCCTGCGCTTTATATCTCTCATGGATGCCATAATTCTTCACCGCCTTATCTCTCTGCCTTACATTCGTTTATCGCCTTTGTAAGAAGCTCCTCCGTCTCCGGCGTGATCTCCTTCTTCTCCCTGATGGAAGCGGGAATCTCCGGATATTTTTTGTCAATAAACCGGAACAGTTCCTGTTCAAAGCCAAGAATCTCATCGACCGGCACATCCAGCAGCAGCTTTCTGGTCACTGCAAAAATAATGATGACCTGATATTCCACTGCCATAGGCTGGTACTGTCCCTGTTTTAACACCTCTCGGATTCTCTCACCCTGTGCCAGCTGCTCCTTGGTGCTCGCATCCAGCTCAGAACCGAACTGAGCAAACGAAGCCAGCTCGCGGTACTGTGCCAGTTCCACACGAATGGGGGCAGCAATCTTCTTGATCGCCTTGATCTGAGCTGCGCCTCCCACACGGGATACGGACAGACCAGCATTGATAGCCGGGCGGAAACCGGAGTTGAACGCCTCCGTCTCCAGATAGATCTGACCGTCAGTGATGGAAATCACGTTGGTAGGAATGTAGGCAGAAACGTCACCCGCCTGAGTTTCGATAATGGGAAGTGCCGTCAGAGAGCCTCCTCCCAGATCATCAGACAGTCTGGATGCGCGCTCCAGCAGTCTGGAATGAAGATAGAATACATCTCCCGGATAAGCCTCACGTCCCGGCGGTCTCTTAAGCAGCAGGGAAAGGGTCCGGTAAGCGGCGGCATGTTTGGTCAGATCGTCATAGACCACCAGCACATCCCCTCCGTTCTCCATCCACTCCTCACCGATCGCACAGCCGGAATAGGGCGCAATATACTGCAGCGGAGCCAGATCAGACGCAGTGGAAACCACCACGGTGGTATAATCCATAGCTCCGTATTCTTCCAATGTTTTTACAATGTTCGCCACAGTAGAAGCCTTCTGTCCGATGGCTACATAGATGCAGTGAACTCCCTGTCCTTTCTGATTGATAATGGTATCCACGGCAATCGCAGTTTTTCCTGTCTGACGGTCGCCGATGATCAGCTCACGCTGGCCTCTTCCGATGGGAATCATGGCATCAATCGCCTTAATTCCCGTCTGGAGAGGAGTATCTACGGATTTTCTCTCAATTACGCCGTGAGCCACTCGCTCAATCCGGCGGTACTTATCAGTCTCAATCGGTCCCTTTCCATCAATGGGCTGTCCAAGAGCATTCACCACACGGCCTGTAAGAGCGTCTCCCACAGGCACTTCAACCACTCGCCCTGTCGTCTTTACCAGGTCTCCCTCACTGATAGGAGAAGAATCTCCCAGCAGTACGGCACCCACATTGTCTTCCTCCAGGTTGAGCACCATGCCGTAAACCTCGCCGGGAAATTCCAGAAGTTCTCCCTGCATGGCGTTCTCCAGGCCATGGATTCTGGCAATGCCGTCGGCCACCTGAATGACCGTACCCACATCAGCCACTTCCAGCCTGGCGGAATATTTTCCAATCTGCTCTTTAATGACCGAACTGATCTCTTCTGGTCTTAAATTCATCATTCAGTTCGCACCTTTCCTGCCGCCTGCCCCATGCAGCCGGCATAATCTCAATTCCCGCAGCTGTCAGACAAGCTGCAGCTTCATCAGCTCTCTCTTCATTTCGTAAAGCTGAGTCCGGACACTGCTGTCCACTACCCGGTCTCCGATTCGGATCACCAGGCCGCCGATCAGCTCCGGTTTAACAGAATAATCCATTTCAAATTTCACATAGGATGTGGTTTCTAAAAGCCTCTGCTCCAGACGTGCCTTCTGTTCGTCTCTGAGCTCCACCGCACTTTCCACATGGGCTGTTCCGATGCCTTTAAATTCCTTCGTATCCCGGATAAATGTGCGGATGATATTCAGCAGCTCCTTCTGTCTGCCCTTCTCCACAACCGTATTCAGGAATCCCATCCACTCCTGTGAGATCCTGCCTTCAAAAATGTCCTTGAGCATCTGAAGTTTTTCTTCCCTGACCAGCTTCGGATGGTTCAGGAGTTCCAGCAGTTCTCCGTTGGAAGAGAACACTTCGTAAAGGCCTTCCGCCTCTTCCATCAGGACGTCCTCCAGTCCTTTTTCCCGGGCAGTCTCAAACAGCGCATCGCTGTATACCTTTGATACTAGCTTTGCCATGTACTCTCACCCATTTCCTTCAAAGTCTCATCGATCAGGGCATCCTGAATCCTTACATCCATAGATGCCGCCACTGCCTTCCCTGCCATCAGGGACGCGATGGACACCACATCCTGCTTCAGATCGTCAATAGCCTTCTTTCTCTCCAGTTCGATCTCACGGTTCGCCCGCTCAATGATCCTGGCCGCTTCCGCTCTGGCTGCCTCTACGATCTCCGCTTCCTGGGCCTTTCCCTTTCTGCGGGCAGCCTCCAGAATTTCATCCGCTTCTTTCTTCACGTCCTTCAGCTTCGCTTCGTACTCGTTTTTCAGTACTTCCGCCTCAGCCTGGCTCTTAGCGGCATGCTCCAGCTCTCCGGCAATCTTATTTCGCCTGTCAGCCAGAATTTTCTTCACCGGGTTGAACAGAAGATAGGACAGAGCAAAAAAGAGGATGAATATATTAACGGCCGTCACAGCGTTATCAAAAAGCATCTGCGCGTCAAATCCCAATAACCGTTCCAAGGTCTCGCCTCCTTTCTTTGCCGTCTTTCATACAGCGCGATTCCTCTTCCCTTTCTTTAGCTGAAGGGCTTTAAGAACATCAGGATCGCAGCTACTGCAAAGCCGTAAAGACCGGTGGTCTCAGCTACAGCCTGTCCAAGAAGCATGGTGGATGTAATATCGGATTTCGCACCCGGATTCCGTCCTACAGCTGCTGCCGCATGACCTGCCGCAATTCCCTGTCCGATACCAGGTCCGATACCGGCGATCATCGCCAGACCTGCGCCGATGGCTGAGCATCCTAAAATAAAGTCCTGACCAGAAATTCCATTCATATTGATTTCCTCCTAAGATTAAATTGGTTTTCCGCTTTCCGCGGCAGTATTTGGTTCTATTCCATTTTGTCATTTACGTATACCATTGTAAGCATGCAGAACACATAGGTCTGAATGGCTCCTGAAAACAGGTCGCAGTATACGTGCAGGAATGACGGGATACCGATCTTGACAAAGATCGGCATCATCCCATACCACAGTCCCATAAGAATCACGCCGGAAACCATGTTTCCGAAAAGACGCAGGGACAGGGAAATGGGGTTGGCGATCTCACCGATCAGGTTGATCGGAAACAGGATGGGAAATGGTTCAAACAGGCTGGTAAAGTGCCTGATCTTCCTGTTTTTGATCCCCTGATAGTTTACGATCAGAAACGTGAACACTCCAAGCGTAAACGTCACGCCGAAATCCGCCGTAGGCGTCCGGAGTCCGAACAGACCTCCGATGTTGCAGAACAGAATAAACAGGAATATCGTTCCGATATAGTTGAAGAACTTCCCGCCATTCTTTCCCATGACGCTTCCGATCATCTTTTCCAGCATCTCCGCTCCGTATTCCACGATATTCTGGACCGTGCCCGGAACCTCTGTGGCTCTCTTCAGTTTTCCGTGAGCGATAACCGCCAGAATCAGAATGAATATGGTGGTAATGCACATCCCGATCGTCGTTGTGGTGATCCAAAGCTCCTGTCCGAACATGGTGAACCGGTGCACGCCGTGTATCATGAAATCCGGCTCTCCAGTCAGACTGATTCCTCCCATATGTCAGCCTCCTTTCTTACTTTTTGCAGAATATTCTGTGAACGGCCGGCTGCAGATATGCTCCGGTCTTGAGCCCTAAGGCTCCGATCACTACCGCCAATACATTAATTTTATCCGGAAACTTCCAAAGAATTACAAGAAGAAGCACCAGATAGCAGAAATTTCTCAGCAGGGAACCCGCCACGGTTTTCTTATTGGCCGCAGAATAATCCCCTGTATCAATGGATCTCTCAAGACAGAATGCCATGTGGACGATCATAAGCTCTGCACAGACCATTCCGAGAAACAGTCCGGCAAATACCGAAGGATCAGGAAAAAAAATCCCGGCAAGAACTGCGCACAGAACATTGTGCATCAGAATCCCTGCCGAAATTTCAGCAACCAGGATCTTTGTCGCTCTCTCCATACGGCTTTTCCTCCTCTTTATTGATCCGGCTCTCCCGCTTCGGTTTTCTGGCTGAAGTGCCGTCGGGATGCTCCCGCTGCCATTGCTGCAGCCGTTCCATCCGTTCTGTCCTCTTTTCCTGTTCCTCCATCCGGTTTACCCCGGCGGCCAGACGCCAGGCACAGGAAATCCCGGCCAGAAATCCCATAATCATAAGAAGCAGCGTCCATTTTGTTCCAAAATACGAATCGATCTTCCGTCCCGCAAAAGTACACAGTAAGACCGGCACCATTACCGACAGCCCCAGCTGGCTGATCAGCGCAAGGCTTCGAAAAATCTGTCTGTTTTCCTTGATGACTGCACCTGCTTTCTTCGTTTGCGAATTCGGAATTATTATACCCCAAGTCTCCGGTCTTTGTCCATATTTTCCAGAATTTTAATGATTTGTTCGGTTTTGCTGCTGAAAGAATCAGCAATTATGCTCAAATTTTCTGATAGAAGATCCATCTGAAAAATTTCTGCGGAATCTCAAAAACCAGCACAATGGCCAGCACAATGGCGCAGGCCGATTTTACCGCTGTCAGTCCGGTGGATGACATCTGTTCCATCTGCCCCGTAACCAGATAATAAAAGGTCCAGTAAAGTCCCACTCCGGGCACCAGAGGAATCAGTCCGGCGATCAGAAATACGGTCACCGGGCACCTTTTCCATACCGCCAGAAGTCTGGACAGAAATGTGAGCATCACCGTGGCTGCAAATACAGCGATCACATCCGATCCCCAGAAAGGAAGCACATACACTCCCCAGGCCACAGCTCCGCAGAGTCCGCAGTGTCCGAAATATCTTGCAGGAATTCCGAACAGGTATCCAAAAGCAACTGTTCCCGCAAATGCGGCAGCTAATTGTCCGATCACAGCAGCACACCTCCCAAAAGATGATGATATGCCAGAAACACCGCTCCGGCTCCGGCTCCCACGCTCATAAACACCAGCACAGCGTCCAGCATCCGGACGGATCCGGAAATGTAATCTCCATCCGCCAGATCTCTGATGGCATTGGTAAAGCTCATGCCGGGCACCAGCGGCAGAATTGCTCCCATCATCAGAGGACGTAAATTCTGTCCCAGTCCGGCATGATAGAAAGCAATGCAGCAGACAGAGATCAGTCCTCCGCAGAGAAGGTTTCCCGTGATTTTCGACAGACCTCCGCATCCGTAAAGCAGAAAGCTGTACAGGATCAGTCCTGTAAGGAAGTCAGCTGCTATATCTCCCGGACTGCCTCCGAACAGAAAGCTGAAACAGGCACAGGCAATACCGGCCACTCCGATCTGAGCCAGTTTCTTTCTTCCCGCCATAGCCTCGATTTCGTCCAGCCGTCTTCCCACTTCTTCAATCGTGTACTCATGATCCTCGATCTCTCTGGAAAGCTGGTTTACCTCTGTTATCTTGTCCAGTCTGGTCACCCAGGCAGGAATATGGCGGACCGTAGAGTAA
>CALWRQ010000134.1 GCA_944383965.1 uncultured Lachnospiraceae bacterium
CAGTACACTCATTACAACCGTACCTATGTATCCACTCTGTTCAAAAATACTGTGGGAATCAATTTTCATGATTATCTGACCAAGGTCCGTCTGAGCAATGCCATTTTTCAGCTGGCTGTTACGGAAAAAAACATGACGCAGATCGCCATTGACTGCGGCTTTTCCGATCTCAAGACCTTCAATCACCGGTTCCGGGAGATCTTCGGATATCTTCCGGCAGAATATAAGCAGCGGCTGAGCCCCATTCCCGTAGTCCAGCTGAGAGATCAGCAGATCTATGTGTCTCCTGATGACGGGCCCGTGCGCGAAAAGCTCCGGGAGTTTCTCTCTCCGCTTTAGCAGTGCTTTCCTGTTCCGGCAAAAAGGAAGAGAGGCCGGGATCCTTGAACGTCCAAAGATTCCGACCTCATATATTTTCTCTATTCCCTTCCTCCTGACCGTCATTCCTTCCAATCGATTCTGACGCTGGATACATCTGCCGTCTTACACTGCAGGCCCTGAATAAGCTGCAGGGACGGGTCATCTCCGGCCAGTTTCATGGTCTCCCTCAGCATATCATAGATTCCCGTCAGTGCATACTCTATTCCCGTTTCCCCATCAAACGCCTGATCTGCCTGAAATCCATGTTTTTCCAAAAGCATTTTTACAGACTCCGAGAGAAGTTCATCATCCTCTATCATCAGTATTTTCATAAAAATCCTCTTTCTACAGTTATCGCCGTTTTTCCCATTATATCTTATTTCTGCAGGGATTGAATACATCACCGGCAAAAAAAGAACCGGAATCCCTGATCATTCAAGAATTCCGGTTCTTTTCCTCGATGCGGGCAACAGGACTTGAACCTGCACGGTCTCCCACCAGAACCTAAATCTGGCGCGTCTGCCAATTCCGCCATGCCCGCGAAACCCAGCCGCCTCTCATCATATCTGATTCCGGCCCGCTTGTCAATGGGGCAATTTCCTTTCCTCACAAAAACGCCCTCCGCCTAACGCAGCAGCCGTTCCGCATCTAGCAGTCCCCACCCCTGCTGGTTTCGCGGCAGTCCCATATCTACCGCTCGTTCTCGCAGACGGAGCTTCACATCCCGGTTTGTCATATCCGGATATTTCTGGAGCAGAAGTGCCAGCACGCCGGACACCAGAGGCGTGGACATGGACGTTCCGCTCTTGGTCTGATAAGCTCCGCTCCGATTGGCACAGCTGATAATGGCACAGCCGGGAGCAACCACATCCGGCTTGCATATGCAGGCTCCCGTGGGGCCGCGGCCGGAGTAATCCACCATCCGGTTCCCCATAACATTTACTTCCTTATGATCATCGGAACAGCCCACAGTGATCACCTTGCGGCTGATTCCCGGGGTAGTGATGGTCATCCGGCCGGGACCGTTGTTTCCTGCCGCGACCACAACCACCAATCCGTCATCCCAGGCTACATTCACCCCCCGTACAAGAGCAGAATTTTCTCCCATTCCCCTGCGTGCAAAAGAACCTACCGAAATATTTACAATCCGGATCCCGTACTTCTCCCGGTTATTCCGGATCCAGCGCAGACCGGAAAGTACATCGGAAGCATATCCGTTTCCCCTCCTGTCCAGTACCTTGGCACAGATCAAATTACATTCCGGAGCAACCCCGCTGTATCCTCCCATCGAAGCCCGCCCGCTGCCTCCGATAATGGCAGATATATGGGTACCATGCCCATTATCGTCATAGGGTTCCGGGTGCTTCTGCACAAAATCTCCAAACGCTGCAATTCTATCCTTAAAATCCTCATGAGGAAAAATGCCGGTATCCAGGACAGCCACTCCGATCCCGCGGCCGGTATAGCCCTCACGCCAGCATTCCTCACAATGGATCGTCAGTCTTGCCTGATTCACTGCTCCTCCGCAATCTTCCGTCTTTCTATTAGGATATTCAGAGGACCGGGCGATTGGCAATCTCTTTCTGCGCAAAAAATGCTTCAGACTCCGCAAGGAAATCTGAAGCACTTTTGTATTCTGTCTGTACTTATTTTACTGCAATTGCCTCTATCTCGCACAGAACACCCTTCGGCAGAGTCTTTACCGCTACGCAGCTTCTTGCCGGTTTGGAAGTGAAATACTTCGCATAAACTTCGTTGAAAGCGGCAAAATCGCCCATATCTGCCAGGAAGCAGGTGGTCTTGAATACCTTATCAAAGCCGCTTCCGGCTGCTTCCAGGATTGCTCCCACATTTTTGCAGCTCTGCTCCGCCTGGGCTGCGATGCCCTCCGGAACCTCGCCGTTTGCCGGATCTACAGGAATCTGTCCGGACGTATAAACCATTCCATTTACCTCAAACCCCTGAGAATAAGGTCCGATCGCACCCGGAGCTTTTTCTGTGGAAATTACTACCATGTCAAATACCTCCTCTGATATTGTATCTTTGTCTTAATATTTTACCTCCTAAACAGTTCCATGGCAAGTATTTTCCGTCAAACATAATCATTCTTTTCGATCAGTCATAAATACTTTCTGCATCCCAGTCCAGAACCCGTCCCGTTTCTCCGTCGATTTCAAACTCATATTCCATGGTACCGCTCACAAACTCGCCTTCGTAGACCATGCGGCCGTCGTCCCAGTCCTGCTCGATCCTTATCCGTTCTGCCTGCTCTGCCGTCACCCCTGCTGTCTGGAGTGCTTTCTTTTTTGCCTCTTCCATCGTCAGGCTGCCTGTATTCTGTCCCTTTTCCTCTTCCGGCCTGCTTTTCCGATCATAATTCTCTGCATCCCAGTCCAGTCCGATGATCTCTCCGGTTCCCGCACTGATCTCATAATCGTACTCCCGATAATCCTTTCCGTAAAATTCGATCTCATATACGGCAATTCCGTCGTCATAATCCAGTTCACTCTTCACCAGAGAAACTTCCTCTTCCTTCAGCCCTGCATGATCCAGCGCAATCTCTTTCGCCCTTTCTTCCGAGATCACTGCCTCCCGGTCCTCCTGAGAAGCTTTCTTCCTGAAAGCCGCTTTTCCATCGTAATCAAAATCTTCCACCGCACCGCCCTCTGCGCCGATCTGGTACTCATACTCTCTGAGATCTGCAGTCCAAAGTTTTACTTCATATACCAGGCGGCCGTCATCATAATCTTTTTCCGCCCTGCTGTAAGATACGTCCTCTGCCTTTATGCCGGCATGCTCCATAGCGATCTCTTTCGCTCTGTCACTGCTGATCTGACCGGTCCCGCTGTTTACCGCTGCTCCTGCCGTCAGAATTCCCACCGTAGCCACTCCTGCTGCCATCAGTCCGCCAAATCCCAGTGCCCATGTCCTTTTCTTCATATCATTACCTCCGTTATACTTTTCTTATATGCTGTACGCATCCTGTTTTTCTTTGTTGCCTTAATCTTAAAAGAAAAGTATTAAATAAATATTAGAACATTTTCTTTTTTTCATTTATAATACCTTTATAACATACAGGCCGGGACTCCCGGCCGTGTAAGGAGGATCCCATGAGAATTCTGATCGCAGAGGATGAAAAAGATCTGAACCGTCTGATCACCCGGGTGCTGGAAAAAGAGGGATACGGCGTAGACGCCTGTTCTGACGGGGAGGAGGCTCTTTACTATCTGGAACACACGGAATATGACGGAGCCGTACTGGATATTATGATGCCGAAAAAAGACGGGCTTGAGGTGCTGAAGGAAATCCGCCGCAAGGGCATGGACCTTCCCGTTCTGTTTCTTACTGCCAGAGACAGCATTGCAGACCGGGTTCTGGGGCTGGACTCGGGAGCGGATGATTACCTGGTCAAACCCTTTGATTTTGACGAGCTTCTGGCACGGATCCGCTCCATGACCAGAAAGCGGAGCGGACACAGTTCCAGCGTCCTTCAGGTTGGAGATCTGTTTCTGGATACAGGCAGCCACACTGCTTCCAGAGCCGGACGCACCATCGAACTGTCTGCCAGGGAGTATGCCATTCTGGAATACATGTGCATGAATCCGGGCATTGTTCTTTCCCGGGAAAAGATTGAAAATCATATATGGAACTATGATTACAGCGGGGGCTCCAATGTGGTAGACGTTTATATCAGCTATCTCCGGAAAAAAATTGACGGCGGTGCTTCCCGCAAGCTGATCCGCACAGTCTGGGGCTCCGGCTGGATGATCAAGGAGGCCGAATGAAAAAGCACCTTTCCATCAAGCTCCGGCTGACTCTTTGGGTCGCCGGCTTCATGTCCCTTACAGCTGCCCTGTGTCTGGGCCTGATTTTGCTGGTCAGCAGCCGGGTAGCGGAAAATGAGGCCTTTCGCACTCTTTCTCTGACTGTGAAAAACAGCCTGACCGAAGTTTCCATGGAGAACGGAACCCTCTCCGTTTCTCCTGATTTCCGGTTTTATACCAACGATGTTTATATGCTTCTCTACAGCCGGTCAGGAACCCTGCTGTCCGGCCAGACTCCGCCAGCCTTTCCCGTCAGTACTCCTCTGGAAAACGGAGTAACCAAATTTGTGCCCGGAGAAGAGGAGGATTTTTATGTGCTGGATTTCTGGATCCCTTCCGGCTGGGATGACGGCCTCTGGCTCAGAGGGGTGCTGAAAAGCACAGACAGCAGCCAGACTGCAGATAATATCTTTACCATTTTTTCCATTATCCTTCCTTTCCTGATCCTGCTGGCCGCCGGCGGAGGATATCTGATTTCCAGGCGGGCGCTGGCTCCCATCTCCCGCATCACGGATGTGGCGGAAAACATCAGCGAAGGCCAGGATCTTACCCGGCGGATCGGCCTGCCGGAAGGCACGGATGAAGTCAGCAGGCTTTCCAGTGCCTTTGATCACATGTTTGAACGTCTGGAGCAGGCGTTTGAAGCCGAAAAACAGTTTACATCTGACGCTTCCCATGAGCTGCGCACCCCCACTGCCGTGATTCTGGCCCAATGCAGCTATGCAAAAAAGCATGCAGATACCATAGAAGAGTACAGAGAATCCATCGATGTGATCGACCGCCAGGCGCAGAAAATGTCCCTGCTGATCAGCCGGCTGCTGGATATGACCCGTCTGGATCTGGGAACGGTAAAGCTGAAGCCGGAACGGACGGATCTGAGCGAAATGGCCCGTGTCCTCTGCAGCGAACAGGACACAGGAGAGCGGAATATCTCCCTTCATTCTCAGATCCAGGACGGAGTTTTCACAAATGCCGATCCATTCCTTATCTCCCGGGTCATCGTAAATCTTCTGGACAATGGGAGAAAATACGGCCGGGAAGGCGGGGACATCTTTCTCCGTCTTTACAGCACAGAACAGGAGGCTGTCCTGGAAGTGGAGGACAACGGCATCGGCATCGCTCCGGAAGACCAGGAACGGATCTGGCAGCGTTTCTACCAGGTCAATCCTTCCAGAGAGTCAGGAAACGGCATTGGTCTGGGGCTTTCCATGGTACGTCAGATCATTCTGCTCCACGGCGGCACCGTAACTGTAAACAGCCGGCCGCAGCAGGGCAGCTGCTTTACCGTTCGCCTGCCCCGCTGCCCGGTCGCTCCATCACATGACCATGAAATGAGGTAATCCTATGAAACTGTTCCATAAACTTTCCTTCTGTCTTGTCCTTCCCCTCTCCCTTTCCGCATATCTCTGTGCCTGCGGGGGAAATCCCCGGGTATCTACCGCAGAATATATCGGCATTGAGGCAGCCAAAGAAGCGGCGCTCAGTGCCGCAGGGATTTCTGCTGACCAGGCGGAGTTCTCTTCCGCCGGTCTGGACAATAAAAACGGTACATTTTATTACGAAGTAAATTTTACCGGAAACGGCTCTGAGTATGAATACGACATTGACGCACTGACCGGTGTAGTCATCGAAGCCGTTCATCTGGATCCCGGTGCATCGGAAGAAACTGCCGATCAGCCGGCGGAAAGCTCATCTGCAGCTGCATCCGCCCCCGCTCCGTCATCCGGTTCTGCCGGGTCTTCCCCCTCCACCCAGTCCGGCTCCATCTCCGAAGAAGAAGCCCGCTCTGCAGCCCTGGCCCACGCCGGCGTGAAAGAGGCCGATCTGGAATCCATTAAAACCGAACGGGAACAGGGACAGGAAATTTATGAAATCAGATTCCGCTCCGCTGACGGTACCGAATACAGTTACGATATTCTTGCTTCCGATGGCTCTGTGCTCAAATATGACTACGAGTCCCCCTCTGCTCCTGCCGCTCCCTCTGCCGGAACCGGAGTGCTCTCCGATGCCCAGGCCAGGCAGGTTATACTGGAACGGGTTCCCGGCGCCTCCCAAGATCAGATCCGCCTGGAGCTGGATGAGGATGACGGCCGCCTGGAATATGAAGGCAGCCTGGTCTATGACGAGATGGAGTACGAATTCAAGATGGATGCCTACAGCGGCAGCATTCTGGAATGGGAAGCAGACCGGCTGTAGAAAGGCCGGTTCCGGCCCCTCTAATCTTAAGAATTTCTTCATAATCTATTTAAACACTCTTCAAACATTTTCCAGGGCCGTATGCTATACTAAAACCATAAAGAAAGCAATTAACTTTTACCCTTTTTTGAAATCCCGAATTCGAAAGAAAAAGTCCCCCCTGCGCTTCATCACGGCGCAGGGATTTTTCTGT
>CALWRQ010000135.1 GCA_944383965.1 uncultured Lachnospiraceae bacterium
TATGCCTGCGCCATCCGGACCTATCTCAGCAGAAAGATCGTACAGTCCTGCAGGACGGAAAAAGCAGGCAGGAGGGTCACGGTATTCAATACGCTTCCGGTCAGAAGAAATCTGAATATTCAGATGCGGGTATATACAAAGAAGAAAGACTTTGCCCTGTATGACGGGGACAGAGAAATTGCATATACGATTCTCGGAAGCGAGCAGGTGTACGGAGGCTGGAAGAGAAAAGATCCTCAGCTGCTGGATACGGGAAAGGACTATTACGCCACAGATATCATCATTCATCTGGAGGATATGGGCGGCTGCAACTACAAAACGCTGGTGCTTGCAGAGGATGAAAAGAGCAGCTGCGTGGATGTGGCCAGCAGAAACACCACTTACATTGAAAACGATGCCCTTCGCCTGGAGCTTTACAACGGACGGATCTCCGTCCGGCTGAAGAAGGAGGACCGGTTCATAGAGAACGCGGTTTACTTTGATGACTGCGGAGACGCGGGAGATACCTTTGACTGGGATAATCCGGATCATGACATGCATCAGGTATTTGATTTCCGGAATGCGGAAACAGCAGAATGTTATCAGTCAGAGAGGGGCTCCGTGCTTGCTCTCCGGGGAACGGTGAAGGTTCCTGCAGATCTGAATGAGAGGGAGCAGGGAGTGTGCAGCGGAGAGATCGAATATCACATCTGCTTTGAGACCAGAAAAGGAAGCGATCTGCTGACTCTGAAGGGAGATGTGATCAATCGGGCGAAGAACCATAAGTTCCGTCTGGTGATTGCTCCCGGCATTACAACGGAACACAGCATTGCGGGGACCCAGTTCGGCGCCGTTGAGAGAGTCAATGCCCCGAAGGCCATGGCCTACTGGAAAGAGAAGAAATGGCTGGAACGGCCTGATCCGATCTATCCGATTTTAAACTATGTCTCTCTTGCGGATGAACAGCTCTGCGCCACGGTCTATACAAAGAGCACGAAAGAATACGAAGTGACCGGTGACCGGTTTGACCGGATCGCTCTTACCATTTACCGCGCGGTGGGGCATTTCGGACTGCCGGATCTCAACCGCCGTCCGGGACGGGCGTCCGGAATTCCGGAGCAGATCATGGAGTGTCCGCTGTCTCAGCTGATGGGCAGAAAGATCACCTTTGAATATGGCCTGGGCTTTACCGGACAGTATGACAGCGAAGCCATGATGAATACTTATGTGGACTACGCTGCGGAGGATGTGTGGTTCGAGGAGCAGGAGTACAACCGTACGTTCATTCCCATGAAATATTTTGAAGTAAACGATGCAGTGGTTCCCATTCCGGAGAAGGATCAGCTGCTGGAGCTGGAAGGCAGTGAGCTGGTGTTCTCTTCTCTGCAGAAGTCAAAAAAGGACAGCGCCTATCTGCTGCGCCTCTTCAATGCAAAGGATGACAGCGCAAAAGGCGGAAAAATCATAATGAAAAAGCCCTATACCCATATGGAACTGGTGGATTTCAGGGAAAACAGAGTGGGAGAAGCAGATGCAGAGCTGGGAACGGTTCCGGGAGGAAAGATCCTGACCGTGAAGATCTGGCTGAAATGAGGAAAGAGTTTTAAATTTCAATATAAGGAGGAAACAGTATGAAAATTGTAGCAGTAACGGCATGTACCGTAGGAGTGGCGCACACGTTTATGGCTGCGGAAAGCCTGGAAAAGGCGGCGAAGGAAAGAGGCCACCAGATCAAGGTGGAGACCCAGGGAGCAGGAGGCATTGAGAACCGGATCACGCCGGAAGAGATTGCGGAAGCAGACTGCTGTATTTTTGCAGTGGATACCTCTGTGGCGGACAGAGAGAGATTTGAAAAGCTGCCGACCATGGAAGTGAAGACGAAAGACGCTATCAAACGTTCCAAAGACATTATGCAGAAGCTGGAAAAAGTACTGGGAAAATAAAAGGGGAGGAAAAGAAAAATGCAGCAGACCATTCAGCTGGATGAGGAAAGTAAGATAAAAGTATTTGGAAAAACGGTTTACAAAGGAATCATGAGCGGAATTTCCTACATGATTCCGGTGGTGATCTTCGGAGGCCTGCTTATGGCCCTCGTGGATATCATCGGTATGGAGATCCTGGGATATAATCTGCGTGATGCGGAAGAGGTTGTGGCAGCAGGAGGATTTGAACTGTTTCTGTACAATCTGAGACAGGTGTCCTTTGTGGCACTGTCAAAGCTGATGTATCCTGTTCTCTGCGGCTTCATTGCCTATGGAATCGCAGGAAAAAGCGCGCTGGCACCCGGACTGGTAGCCGGGTATCTGGCCGGTGGCTATGAGTCCGGAGCCCTCAGCGTTGCCAATTCCGGATTCTTGGGAGCTCTGTTTGCCGGTACACTGGCCGGATATCTGGTTTTGGGTTTCCACAAAATGAAAATCAAATCCCAGTATGAGTCTCTGATGAATCTTCTCGTGATTCCGGTAGTTGTGGGTATTGCAGTGTGCATTCCCATGGTCTGGGGTGTGGGCCCGTTTATCTCCTTTATCAATGCGAAGTTTACCGAAGGACTGACCTGGATGGCAGATCATAACCTGTACTTTGCAGTGGGAGTTCTGATCGGCCTGATGGCAAACTTTGACTTCGGCGGACCGATCAACAAGATCGCATATATGTTCGCAGTAGGTCTGTGGACAGACGGACACTGGGAGTTCTACTGTGCGTTCACCATTGCAAAGATCATTCCCGGTATGACCCTTGGTCTGGCAGCACTGCTGTTTAAGAATTTATTTACGGAAGAAGAGCGCGATACGGCCATTCCGTCTCTGGTTCTGGCAGGTCTTGGCGGAATCGGAGAGCAGTGTATTCCCTATGCCATCAGAGATCCCCTGGGAGTAATCCCGGCTCAGATGCTTGGCGGAGCCATCGCCGGCGGCCTGAGCATGCTGTGGAATATTGAGATCAATGTGGGAGCCGGCGGTTCTCTGCTGACCTGTATTGCAACCAGCAGTCCTGTGAAATTCCTGATCTGCTTTGCCATCGGAGCAGCCATCGCCTTTGTGGTCATGGTGGGAGTGAAGACCTTCCGGTATAACAGAAAAGCAGCGGCGTAAGCAGGAAATCAAAACTATGTGAAGGCAGGGAAAAGGATTATGTCATATATCAATCGACCGTCAAATTATGATAAGTTTCCGGAAACGGACGTCTGCGGCTATACGGGAAAACCGGCGGAAGGATATGAAGAGATTGCAGAAAGGTTAAAAGAAAAGCAGGCTTCGGTCATTACAGTGGAATGCTATCCCGGAGTGAATGAGGAGGAGGTTCTTGCGGGCCTGCAGAAATACCTCTGCCCGGATACTGTGATTTTCAGTAAGGACATTTTCTTCGACGAGGAGAAAATGACGGAAATGATGAGACCTTATTTAACGGAAGACCGCGTATTCGGCACCATGTTCTACGGGCGCATGGAGGACTTTACAGATCCGGTCAGACTGGAGAACGCCAGAACGCGAGTGGGGGCCCACGGTCTTACGCTGATCTTCGGCGTGGGTGCTTCTCTGATTTCCAAAGGCGATCTGCTGGTGTATGCGGATATGGCACGGTGGGAGATCCAGCTCCGCTACCGGAAGGGAATGCCCAACTTTAACTGCAGCAATTATGAGGAAGATACGCTCCGTAAATACAAAAGAGGATTTTTTGTAGAGTGGAGATTTGCGGACAAACGGAAGACCGAACTGTATGATGAGATCGACTGGTATCTGGATACCAATACGGCAGACGAGCCGAAAATGGTGAGCGGAAAGGATTTCCTTCTGGGACTCCGGCAGACAGCTTCCCGGCCGTTCCGCCTGGCACCTTATTTTGACCCCGGTGTATGGGGCGGACAGTGGATGAAGGAGGTCTGCGGACTGGATCCGGATGAAAAGAATTTTGCCTGGTCCTTTGACGGAGTGCCGGAGGAAAACAGTATTTATCTCCGATATGGGAATGTGCGGATCCAGTCTCCTGCCATGAACGTGGTGAAATACTGCCCGAAGGAACTTCTGGGGGCTCAGAACTATGTGCGGTTCGGGGCGGAGTTCCCCATCCGGTTTGACCTGCTGGATACCATGGGAGGGCAGAACCTGTCCCTTCAGGTCCATCCTCTGACAGAATACATACACAGCACCTTCGGAATGGCCTATACTCAGGACGAGAGCTACTATATTCTTGATGCGGGAGAGGACGGGGGAGTATATCTGGGACTGAAGGAAGATATTGATCCTCAGAGCATGATCAGCGATCTGAAAGCAGCCCAGAGAGGAGAGAAGAGCTTCGACGCTTCCAGATACGTCAATTACTGGCCGGCGAAGAAGCACGATCATTTCCTGATTCCGGCAGGAACGGTGCACTGTTCTTCCAGCAACAGCATGGTGCTGGAAGTAAGCGCCACTCCTTATATCTTTACCTTCAAGCTGTGGGACTGGGACAGAGTAGGGCTGGACGGAAGACCGCGCCCGGTGCATATCGAGCACGGAGAAAAGGTCATTCAGTGGGACAGGACCACCGGATGGGTCAAGGAAAATCTGGTGAACCATTTTGTGCCCATTGAGAAGACGGAGGACTATGAGGAAATCCGGACAGGACTGCATGAGCTGGAATTCATAGAAACTCATGTGTCTGTGATCCGAACGGAACAGGAGTTCCATACGGAAGATGGAGTAGTGGTAGGAAATCTGGTAGACGGAGAATCTGCACTGATTATCTGTGATGATCCGGCTGTGAAGCCATTTGAGGTTCACTATGCGGAAACCTTTATCATACCGGCGTCTGTGGGAAAATACCGAATATGCGTAAAGGAAGCGGGACAGACCGTCCGGGTTCTGCGGGCATATGTGAGAAATCGATTTGCATAGGAAAAGAAACGGGGAGCTGCGGCATCATGGGCGGAATACCGCCTGTGGGGCTGCAGCTCCCTTTTGCTGCAGTCACCGGGAATCTTCTTGACAGATATTCCCGCTCATCCTAAACTGATTTCAGAGACAGAACATGCACACTGCAGAAAGGAGCCGAAAAATGTATTGTGCGGGTAAATGGTTTGGCTGGATAACAGCAGTGCTGCTGGCCAATCTTGACATCATAGGCCGGGTGACAGGACTGGGAACGGCTGAGAGCCTGCTCGTGCTTGCAGGACTGATTCTCTGCTTCGGGGCATTCAATGTGGTCCCGAACTGGGGAAAACAGAATTTTTCCAGACTTGGGGTGATGCTGGGAGGAGAAACCCTTCTGGAGATCTGCGTTCTTTCTTTTACGGCAGATCTGGCGGTGGGCATCTATTGTCTGGTCCGGCTGTTCCCATCCCTTTCTATCGATCTCTCTGCCTGGGAGATCGTTCCGCATATTCTGGGGTGTATGCTCTGGACCTGGATCCTGGCGGCCAACGGATTTCTCCGGGTATATCTGTCTTCCGTTCAGATGGGGATCCGATGGAGAATCGCCGTGTTTCTGTTCTGGTGGGTTCCCGGGGTCAACCTGTGGATTTTCTGGAGGATGAGCAGGATCATCAGAGAGGAATATGAATTTGAAACGGATAAGCAGGAACAGAACCGGATACGGAAGAGCAGCAGCGTGTGTGAGACCCGCTACCCCCTTGTCCTTGTTCACGGGGTGTTTTTCCGGGATCGGAAACGGTTCAACTACTGGGGAAGGATCCCGGGAGAACTGATAAAAAACGGAGCAGTGGTCTTTTACGGCGGCCAGCAGTCTGCGGCGGCCACTGCAGAGTCGGGAGCAGAGTTAAAGGAGACGGTCATGGGGATCATTGCCCGGACCGGCTGTGAAAAAGTCAACATCATCGCCCACTCCAAGGGAGGATTGGAAAGCCGCTGGGCCATAAGCCGGCTGGGACTTTCTCCCTATGTGGCGTCTCTGACCACAGTCAATACTCCTCACCGGGGATGCGCGTTTGTGGACTGGCTTCTGAACAGGGTTCCGGAAGGAATACGCAGCTGGATTTCCGCTCACTATGATGGCGCTTTGAAAAAGCTGGGAGACCGGAATCCGGATTTTTATGCGGCAGTTTCCGACCTGACCGCCCGCCGGTGTGCGGAGATGAACCTCCAGATGCCGGATATGCCGGGAGTGTATTATCAAAGTGTGGGATCGGCGATGAAAAGATGGAGCAGCGCTCCCTTTCCTCTGAATCTGTGTCATATTCTGGTGAGTCGTTTCGAAAAGGAAAATGACGGACTGGTAGGAGTGGATTCCATGAAATGGGGCCGCCGTTTCCGGATGGTGTCCGCAGCAGGAAACAGGGGCATTTCTCATGGAGATATGATCGATCTGAACCGTCAGAACATCAAAGGGTTTGACGTACGGGAATTTTATGTGGACTTGGTCCGGGATCTGAAGGAAAACGGATTTTAAGACTGCGGGAAGGATGCGGAGAAGAAAGACTGGAAAAAGAATACCAATCATGAAAAAAGGAGCGGCTGCAGAGATTGATATGCCCCCTGTCAAGTAGACAGGTCAAATATCTAAAAGAAGATGCTCTGAATCAGTCGCACGATTTCGTGCG
>CALWRQ010000136.1 GCA_944383965.1 uncultured Lachnospiraceae bacterium
CCCGGAAATACATGCTGCGGTACATATACTGCCAATGATGTTCGATCTGAAACGGATCTTTTCCGATCAGATAATCTACGAAGGAAAAATGTTATAATATTTTTCACGAAAGGAGTTCATCATGGCGCATTATGGCAAAGAAGACACCTCTCTCCCTCAGTCCAGAAACGGGGAGTATTTTTTCCGTCTGAATCACAAAAGCAGGAATCTGAACCTAAAACAATATATTTATTATCTTGGTCCTTACCGTTACAACTGGCACTACGATATGGAGCTGCTGCTGATTCTGGAAGGAAGCATCGAAGTCAATTACGGCGGTCAGACCGTATACCTGGAAGAGGATGACCTTCTTCTTCTCACCCCCAATATCGGCCACGCTTCTCTGGCGAAAACAGCCGGGAGCAAAGCCATGCTGATCCGGCTGAACCCCGATTATCTGGCTGATTTCTACAATCCCATCAGCGGATATGTTTTCAGCGGACACACAACCGAGCAGACCCGAAATCAGGACATTTTCGTTCAATTGCGGGGAATGATGGCACACATGTTCCTTCATCTCAGTGATCAGGACCCGCTGAACCAGCTGCGGGTGGAATATGAGCTGAATAAGCTGCTGTATATTCTGTTTAAGGCCTTTCCTCCCGTCCGCCGTCCTCAGAATCCTTATGACCAGAAGAGTCTGGCAGACGAGGATCTGGTCCGGAAGATTATTCTTTATATTGAAGATCATTATAAAGAGAAAATAACCCTGAAGGATCTGGGCAGATTATGCTCCTATAATCTCAGCTACCTTTCTCTTTTTTTCAAAAAACACGTAGGGATCAATTTTTATGAATACCTGATGCGGATCCGTCTGAGAGAAGCCACGCTGGAGCTGTGCTCCGAAAGCTGCAACATTCTTGATATTGCGAATCGAAATGGTTTTGCAGATTTGAAATCATTTAATCAGAATTTTAAAAAGGTGTTTAATAAATCTCCCCGGGAGTATCGGCAGCAGCTTCCTGATGAAATAAAAGGAATGACGCTCTCTGAAAAGCGGCAGTTCGTATCGCTTCAGGACAACAGGACGCAGGAAAAGCTGCTTTCCTATATGAAAAACTTTCATCTGCTGTTTGTCACCTCGCAGGCTGAAATCGAACATGCTCAGATCACGGAACAGCTGGACGAAATCGAACGGATTTCCGTGGAGCTCCGGCAGAAAATTCAGGCACTGAAAAACCGGGTATAATACCCGGTTTTTCAGTGCCGATCCATAATGCTCAGCCCATAATGCTGTCAAACCGACGGGCTCCTCTGTTGGTCACCTCATCGTTTTCGTTGGCATATTCTTCCATGGCCTTCGCGTAATTTTCCAGAGAGTTTTTGATCTCCGTCAGATTCTTCTTGTAGGTGGTCTGGAACGTCCTCTCAAACGAGTCCTTTGCCGTTCCCTCCCAAGCGTCCGCCGTGGTGGCAATGATCTGCTCCAGGGAATGAAGCTCGTTCTCCAGATTTCCTGCAATTCCCTTTACCTGTGCCGCGGAACTGCGAAGAGCCGCGGTATCCAGACTGATTCTTGATGCTCCCATAATTCTTTTTCTCCTTTTCATTTATTTGCAGCAGCCCTGCGGCTGCCAGCGAACTGCTTTTTTCTGTTTCCTGTATTGCTAACTGATTCCTGCGGCACACACATCAGACGGATCCACATCCACTTCTGATACGTCCGCATTCCAGAATTTCCCCGTCAGAGCGAAATACTTCCGGTTGTATTCTGCAAAAAGCCCAGGGTCTCTTCTTTCAGAAAGGGTAAGCATCTGCTCATACTCCTTGGTCTTGGTCAGCTTCAGCAGGGTAAACAGCCTTTCCGCCTCCTGCATATCCGCCTCCGTGGCGATGCCCGCATTCATCATATCCACATAATTCTGATAACTCTGAGACAGCGCACGATCATAGATGTACGTACCGTTTAAGCTCTTTACCGCGCTGATCTCCTCCGCGCTCATGACCTTTGACACCGTGCTTGTGGCACTCAGTCCGAAATCCACATATTTGATCACGGGACAGGCATCCACCGCCTTCTTGATCAGCTCCTTGCTTCCCGTGCTTTTCACCTCTTTGATAATCAGATCTCCCACCTTGTCCAGTGCATAGGAGAAATTATCCGAATAATTTTCTTTCATCTCCCGGATTTTATACACCAGATCTCCCTCTGCAAATCCGGCGGACAGCAGAGCATTTTCCATAGTGTCCAGGTAGGATACCTGAACGGAATAATCGTTGAAGCAGTGCATCACCACATCAATATAAGTATCCAGACGTTCGATCCTATCCGTCAGCTCGGAAACCGTATCTCCTATGATCTGAGCGCTGTAGACCGATCCGATGGAACCGCTTACAATATTTCTCAGATCCGAGGGAAGCTGGTTCATCAGATTCCTAAAGTCCTCATCCAGTTCGATCTTGTCAAAGGATTCCGCCCCTTTCGCATAGGTGGACAAAAGCTTTTTCATCGCGCTGATCCATTTATCCATGTCCTCGATGCCGGAGTAGTCCGCCAGCTGATCCAGCGTTTCATAGCCGGATTCCGCTCTGGAATCCGGCAGGCTCATAAGCACGCCGGACAACGCACTTTCCAGCATTTCCTCCGTATAATCATCCACAAACCCCAGATTGATTCCCACTCCCTGAGTCAGCGCATCGACGATCAGCAGATAGTTGGACCATTCCGCCATCCCTGCCTCCATAGAGCTGTATTTGTAAACATCCGTCTGCAGGAAGGATCCCAGATCGTTAAAATCCGAGGCCAGGCTCTTTCCGCCGCTTTCAAACCGGTACATTTCATAGGCTGCGTAGGAAATCCCCGTGCCCAGAGCCATACTGTCCGCAAAGATCCCATAGGTATAAGAACCATCCTTCGACGTCAGGCTGGATGCGCCCGACTCGTCCAGCTGCGCATACTCATCCATGGAGGTTTTCACCGCACTGATCAGAGTCATCAGCTGATGGATTCCCTGGCTCAGCTGATTTTTGAAACGGTTGTAGGCATCCTCACACTCCGTTTCCTGCACCATTGTTTTCACATACTGCTGCACCGCCGCATCCCAGACCCCGTCATGGCGGTCATAGGCCAGTTCCAGCTGGATCCTGGCTTCTTCTACCTCATCCTTATCAAACCGATACATGATCCTTTCCTCACCTCCTCACAAGGGTAAGCACCGAACCATCCCATACGCAGCAGTCCGCAAGCGACCGGGTCAGCTCCAGCTCTTTTTCACGGAAAAAGACCGCCGCTCCTTCTCCCGCTCCCAGAGCCCGCCCCAGAACGGGAAGCCACTGCTCTATGGAAGCCTGAAGAGGCAGGGAATAGTCCTGCTCTCTTCCTTCATATCTCACTGTCACAAGCACCGTATCAGGCATGTTCCTCCCCCTCCTTTTCGTTCTTCCCAACCGTCAGAACCCCGTTTTCCTGCTGTCCGAGATAAAAGGTCTGCAGACAGTTTCCAAGAAACTCTCTCCGTTCCCGGTTCTCCTTTCCTTCCGGGTCCAGAACCCGGCAGTCCGGCTCCCGGCCGGCTTCTCCCAGAAAAAGAATCCTTCCGGAAAAAGAACGGTCCGCCAGCTCAAGAATCCACCGGCTCACCTCATGAAACGGGCGGAGAGCCAGTTTCCACTCTCTTTCCCCTTCCCGCCGTTTCAGCATCAGGATATCCACCGGTCCTTTCAGAAACAGCGTTTTCTCCTCTTCATTTTCATACAGAAGAGCCCTGTCCGTATGAGTGAGGTTATAAAGCATTCTTGCAAAGCGGGGACTGGGATGGAGGCTTCCGTCAAAATCCAGACGGGCCAGTCCTCTCTCCTCCCATTCCTTTCTGGCCCTGATAAACTCGTCCGGCCCTCCTGCCTGCTCCGGCAGGAACCATTTCCCCCTAAGCTTCATCATCCCTGCCAGCTGGGAAAGCGCCGGATCCGACATTGTTATTTCCGTTGTTCTCATATCAGTCTGCCCCGCCTTCTCCTTACCTTCCCTTAACCGCATCCACGATGCGGTCTGCCAGATAATCTGCAGATGCGTCAATTTTTCCCTGGAAACTCATATTGGGATATACTTCACAAATCAGCTTATCGCTCACTTCCTGTGCTTTCCTTCTGGCCGCCTCTGACATCTCATCCACCATTTCCTGGAGCAGGGTCTGCTCCTTCCTGATTCCCTGCTGCAGTTCACCGATCACCTTTCTGCAGGCTTCTCCGTCCGGACCTTCCCACACGCCTCCCCTTTCCAGAATGCTCACGGCATTCTTCAAACGGGTAAGCACTTCGGGATAGTTCTGTCCGATTTTTTCCGTCAGTTCCTGATATTCTTCCGCTTTTTCCCGCCAGGTCTCGGCTTCCTTCTCCAGCCTTTTCATTTCCCCGAAACTGTAGCTCATATACCGCCCTCCTTAATCTGCTGCGTCCATAGGACGGATTCTGACACACTTGCCATTCATGACCAATACTATGTCTTCTCTCAGCCCTTCTTTCGGCAGAATCCGTTTCAGAGCCGGGATATCCGCGATCCGGTGGTCCTCCGCCTGTCCGCCTGCGAGAATCATCGGCCCTTCATGAAGGGTTTCCATCAGAATATTCCGGCCGAAATAACACCGCTCCGCATCAGCGGCCAGATCTGCGGCAATCACCGTAATTCCCAGTCCTGTTCCCAGCCTGATAAATGCCTCCAGCTGACTGATCACCCGGTTATCTGCCGTCTCCGTCAGTTCCTTCACTCCGTCCGCAAAAATAAAGATATGGGAAAACTCCCTGTTCTCCTCTTTTTTCTTCTCCGTCTGTCGTTCCTGAAGCACGGGAGCCAGCTTCCGAAGAATATTCCCCAGCTCCGCTCCGTCTGCCGCTTTCTGCAGGGAGCGGGAATCTTCCAGTTCCCCGGCAAACGGGCCGTATGCGATGATTGTTCCATCTTTCATCTCTGCCGCCTGTCTGAAGAAAAGTGCCAGCAGCTGATTTCTGCTCTTCTGATCGCCGCAGCTGATCAGCAGACTGGTATGCTCTTTCACCGGAAGAACAGCCGGAGCCGTCTCTCCGTAGCTGAAGCCCAGCGCCAGAGGACCGCCCTTTACAGATCCGTAAGGGATCTCATCCGGCATGGAAAGTACGGGAACCGGAAGGGGACCGTCCCAGGCGCCCGTCATCTCTTCCGCCAGCTGCCGGATCAGAGCAGCCCTCTGTCCGTCTGTCAGGTCCTTTCCCGCTATGGCCGTCTGGAACTCCAGCGGCCCCTGAACCAGTCCTCTTCCGATCACCGGCTTGGGAATATTTCCGGATACTCTTCCCACCAGCTGGCTGTATTCCAGACGGTCTGTCATCTGCAGAGCCATCACCGTTTTGAAATTCTGTTTCAGCTGATAGCTCAGCCCTGTGCTTCCCGTAACGGTCGCAGCCGCATACAGGCCGAAGGCTTCCCCCTCTCTGGTAAGGACCGCCAGAGTCTCCTGAATCTCAGGGAACTTCACTCCCATAAGATTTAAGTTATCTGCCGCCAGAATCATGGCAGGCAGAGATTCTCCCGACGCATCCTGATAAGCTCCTATGGTTCCCACTCCCCATTTCCGGAAGAGCTTCTTTCTCCGGCTCAGTTCATCTGAAAACCGTCGCGCGATTCTCTCCAGAGTCTCCGGTTCATCTTCCCCGGCAGCTCCTCCCACATGGGGGAATTTCTCCATACTTCTCAAATTGAAGCTTCCGAATTCCATCAGATAAAACTGTACCTGCTCCGGACTGAAGGAACAGCACATGGAGATCAGCAGGGATTTTAAGAATGTGGTTTTTCCTGACAGCGCCATTCCATATACCAGAAGGTTTCCGTTCTTCCAGAAATCATGAACAAGGGGAACCTGCGTCTGATGCATGGGATCGTCAATCAGTCCGAAGACGCCTTCCGCTCCTTTTCTCTCCGGCTTCCAGTCAGAAACGCTCTTCCACAGCCTTCCTTCAGGCTGAATTTCTGCCAGCTCCAGGCTGTCCGGCAAAGGCTTGGTCCAGAGCTGTCTGGCCGGGGCGATTCCTTTCCTCCGGCAGTAGGCCGCAATGGCGGTGACCACCGCATCGATCTGTTTTCCTCTGGATTCCCGCATATTTCCCGCGGGAGCAGCCGACACCGGCTTGCGCTCTCCCGCCAGGGATACGGTGCAGACCGGAGGAATCTCCTTTCTGCTGCTGTCCGGCCGATACTCCGCGCCGGAATAGAAGGGCTGTATCATCTCCAGTACCCCGTCTCCCGATTTTACATAACTTCTTCCGGGAACGTTCAGATAAGCAGCGTCGCTGACTCCCAGCATATCCCGGCTGTCACTCTCCGACTGCACCTTCAGGCACCAGCGGAAATTGGCGTTGGCATTCATCTGCTC
>CALWRQ010000137.1 GCA_944383965.1 uncultured Lachnospiraceae bacterium
GTACAGGCATGAATCCGGCATTCCCTCATGCACTCTGCCGCTTCCCGGTTCAGTTCCGTCATCACCTGTGCCGCTTCTCTCTCTGCCTGCTCCGATGCCATTCCTGCTTTGGAAGCCGTATTTACCAGACCGGTCCCCAGAGGTTTTGTGAGAAGCAGCACATCGCCCGGCCTGGCTCCGCAGTTTGTATAGATGCGGTCCGGATGGACAAAGCCGGTGACACTCAGGCCGTATTTTGGCACATCATCCTGAATGGAATGCCCTCCTGCCAGCACTGCCCCTGCCTCCTTCACCTTATCCGCACCGCCGGCCAGGATCTTTCCCAGAATCTCCGGATTGACGCAGTTTGGCCATGCCACAATATTCAGTGCGATCTTCGGTTCTCCGCCCATAGCATAAATATCGCTCAGAGCATTGGCAGCAGCGATCTGTCCGAAAAGAAACGGGTCGTCCACCATAGGCGGAAAAAAGTCCAGCGTCTGGATCAATGCCAGATCTTCCGATATGCGGTACACCGCTCCGTCATCACTGGTTTCAATCCCTACCAGCAGATTTTCATCCTGAAATCCGGGCAGTTTTTCCAGAATCCCCTGCAGCGTGCCCGGTCCGATCTTCGCTGCACAGCCTCCTCCCGGAGCCATCTGGCTTAAACGGACCTGTTCGTCTGGTATCATACCGTTTTTCCTCCTTCATCTCCTTATAATCTTGTCTTATTATAGCGGAAAACCCATAGGATTGCAAGAGAGAAAGAACATATGTTCGGTCCTGTTTCCGGTACGAAAAAAAGCCGCTGCAAAACAGCGGCTCTGAATTCCGTACTTAATTTTCTTTATTTTTTACCCTGCAGATCAGCTGAGTCATGGTACCCATGGGACAGTAAACACACCAGCTGCGGGGCTTGAACAGGACCATGGTAAACAGTCCCAATATGGTGGATGTGAGCATCACGCTGTAGAATCCGAAAGCAAACTGAGCCATTCCCTCATGGATCAGTGTTCCGTGATAGGCCCAGTTCCAGGGCAGGCGGATGGTCCAAAGCAGCTTTACCGTCTGATGAAGATCGGATGCACCTGCAAAAACCAGCCATGTGGTCCACAGCATCTGAAAAAACATCACGAAGAAAAAGATGAGAAATCCGTACCGGAACCATCTGCTCTTCATCCAGCCGGGAATATCCTTTTTCCTGGAAAGCCCGAATCTTCCTCCCAGCAGAGCGAACAGCTGTCCTCTGCCGCAGTACCGGTTGCAGTAGCCCTTATTTCCTTTGATAACAGAAATAAGAAGGGGAATAAAAAAGCAGAGCAGCCCCAGCCAGGCAAACATAATATTGAAAAAACCGAGAATCAGATAGGCTGCCGATGCAATCCAGAGATAATCGTACCATTTCTTTTCCGATTTCATGCTTCCACCTCCCGGATACTGATCACGGATGCCGGACATTCCGCTGCACATTTTCCGCATCCTACGCACTTACTCTGATCCACTTTTGCCGTGATCCCTTTCCATACGGATATGGCTGATACCGGACAGACCTTCGCGCAGCACCCGCAGGCCACACAGGCCTTCTCCTCCACAAACGCCTTCCTTCTCTTCCGTCTGATCTGTTCCATCTCTGTTTCCTCCCATCTGATCATGAAGGTACTTTAGCACAGACCGGAACCGTTTTCTGTGACTCCGTCACCTAAACAGGTTCTGCATCCTCCGCCCGGATGACCGGGCTTTCACCGTCCAGGAAACTCTGCACCTTTGCTTTCAGAGGACTGTAAAGCCCCAGAATTTTTCCCACTCCGAAGGCAGCGATCACTGTGCCTTCCCGGATTCCGTGAAATTCTCTGAAATACAGGAGAGAAATCGCCAGAGCGATCAGAGAAACCGTAATATCAAAGCTCATTTTTACTTTATGGAGCGGAAGTCCCATTTTTCCGGAAATCACCTGCATGATCCCTTCTCCCGGAAGAGAGATCAGATCAGGAGTGAGATAAAACAGGATTCCCAGAGCGATCAGAAGCATACTGATCAGCAGATACAGCAGACGCACTCCGTAAACTGCTCCGCCGGCCAGAGCCAGTTCCGCCGGATCTGGAAGAAATCTGGCTGCCAGCATATTGGTAAAATCCGTAAAATATCCGAAAACCGCAGTGCAGACCAGCTGAAGAATCCTGGCCGGCTGAATATCCTTTCCCAGCAGAATAAACTGGATCAGAATATAGACGGAAAAAATAATAATGATCCAGGTTCCCATGGAAAGAGATGTGAAAATCTCGCTCAGTACATAGGGGATGGAATTTACGGGAGACATTCCCAGATCAGCAGCCCCTGAAAAGGAAACCCCCATAGCCATGATAAACAGCCCCATGCAGTATATCAGTATCCGTTTGCCCATTGTGATCAGATCTCTCGGTTTCAATTTAATCCTCCTTTTTTTCTGTCTGGCATTTCTTCAGCAGTTCCACCATAGTCTCCAGCTCTTCTTCCGTCAGCCTCCCTGCGATCTCTTTTTCCGCAGTAAGAAAAATTTCTTTCAGGCTCTCTGCCATCTCTTTTCCCCGGTCTGTCAGGGAAACATAAACAGAGCGGCGGTTGCCCTCCCGGTTCCTCCGCAGCACGAGCCCGGCCGCTTCCATCCGCAGCAGTATGCTTCCCACTGTAGCCGGCTCAATCTCACAGTACTCTGCGATTACTTTCTGTTCATTTTCTCCATACAGGGATAAAAATTCCAGAATTTTAGGCTGTCCCGGCGTAAGTCCCAGCTTTGACGCCTGAGCGTGGACCTTTCGGTTCATTCGAAGATAAGTCTTCATCAGCAAGTAATGAAATGATTCCATCTTATGCCTCTCCATATAATAAGTATTCTTATAATAA
The DNA here is from genome assembly GCA_944383965.1 of uncultured Lachnospiraceae bacterium. Lineage (GTDB taxonomy): Bacteria > Bacillota > Clostridia > Lachnospirales > Lachnospiraceae > Lachnoclostridium_A. The sequence goes on from CALWRQ010000137.1 coordinate 2,863, forward strand.
CAATGCTTATTATATTCTCCCGCTTTCTTTCTGTCAACATAAAATCAGCCCGCTTTCGCGGGCTTCAGGTTTTCTTTATTCGGTTTCTCAGCTGAATTATCTTTTCTTCAATCCGGCGGATCGTATCTTTGAACTCCTTATCTGTTTTTCCCGTGGGATCCTCCAGGCCCCAGTCTTCCCGCTCTTTACAGGGAACAGCCGGACACTGGACATTGCAGCCCATGGTGATCACAATATCCACCGGCGGAATCTGGGACAGGGTTTTGGGATACTGGGTCTGCTCCATATCGATTCCGAAGACTTCCTTCATGATACGCACCGCATCCTGGTTGATCCGCGGGCTGATCTCTGTGCCGGCAGAGTAGCTTTCAAACACATCGGAAGCCAGATAGTTTCCCAGAGCCTCTGCAATCTGACTCCTGCAGGAATTGTGCACACAGACAAACGCCACTTTCGGTCTGTTCATATCCTATCCTCTCACTTTCTCCAGAAGCTTGACAATCTCATCTTTTCCCGGGACCCTGCCGTACAAGATCACTTTTCCGTCCGCCACAAGCGCCGGCGTGCTCATCACTCCGTAAGCGGCAATCTGCTCAAAATCGGTCACATGGTCGATCTCCATGTCCATTCCCAGCTCCCTGAGCGCTTCCCTGGTATGCGCTTCCAGCTCATTGCATTTTGCGCATCCGGAACCCAGAACTTTAATCCTGCTCTCTCCCTTTCCTTCTTCTTTTTTCTTTCCTCTTCCAAACAGCAGCATCTTTTTTCCTCCTATATCAATAAAAACTGAAACAGATTAAACAGGCATCCCACCAGAATGATTCCTGCCGTACATACTGCAACAAACAGTGCCAGCAGCCTGGGCTTCACTGCTTTGCGCAGCATGATCATAGACGGAAGAGAAAGGGTGGTCACTGCCATCATGAATGCCAGCACCGTTCCCAGCTGAGCTCCTTTGGAAAGAAGGGCTTCCGCAACGGGAATGGTCCCGAAAATATCCGCATACATGGGAACACCTATCAACACCGCCAAGAAAACACCAAATGGATTGCCGCTTCCCAGAACCATCTCCACCCAGGTCTCAGGAATCCAGTTATGGATCAGCGCTCCGATCCCCACACCGATCAGAATGTAGGGAAACACCTTTTTAAAGGTAAACAGCACCTGATCCCTGGCATAAAGCAGCCGGTCCGCCTGAGTCAGGGAAGGCGCATCCGTATCCGCCGCCGCGGCATTTCGGATGAAATCCTCCACCTGATCTTCCATCCTCATTTTTTCAATCAGCGTTCCTCCCAGAACGGCAATCAGCAGTCCCACCAGAACGTAGATCACCGCAATCCTGGCTCCGAAAATGCTCATCAGCAGGATCAGACTTCCCAGATCCACCATAGGAGAGGAAATCAGGAAAGAAAACGTCACGCCGAGAGGCAGGCCCGCGCTGGTAAATCCCATAAACAGCGGAATGGAGGAACAGGAACAGAAGGGTGTGACCGTCCCCAGCAGAGCAGACATCATATTTGCCCGGATTCCCCGGAATCTTCCCATGATCTTTCTGCTCCGTTCCGGCGGAAAATAACTCTGAATATAAGAAATCATCCAGATCAGAAAGCACAGCAGAATCGTGATCTTCAGTACATCGTAGAGGAAAAACCGGATGCTCCCTCCCATTCTCGTCTCAATATCGATCCCGATCTCCGTCAGCAGCCTTCCTATCAGTACATCCAGCCATTTCATCCCCAGTATCTGGTTCTGAATCAGATCCCATACCATCAGCCGCCACACTTCCCTTCTCTGCAGGAGCCGCACAGTCCTTCCACAAACTGCCGGAACGCATCCAGTGTTTCGCCGTTCAGCGAATAATGGCTCCATTTTCCTTCTTTTCTGGCCTCCACCAGGCCGCATTCGCAGAGTATTTTCATATGGTGGGAAAGGGTAGGCTGTGTGATCTCAAACTGCTCAAGAAGTTTACAGCCGCATTTTTCTCCGTCCGACAGCATCTGTATGATCTGCAGGCGGTTGGAATCTCCAAGCGCTCTGCAGATCAGCGCCACATCCATTGCATTCATAGTTCAGCACCTCACATAGATATTTATCTATGTGATAGTATAGGACTCATATAGATGTTTGTCAATATGTTTTTTAATTGAGACGGAATTCCAGTGACACCAGCCCGTATGACTGATAGAGCCAGACGCTTCCTTTCTCTTCCTCCCATACGGTTGCGGAGGCACCGGTCTCTCCTTTTTCCGTTTCCTGTATTTCCGGTTCTCCCAGAATCTCCGTCAGCTGATCTGTGTAAGCCGCCGCATCCGGCTCCTCCAGCTGCATGGTAACCACAGTCACCCGCTGTTCCTCATCACAGAGCGTTCCTGCTTCCACTGTTTCTCCGAACAGCTCCGCATGGAAAATCCGTCCGATCAGAGTTCCGTCTGCTGCCGTATTCTGTTCTCCCCCTCCAAGCAGGTCTGCCGTCTCCTCATCGGTCTTTCCCAGCATATCCAGAAATGTTTCCACAATCTCTGCCGTTCCCTGCTGATCTGCTTCCGTTTCTTTCTCAGATTCTTCCATATCCTGGGAAAGCGCTTCTGTTTCCTCTGCTGTCTGCGCAGAAGTTTCTGCAGAAATCTCCGTCTGCTCGCGGACCTCTCCTCCGGTTCCGCATCCTCCCAGCAGCATCACTGCCGCGATCGCCATAGCTGCATATCTTTTTCTCTTCATAAATTCTTCCTCCTCTTTTATTCAGTCCGGTTTTTCGCTGCTCATGCAGCTGTCCACAGAAAACCCGTCCGAAACAGCTCCCTGTTCTCTCAAAGTCTCCAGCATTTTCCCGGCCTCTTCTTCCGTTTCAAACTCTCCTACAGAAACCACATACTGCCCGTCTGCAGTCCCTGCGATCACTCCGCCCCACGGAGAAAGCTGCTCCGCCAGCAGCGCCAGGCTCTCCGACATCTCCATTTTTTCACTTCTGACAGACCAGATTTCCCGGCTTTCCTGTTCTTCCGGGAACAGTCTGATTTCCAGTCCGCCGGGCTCCCGGTACTCAGCCGTTTCAAAGCCCGTATCCGGCTCCAGTTCCATAACAATCCTTACCGCCGAATCATCCAGCAGAATCTCCCGGTAAGCTGCTCTTACGTAAGAAGAAGCCTCTGCCTGCTCCGCCACTTCCTGCGGGTCAAAGCTCCGGATTCCGTATACCGTAAGCACCAGACGGTCAGGCGCCCCGAATCGTTCAACCTGATAAGCCGGAGCGGACTGGGCAGCCCCTTCCGTTCCCTGTGCAAAACTGATCCTGATGCAGTCCTCATCCGAAACTGCATTCAGCCGGATTCCGTCCGTAACCGTTCCCCCGGAACCCACATGAAAAATCTTTACCACCGTCCCCAGTACAGGAACCTGAGACAATGCGGCATATACAGGGGGGGTATTGGACGATGCAAACATAACAGCCAGTGCCATAACCGTTCCTGTCACTTTTCTCCGTA
>CALWRQ010000138.1 GCA_944383965.1 uncultured Lachnospiraceae bacterium
AGGAATCTGGACTATATAGGAGGAGAATAAGATCAGACGTCCGCTGGTATTTTTAGCAGGGGGATTGGTACTTGGAGAGGTATTGTCTCTGCAAGCGGCGGAACTGGCGGTTGTGCTGGCGGTTTTTCTGATAAAAACCGCGGCAGACATCAGGAGGAGCAGAGGCCTGTGGACCGGGCTTCTGCTTCTTGCGGTTTTATGCGGATTTTTCCGGGGAGAATGGTGCAGCTTCCGTGCAGAACGGATCAGAGAAAGACTTGACGGGGAAAGGGCAACGGTGACGGGAATGGTGAAAAGCCTGGAACCGAATCCTAATGGTGTTTCCGGCGTGCTGATCAGCTGCAGGATGGAGCCGGACGGAGAGAAACTGGGCAGAATCTCTGTATTTTTTGAAAAGGATCCGGGGCTTTGTGCGGGGGACCGGATACGGATCACAGGGAGGTGCAGCTCTTATGAGCCGGCTTCCAATCCGGGGGAATTTGATTACCGGTCCTATTATGAGTCCCTGGGAATCACAGGAAAGATGAACGGGGAGAGCTGGGAACTTCTGCCCGGAGGCAGCGGTTTCAGACGGAAACTGGAAAAGATGAGAGGGAGGCTGGGAGTGGTTCTGGATGATTGTACAGGAGAATATTCCGGTATTTTCAAGGCCATGCTGCTGGGAGACAAGAGCAGTATTCCCCAGCAGGTTTATGATCTGTACCAGGAAAACGGGATTTCTCATCTGCTGGCCATCAGCGGGCTGCATATATCCATGCTGGGAATGGGATTTTACCGTTTGGTAAGAAAAGCCGGAGCCGGTAAGAGGACAGCTGCAGCCGCAGGTATCTGCCTGATGCTCTGCTACGGAACCATGACCGGATTTTCTCCTTCCACGCAGCGGGCGGTGATCATGTACAGTGTATCTGTGCTGTCCGGATGTGTGGGACGGACTTATGACCTTCCGACCGCTCTGGGAACAGCAGCGGCGGTGATCCTCTGGAGGGAGCCGGCAGCACTTGCCCAGGGCGGGGTGCAGCTGTCTTTTCTTGCAGTGGGGGGAGTGGGAGTTCTGGGAAGGGAACTGGAAAGGGCGGAAGTCTGCAGAAGCAGGCCGGGCCGGATATTTCTTGGCGGACTGGCTGTGCAGGCGGCCACTTATCCCGCCGTAGTTTACCATTATTTTGTGTATCCGCCCTATGGAATTTTCCTTAATTTCCTGGTGATTCCTCTTATGACTTACGCCATGATCTCCGGCCTGCTCTGCCTGGCAGCCGGGATGGTCAGTCCTGCGGCGGGAAGGCTGTGTGCAGGAAGCGGCGTCTGTATCCTTCGTCTGTATGAGATGCTTTGCCGCTGTTTCACCGGGCTGCCGGGAAGCAGACTCTCTGTGGGGCGTCCGGCGCTCTGGCAGCTGGCTCTTTACGGCGCGGTGCTGGGGATCTTTCTTCTGCTCATCGGCAGGATCAGAAGAAAGAAGCTGAGCCTGGCTGTGGCGGGGACAGTGCTGTTTTTCATACTGCTTCCTGTGCCGGAAACAGGGCTGAGAATCACTTATCTGGATGTGGGACAGGGAGACGGGATTGTTCTGCAGGCGGACGGGAGTACGGCGCTGATCGATGGAGGCAGTACGGACAGAAAGAAGCTGGGCAGTCAGGTGCTGGAGCCGTTTCTGCTGTCTCAGGGGATCAGCAGAATGGACTGGGCAGCGGTGAGCCACTGCGACAGTGATCACATAAGCGGTCTGAAGGAGCTGCTGGAGGGAGACAGGATCCGGATCGGCAGGCTGCTTCTGCCTGCCGGAGGAGAGAAGGATGAAGCACAGCAAGAACTGGTGCTTCTGGCACAGAAAAAGGGGATTCCTGTTGTTTGGATGGAAAAGGGGGACAGTTTCTCCATGGGCAGACTGAAGATGTTCTGCCTGGCGCCCGGAGGAGCCCGGTCCTCTGAGGAAGACAGGAATGAACGCTCCATGGTCCTGATGTCGGAATACGGGGAGGCAAAGTTTCTGTTTACGGGAGATATCAGTGCGGAAAAGGAGAAAGAACTGCTGCGGCAGACAGGAACGGGGGAACGGCTTAACGGGGTAACGGTGCTGAAGGCAGCCCATCACGGATCGGACTCTTCCAGCTGCAGGGAATTCCTGGAAGCAGTCCGTCCTGTGTGGGCGGTCCTTTCCTACGGAGAAGGAAATTCCTACGGACATCCGTCAAAGGAGGTGACAGACCGGCTGAAAGAGGGAGGAGCCGTGGTTTTGGAGACTGCGCGGGATGGGGCAATTTCTGTGAAAACAGACGGGAAAAAACTCCGGGTCCGGATCTTTTGTGAATAAGCGGCTGTATTCCCCGGGAAGAGTATGGTATAATGGTCATGCTTTCCCCAGCCTGGGCGGAAGCAATTAAAAGGAAAAGAGAGCAGGGAATGCAGACACTGAACAAGGATTTGAAAGAACAGAATTTCCGGAAGGTATATCTTCTTTTCGGAGAGGAAGATTTTCTGAAGAAAAGTTATAAAAACCGTCTGAAAGAAGCGATAACCGGCGCAGATGCCATGAACAGCAGTTATTTTGAGGGAAAAGGGCTGGATGTGAAGGAAATCATGAATCTGGCTGATACCATGCCGTTTTTTGCGGACCGCCGTCTGATCATTCTGGAGGATACGGGATTTTTCAGGAGCGCGGCCGGAGAAGAGCTGGTGACCTATCTGCCGGAAATGCCGGACAGCACCTGCATGGTCTTTGTGGAATCCGAGGTGGACAAACGGAACCGTCTTTATAAAAAGGTAAAGGAGCTGGGCTATGCGGCAGAGCTGGAACGGCAGGGAGCCGCTTCCCTGGCACGCTGGGCAGGAGGAATTCTGGCAAAGGACGGGAAAAAGATCACAACCCGGACCATGGACCTGTTTCTTGCCTCCGTGGGAGACGACATGGAAAACATCCGCATGGAGCTGGAAAAACTCATAAGCTATGTGGGAGACAGGGATGTGGTGACGGAAGAGGATGTGAAAGCCATCTGTACGGTTCATGTGACCGGGAGGATCTTTGAAATGGTGGGAGCGATCGTAGCGGGAGACAACCGAAAAGCCATGGAGCTTTATGAAGATCTGCTGACGCTGAAGGAGCCGCCCATGCGTATTCTTTATCTGATCGCCCGTCAGTTCAATCAGGTGCTCCAGGTAAAAGAACTGATGGGACAGGGAATGGACAAATCCGCTATTGCTTCCAGGCTGAAAATTCAGCCGTTCGTAGCAGGCAGGCTCATGCCTCAGGCCCGGGCGTTTACCAGAGAGCAGATCCTTTCCTATGTGGAGCTGTGCGTGGATTCCGAAGAGGCCGTCAAATCGGGAAGACTGCAGGAACGTCTGGCTGTGGAACTGCTTATTGCGAAAAAATACAGGTAATAAAAAAACTCTTATCCGTCACACCCTCGGATAAGAGTTTTATTTTTCTTGTCTATAATTTAAGCCATACCGTTAACAGCCTTAGCCAGGCGGGATACCTTACGGGAAGCCGTATTCTTGTGGTAAACACCCTTGGTCTCAGCCTTATCGATCTCAGCGGTAGCAGCTACTAAACATGCCTGTGCAGCAGCCTTGTCACCGGCAGCAACAGCAGCGTCTACCTTCTTGATAGCGGTTCTTACTTTGGATCTGATCGCTTTATTTCTGGCAGCTTTTGTCTCATTTACTAAGATTCTTTTCTTAGCGGATTTAATGTTAGCCAATCTGTACACCTCCAATTTTTATTCATATTATAATCTTCGGTTTGCATCGAAGCCTGGACACGGACAGTTCAATGTAAACATACTATTGTATTTTATCCAATCTGTCCCGGTCTGTCAATACATATTTCCTCTTTTTTTGCAGAAAATGTTACCGTCTGACCAGCAAAAACGGGGATTTGAGACAGGAAGGAGAATGGGAGCGGATGCGCGTGAACAGAAAGATGAAAATGAGACGGAAAATGGGATCCACACAGCCGGGAGCAGGGAGAAAAAAGCGGAGAGCTTCCGGTCGGGAACATTTTGAAATAAGGACAGATCTGGCTCTTGAGAGCAGGGAGGGAGCAGAAAAGGCCGGGACACTGCATGATGGTATTTCCTTCCGGGAATGGAGGACCGAACAGATTGCTTTTACGGAAGTGGAAGTAAAAAACGCGCAGGGGGAAAAAGCTCTGGGAAAACCGTCAGGAATCTACCTGACGCTGGAGGCCGGCGGATTGGGAGAGAAGGATGAGCGGTGCCACAAAGATGCGGCAGATCAGCTGGCGGCCCAGATCCGCCGCCTGGCAGGGATGGCTCTTGGGAAAAAGGAAGGACAGGGCTTTCCCGGGGTCCGTATTCTTGTGGTGGGTCTTGGAAATCCCTATGTAACACCTGATTCTCTCGGTCCCAGAGTTCTGGGAAATCTCCAGGTGACCAGAAGGATCGCTGAAGACGGGGACCGGCCGGTCCTGAGCGGAATCGTTCCCGGGGTGATGGCTCAGACCGGTATGGAGACGGCAGAGATCCTGCGGGGGATCATCCGTGAAACAGAACCGGATCTGGTAATTGCCATAGACGCATTGGCAGCCAGAAGTCTTCGCCGCCTGGGCACCACCATTCAGCTGACCGATACAGGGATCCATCCGGGTTCCGGCGTGGGAAACCACCGTCATGGCCTGACCAGAGAGACGCTGGGAATACCGGTGCTTTCCATCGGCGTGCCCACTGTAGTAGGCGCACCGGCCATTGCGCTGGACACAGTGGCAGCAGTGGCGGCTGTTCTGGAGAGGGAAAGCCGTACAAAGGGGATGGGAAAATGGATGGAAGAAATGGGGGCGGAAGAGCAGTATCAGCTGGTACGCGAGGTGCTGGGACCGGAGCTGGGACAGCTTTATGTGACGCCGCCGGACATTGATGAGACCGTAAAGCGATTCAGCTTTACCATATCTGAAGGAATCCATCAGGCCTTTTACGGCATATGATGGTAGAAGGGATAAGGAGAGGGCGGGTGAACGTTGAAAAGCGGAAGGAGCCGTGGCCGGAGGTGGAAATGGGTGATGCCGATGCTGCTGGCAGCGGCTGTTCTGGCGGCCGGGAGCAGGCTTTGGGTCTCCCGGCTGGAAGAAATGGCTGCCGGCTGGGAACTGGGGGACAGAAAAAATCAGGCGGTTCTGGCCTGCTTCGGATTTTTGTGGAACGGACACTATCCGGCAGGGAGAGAAGAGAGCCGGTCAGAGCCGGGAGTTCTGGAACTGGTGCTCCGTGCCATGCCGGCCTACAGGCTGGGAAAGGAGAAGGAAGAGGAAAAAAAAGGAGGATCCGGACGGGATCCGGCGTTTTCTGAATATCTGAAAAACAGAATATTTTATGAAACTTACGGAAGTACGGAAGAAGAACCGGCCGGAGAGCTTTCTTCCCGGGAACCGGCAGAACCGGCTTCCGTAACCGGGCTCCCGCAGGGCGGGAAGGTTTATTCCATGGAACAGCTGGCGGATTATGATTTTCTTATGAGGACCTTTTACAATGTTCACCCGTCCACGACTGCAGGCAGGGATGAAATGGATGCGAAGGAGCTTCTTTCCAGGGATCTGCGTCTGGAAAAAAACGGAGAACAGCCGCAGATCCTCATTTATCACAGTCATTCTCAGGAGACGTATTCCGATTACGGTCCGGAAAACCAGGAAGCTACAGTAGTGGGGGTAGGAAATTACCTTACAGAGCTTCTGGAGAAAAAAGGCTATCAGGTGATCCATGACACTTCCGTATACGATCTCAGAGACGGAAAGCTGGACCGGAGCCAGGCCTATACATATGCGCTGGAGGGGATCACAGGGATTCTTCAGGAAAATCCGTCCATCGAGGTGGTGCTGGATATTCACAGAGACGGGGTGGACGAAAATACCCGTCTGACAGCGGAAGTGGGAGGGAAAACTGCAGCGTCCATTATGTTTTTCAACGGAATGAGTCAGACTCCGGAGGGGCCTATCGAGTATCTGCCAAACCCCTACCGGGAGGATAATCTGGCCTTCAGCCTTCAGATGCAGATGAAGGCGGCAGCTTATTTTCCCGGTCTGACCAGAAAGATCTACCTGAAAGGACTTCGGTATAATCTTCATGTACGTCCCCGTTCCGCCCTGATTGAAGTGGGGGCACAGAACAATACCTATGAGGAGGCCAGAAATGCCATGGAACCTCTGGCAGAAGTTTTGGATATGGTGTTGCAAGGAAATTAAAAAAATGGTATGTTATTGTATAGCTGCGAGCCGCCGGAAAGCCTGATTTTTTCAGGGCGGCGGCTCCTTACAGGAAAACA
>CALWRQ010000139.1 GCA_944383965.1 uncultured Lachnospiraceae bacterium
TTATTTGCAAACCTCCGAAAAATCAAGGTAAAACGTAACTTTTACAATAAAAAAAGAAGGTAGTTTTGACACTACCTAATACAAAATGGAGGAAATAGATATGGATGAATCTATGAAACTCGTGATTACTCTGATCGTCCTGGTACTGTTTGTTGTACTGATGCTTTCCGGAAAAGTTGCGTTTGAACTGGTGGGCATTACATGCGTGAGCATTTTAGTAGTAAGCGGAGTGCTGACAGTATCTGAAGGGTTTGCGGGATTCGGCGATAAAAACGTGATTATGATGGCAGGTATGTTCGGACTGGCAGGGCAGATCGGAAAGACCCGTTTGGTAGATTCGGTGAAAGACCGATTGCTCACATCAAAAGGGGGAAACAGTGATTTTAAGGTGGTGCTTACGCTTCTGATTATTGCCGCTATTCTGGGCCAGCTTATGACAAGTCAGTCATCAATTATTATGATTATGATGTCCTTTATGATTGCGATCAGAAGCGAAGAGGTGACATTGTCCCGCTTGCTCCTTCCTTTGACGTTTGTTATGACTACCTGGATGGGAAAACTTCCGGTGGGAGGCCCGGGCGTAACTACCCATCTGCTTTTGAACCAGTTTATCGAAGCAGCGGGCGGTACACAGTTTCTGGATGTGCTGACGCTTGCCAAGTGCACTATTATTCCCGGAATTATCGGTATCGTTTACTGTGCGTTTACTTATAAAATGCTTCCGAAGCGGGAAGTGAATATTGATGCATATGCTCAAAGCGGAAAAGGCGGAAATTCAGAGAAGCTGTCCCCAAGAGATGAAAAAATTACTTATGTGGCATTTATACTTGCTGTTGTGGGCTTAATATTTGCAGGACAGCTGGGAGATCGGGCATATATGTTCCCACTGGTTATCTGTGTAATTCTGATCTATATGAAAGTAATGAGCGGTAAGGCATTTCTTCAGTCTCTGATCAGCGGTCCGGTAATCATGTGCGCTACGATTATTACAGTGGCTAATGCAGTAACTGCCAGCGGAGCAGGTAATGTGATCGGTGAGATGGTTCTTAAGGTTCTTGGGGGAAACCCGTCTCCGGCAATGATTGTCACAGTATTTGGAATAGTAAGTTTATTGACTACCAGCTTTATTTCCAATACCGCTACTTTCATGGTACTTGTTCCGATAGCCTGCAGCGTGTGCCTGACTGCAGGCTATGACCCGAGAGCTACGGTAGTAACAGTGTTCAGTGCGTCACTGATGTCAGTACTGACGCCTATGGCAAATAACGGTTCGGCAATTTCTTATTCTGCGTGCAGCCTGAGCATTAAGGATACGTTTTTGTGGGCATTTCCGGGGGCTTTGATTTGTTTGGCCGCAACGATTGTGAACTGTCTGATTATTTACCCCATGTAATGGGAGAAAAGGGAGGCAATATAGATGCTGAAATTAACAATGGAAGAAAAAAAGAAATATCTTGAAATGCTACATAACCCCAATACACTTCCTTTTACACCTCCGGATGGATATATGGACTGCCTCAATCAGGTAAATACAAAAGAGGTTCTGGTTAACGGCAGTGAGGGACAGCAGATCCGTGTATGGATTGTAACTCCCAAAGGGCAGAAACCGGGCACAATGGCTTATATGAATATTCACGGAGGCGGATTTGTACAGCCTCATCACATCTGGGATTCTGCTCTCTGTGCAGTAATGGCTCAGGAATTTCAGTGTACCGTTATAGATGTGGATTATCGTCTGGCACCGGATTACCCGCACCCGGCGGCAGTGACCGACTGCTTCGATGTATATCGGTGGATCCTTGCAAATAAGGATGAGCTGGGAATTGATGAAAAAAGGATTGTTGTGGGAGGAAACAGCGCCGGAGGAACATTAACCGCAGGCGTGTGCATGAAAGCGGCGGAAGAAGGCTGTGAAATTCCGGCGCTGGCCGTTATGCTGTACCCAGAATGCGGTTTGAGTACAGATGTGGACGATCCTGATTTTGCCGATCACATTGACCTTTCGGATGTGCGGTCCAGAGGAGTGCTGTACACCCTGATGTATATTGAAGAAGAGTCACAAATGGAAGATCCCTATGCCAGTCTTTTAAAGGCGGATGAGAAAATGCTGAAGCAGTTTCCCAATACGATCTTAGTTACGGGCGGGCAGGATCCACTGCGATTTGATGCGGAAGAATTTGCAAAGCACATTGTAGTTTCCGGAGCTGCAATTGTAACCAAAAGGTTCCTGAACAGTAAGCATGGCTTTTATACCAGGCTGGAAGGTGAGTGGCAGGAAGCGAGAGGATTTGTATTTAATCAAATCCATCATTTTATGGACAGGTAGGGAAATCGGGCTGTTTGCTGTGACGGAGATTCTGAAGAAATAAGCATCGGAATTTTGCTTGGAATCAGCTGAGCACGGATTCCTATGTTCATACTGAGTCTCGGCGATACGGTAACCGCCATGATTCTGGGATGTCTGATTTTTTACGGTATCACTCTCGACTGCCGCTGTTTAAGAACAGCGGAACGTTGGCATACAATATCTTTGCGGCGTTTCTGATCTTCACAATCTGTATGGTAATCTGGACAGCCTATAAGCAGGTTAAGGGAGCAATGGCAAAAAGAACGGCATAAAAGCCGTAGAAAGGCGGGAAATTGAAATGAAAGTTGTAAAGGGAGGAACGGTTTCCAGGCTGCTGGAGGATACAAAAATACCGAAAATGTTTCATGCAAAGCAGGAATTTCCCCGAGAACTGATTCGTCCGGAGGAAATCCCGGACGCAGTTAAGGCAGAGATGTCAAAGCCGGAAATCTGTTCCAGGATCCGTCCCGGCATGAACATTGCGATTACGGCAGGCAGCAGAGGAATCCGGAACGTGGATGTTATTACCAAGGCTATTGTGGATTTTGTGAAGGTTCAGGGAGCGAATCCGTTTATTGTTCCCGCCATGGGCAGCCATGGGGGAGCGACGGCGGAAGGGCAGCTGGAGGTTCTGGCCAGCTACAACATTACGCCGGAGACAATGAGATGCCCGATAAAATCCTCCATGGAAGTGGTGGAACTCGGGTATTCCGAGCGGGGGAGACGGGTAGTTCTGGATAAGAATGCCTATGAGTCCGACGGCATCATTGTTTCCTGCAGGCTCAAGCCTCACAATGCCTTCCGGGGCCCCTATGAGAGCGGTCCCTGCAAAATGATGACGGTGGGGCTGGGAAAACAGGTGGGAGCATCGGTTGTCCACAGCGACGGAATGGACGTGATTGCTCAGAACATTCCCACCATGGCGAAGGTGGTCCTGGAAAAGGCGCCGATCCTGTTCGCCATTCCCTGCATTGAAAACGCCTATGACGAGACGTGCAGGATAGAAGCAATTCCGGCAGAAAAGATCCTGGAGAGAGAACCGGAGCTTTTAAAATATGCGTTTACCAGAATGCCGAAGCTGATCGTAGGAGAGACGGACGTTCTGGTGGTAGACGAAGTGGGAAAAAACTACAGCGGAACGGGAGTGGACCCAAATATTACAGGTACCTTTTCCACCCCGTACGCTTCCGGCGGAATCAAGGTTCAGAGAACCTGCTTCCTCAATCTCAGCGAAGAATCCCACGGAAACGCGCTGGGCTGCGGACTGGCATCAGCCATTACAAGCAAGATTTTCAATGCGATGGATGTGGAAAAGATGTACCCCAACTGCATCACCAGCACAGTGCTGGCATCAGCCAGAATTCCCTGCGTGGTCAGTTCGGATAAGGAAGCGATGCAGATCTGCATCAAGACCTGCAATAAGATAGACAAAGAGCATGCAAGAGTGGTAAGAATTGCAAACAGCCTTCACATAGGCACCATAATGCTGTCGGAATCCTATTATGAGGATGTAAAGGCAGGAAAATATCCGGGCGTTACCGCTCTGGATGAGCCGGCTGATCTGGAGTTTGACGAAGCCGGAAATATTACGACAATCACCAGTATTTGTTACTAGTTCCCTTTTTTTCTTTAAGGAGCCGCTGCAAAGCAGCGGTTCCTTTTTCGTTTATTTTTTCGGATGAAGAGAATTTTCGGCGTTAACCCAATATTCCGCAGCCAGCTCGATGAAGCGGCGGGAGGATTTGGGAAGATGGGTACCTTTTCTGTAGCAGGCGAAAATGGACCAGGAGGGATGATCCGGAAGGCAGAAGAAGGATACGTTCGGAAGGCGGGGAGTGGCGGGAGAATCGGGAATGATGCCGCAGCACATATTGGATGCCACCATTTCCATAATTGTGATTGCACGGGGAGTTTCAAATAATATGTTGGGCACTACCCCGGCAGCGTGAAGAATTTCTTCCACACATTCGTACACCGTCGAATTGCGGTACATCATGGCGAAGGACTCATCCTTCAGCAAGGAAGGATCCAGCTCCGGATAAGGTCCCTTTCCGGCCTTGGCCCGGCTGCAGAGAGGGTGAGTGCTGGGAAGAATCACAACCAGCTCTTCCTTGGTGATGGGGATGTACTCGTCATCTGTTTTCTGGCTGTCCCGGAGGGTCATAAAGCCAAAATCAATTTTATCCGCAGAGATCAGCATCTGCTGCTGACGAACGCTGGTTTCCGTGATGCTGATGGAGATTTCCGGGTATTCTCTGTGAAACAGGGGGTAGATGCTGGTAAAGGCGGAGGCGCCCCTTTCAAGAGGAAAGCCCACGGTTATTTTCCCGGTTTTGCGGGAAGAAATGTCCTGAAGCTGCCGATAGACATCCTTTCTGATTTTTAAAATATCCTGAGCGCCGTTCAGATAGATGGCGCCGGCTTCGGTGGGAGTACAGCCGTTTCTGCCCCGGTGAAAAAGCTCTATGCCAAGATCTGCCTCCAGCCTGGTCAGCTGCTGGTTCAGGGCGGAAGGGGTAATGAATAACTTTTCAGCTGCTCTTGAAATGTTCTGTTCTTCTGCAATTTTAAGCATATATTCAACTTCTCTCAGATACATGGCTCGCCTCCTTGATATGCGTATATCTGCAAATCTGCAGATGATTTTCTCCGTTTATTATAACACATGGGAAGCATTTAAGAAAAGCCCGGAGCATATGCTCCGGACGTTTCCCTTTTTGTATCTCTGCGATGAGGAATGGATGATATTCAGCGATTGCCTGCGGCAGGAGCTTCCTCCTTAATAAAACGGAATTCCACCGGCAGCGGGTTTTTCTCCCACCACTCTGCCAGAAAGGCGCTCAGCTCCTCCGGATCCGGCGGGGTCTGGGAGGTAATGTCCGCCGCCAGAGTGAGGCGGTGTTCCTTGCCCCAGTACACATAGACCTCCGCTTTGGAAATGTCGCTGCGGTTGGAGAGGATCCGTTCCAGACGGGCCAGGTCCACGAAATCCCGTCCGTTCAGCCGTTCCATCATAATGGTGCGGCCTCCCTGCTCCAGCAGGTCCAGGGTGCCGTCGGGAAGGATTCTGGCAAAGATGCCGGTCTGATAAAGAGTTCCCTTTCCGTAGGGATTGGTTACCTTATCCTTCCAGCCGGCAGTGGGGTGGTCCATGATGTAGAGCATGCCCCAGGCGCCGAAGGGCTGTTTGCGGCAGCCGTCATCCATCACATAGGCCTTTACGGGGGTGTCTCCGTCCGCGTCCTCAATGAGGCGGTAGCCTGCGGTACGGTTCACCGTTCCTGCGGAGATGAAATAATGCTTGGGGAACAGCTCTTCCGGCAGGTGCCGTTTCAGCCGCCGTACGGAGGGCTCGGTGAGCATGGCCTCCACGATCCGCTCCAGGCAGAACATGAAAATTTCCAGCTGCTTTTCGTCGAAGCGGTTTTTCCAGTAGCGAAGCTCATAGTAGTATCCCTTGGCATCGGACATCACCTGAAGATGGAAGGGCAGGGAATCCAGCTGCATCCGCTCTTTCACCGCGGGAGCGCCGCCGATCTCGTCGATGTTCAGAATGTCTCCCTGGTACTGGAAGAACATTTCATCTCCGTGAAGAGTGGAGGTGTGGCAGCGCATGGTTTCCATAATCTGACTTCCCGCTTTCTTCAGCAGGTGAGGCACCGTTTCATGGGGTTCCTGAACCAGGCGGAATAAGTAGGTGAGGAATAAGGGACCGGCCAGCCTGGTCCAGCGGCCGTCCGTTCTTCCGCTGTGAATGCTGGTGCTGATGGTGTCCTTTTCACTGCTGAAAATGCCGATGCAGTAGTTGAAGGCC
>CALWRQ010000140.1 GCA_944383965.1 uncultured Lachnospiraceae bacterium
AATCTTTCAAGTTTCCGTTGAAGGAACGGAAAAGATAGAGTATAGTATATAAGGATCTCTTCCGGCATACAGACCGGAAGACAAAACATTCAGGAGGGATCAATATGGCAAAATCCAAAGTATATTTTACCAACTTCCGGACCACACTTCAGGAAAACCAGCTTCAGAAGCTTGCACGGCTGGTAAAAAAGGCCGGTATGCTGGAAAACATTCAGTTCAAAGACCGTTATACTGCAATTAAAATCCATTTCGGAGAGCCGGGAAATATGGCTTTTCTCCGTCCGAACTATTCCAAAGTTCTGGTAGATCTGATCCGGGAACAGGGCGGAAAAGCCTTTCTTACTGACTGCAACACCCTCTATGTAGGCGGCCGCAAAAATGCTCTGGATCATCTGGATGCTGCTTATACCAACGGCTATTCCCCTTTCTCCACCGGCTGTCACGTGATTATCGCCGATGGGCTGAAGGGTACAGATGAAACGCTGGTTCCCGTGGAAAACGGAGAGTATGTGAAAGAAGCAAAAATCGGTCATGCCATTATGGATGCAGATATCATCATTTCCCTGAATCATTTCAAGGGACATGAAGCTACCGGTTTCGGCGGTGCCCTGAAAAACATCGGAATGGGCTGCGGTTCCCGTGCAGGAAAAATGGAAATGCACAGTGCAGGAAAACCTTTCGTGGATCAGGAAAAATGCGTAGGATGCGGCTTCTGTCAGAAAAACTGTGCTCACAGTGCCATTACCATCACGGACCGGAAAGCATCCATCGACCACAGCCGGTGTGTGGGATGCGGACGCTGCATCGGCGCCTGTCCCATGGATGCTGTAGCTGCTCCGGGAGATGAATCCAATGACATTCTGAACCGGAAAATGGCGGAATACAGCTGGGCGGTCCTTCATGGAAGACCTCACTTCCACATCAGTCTGGTGGTAGATGTTTCTCCCTACTGCGACTGTCATGCAGAAAACGATGTTCCGATCGTACCGGATGTAGGAATGTTCGCATCCTTCGACCCGGTAGCGCTGGATATGGCCTGCGCAGATGCAGTCAACGCCCAGACTCCCTTAAAAGGCAGCGTTCTGGATGAAGTGGCGCACTGTCATCATGACCATTTTACCGATGTCCATCCTACTACCAACTGGAAGAGCTGTCTGGAGCATGCGGAAAAATTAGGACTTGGCACCACAGACTACGAATTGATCACAATCTGAAAAAATGAAAAAAAGAGGTAACTTGGAATGACATTGATTCTGGACATTATCAAAGGAATGCTGATCGGGATCGCCAATGTGATCCCCGGCGTTTCCGGAGGGACAATGGCCCTCTCCATGGGCGTTTATGACAAGATCATCGGCTCTGTTTCCAATCTGTTCAAAGATTTTAGACAGAGTGTTCTCAACCTGCTTCCCATCTTTGTGGGATGCGGTCTGGGCATCATAGGCTTTACCTACGCCATTGAGTATCTGCTGAGCCGTCACACCTTTGTCACCTGTATGACTTTTGTCGGTCTGATCCTGGGAGGCGTCCCCGTTCTTTACCGCTCTCTCCAGAAAAAGAAGCAGGAAGCAGAGAACAGGATTCCGTTTTCCGGCTGGCTGGCTTTTCTGATTCTTTTTGCCATCGCCGTAGGAATGCCGCTTTTGAATTCTTCCAGTGAAACCATGTCCACCATCACCGCCACTCCCGGCACCATGGTGATCCTGTTCTTCATAGGAATCATCGCGGCAGCCACCATGGTGGTTCCAGGCGTTTCCGGATCCCTGGTACTGATGATTCTGGGCTATTATTACGGAATCATCAATTCCCTGAAAAGCTTTTTCGATGCGCTGAAAGCCTTTGACATTTCCGCTGTCCTGGAACTGTGCATGATACTGGTTCCCTTTGGTATCGGCGTGCTGCTTGGCATCTTTCTCATCGCCAAGCTCATCACCTTTTTATTTGAATCCTTCGGAGTCCAGACCTACTGTGCTATTTTCGGCCTGATCCTGGCTTCTCCCTTTGCGATCTTTTACAATACAGGATTGTTCTCCCAGCTTTCCTCCCTTACTCCCGTCACAGTCATTCTTGGGCTGGTCCTGGCGGTTGCAGGCGGTGTATTCACATATTTCATGGGAGAACACTGACAGACATCCGAATAAAAGCAAAATAAAAGCAGCCCGGGACATTTTTCCGTCCTGGACTGCTATCTTTTTATGCTTCCCATCATCCTGCTTTTTCATATCCTCCGAATAAAGTCTGAAATCTTCCTTCTGCCTCCTGCTCATCTTCCCCATTAAAGTACAGCACGAAAATCTGAGTCACAGTCTGTACACCGGCCTGAAATTCATCATAATCCTTCATGTTGAACTGCCTGGATCCCACTTCCATATAGATATCACAGCAAAACCGGTTTGCTGTCTGGATCAGTGCAGAAATAGGCGGCGGCTGTGTGGATTCCCCGCTGAACACACGGTACTTCCTTTCTACCATATCAATTCCTCCTTTCCAGAAGTATCCGCAGACAGCTTCTTATTCTTTTATAACTCTACTATATCACATTTTTAAATTCAGTCAATATATATAATAGACTGATTATAGTTTTTCACATCCACTTAACACAGTTTTCATTACCACATTTCTTCTTTTATCTGTAAAAACAGACCCTGAACACTCAGGGCCTGTATAAGAAACTCTCTTAAAATCCATTTTTATTCTTCCGCATTTTCCCGGATACGCTCCCGAAGCCAGTCAGCCGTACTGCCATCCGGTATGAAAAAGGCTTCATCGGTATCATCTTCAAATCTCACTCTCAGCGAGATTTCCCCGGAGAAATCAGAAAAGCTGCAGTATTCCCTATAGGGACCGTACTTCATCTCCCGGACAATTTTTTCAATCACCTCCCGGTCTTTTTCTTCGTAACCCATATAGCTGATGCTTTTTTCCAACGGAAAGTTCTCCTCTGTCTCCACCTCGGCTTCCATCCAGACAGACCGGACCCCAGCCGGATCCACCGGATCTCCCACCGCAATCTTCTGTTCTTCCAATGCTGCCAGCGTTCCCGTAAAGGACGGATAAATCGGATAATATTCCAGATCCCCATAGATCCACGTTATCTCCTGATCTTCCGTTCCCTCTGCTGCCTGCAGACGCACATCATCCAGGAAACGGATTTCCCCCACCGGAAGCTCACCAGACTGCTCCAGGGACAGGCTGCTCAGTTCCTTCTGATAGATTTTCAGGATCTTCGACAGTGTTTCCCGGGAAATCCCTTCTTTTTCTGAAAGAAGACTCTCCTTGTCCATATAAGAGACCTGTATTCCCTTCAGCTGCTCCTCTTCCATCCCCAGCAGGGGGTAACGTCCTTCTTTATAGCCGCTGTCATCATAGATTCCCCGAAAAAGATCCTTTGTCTGTTTTCCGGGAATATCATAGACCCGTTCTGCTGTACGGCCGTTTTTCAGCCGGTAAAGCACATAGACCCGTTCCTCCGGCAATCCGCTTCCACGGACGGCGTCCATGCCCGTCTGATTCCAGTTTTCTACCCAGGTCCGGGCGAGGCTGACTGCCTGTTCCCCGTCTTTCAGCGTCATATGTTCTGCCAGATAATCCTCATCTCTCTCCCGTATCCACTGTCCGAATCCCCGGTTGTCTTCTTCCCTGCCCACGACCAGAGTGCCGTAATCCACCCAGCTGTCCACTTCATTCTGCACATATGCAGCTGCAGATTCCAGACTGCCGTCTTTCGGCAGCCACCTGTCATATCCGGTAAGATCCCAGAAAAACAGGGCAAATATTCCAAAAGCGAGAATCAGAGATAATGCCATCTGCTTCTTATGACTGAACAGCTTTTTAAAATCAAAATGATAAATAATCTCGATCACACAGTGGCAGATCACTCCTCCTGCAAACAGTCCGAACAGAGCCCAGCCAAACTCCCTTCCGCCCAGCGTCCAGAAGAACATCAGTCCGGAAACTGCTGCTTCCACCGTGATCATAATGCGAATCAGCGGCTGACTGAGGGGGAATGCCATGGCTTTTCCTGCAGCTTCAGACGGACGTTTTTTATGAAGGACTGCAGCAATGGCAACCAGAATCCCGGCCGTCACCAGCCGTGACAGAATCATTCCCCCCGTAACGGTTTGATCAAATCCATCTATATAGAAAAACATAGGCGATACTTTTCCCGCCCAGTCAGCTGCCAGATCGTGACTGCAGAATGTCTCCAGACACATTTCCGCCAGTCCCTGCCACAGGAGCACGAACAGAGGAAAATAAATGTTCAGCACTCCAAATCCCATAAGACCCACAACAATATTTCCTGTAAGCATGGCAGCGATTACTGCAGTAGTATACGGAATCAGAAAGCTCACCATCTGATAGGCCCATCCAAAAAGTGCTGTTTTCATGAGTTCTCCCGCGGGAGCCCCGGCTGCCGCTGCAATCTGCACACTGATTACAGAAAAAAACAGATATGGCACTGCCGTAATCAGAATCCCGCACAGATATCGGATCAGAAACTGCTTTTCTCTTCTGATCGGAAGGCAGTGGTAAAAGTCCACCTTCGATCTGGAATTCAGATAGGAAAAACCCGAAAATGCCAGAACAACTGCCATCACTGCCATCAGCACAACCGTCCACCCGTTATGGTAAGACAGGAGTTCTTCCGCACTGTCAATAAAATAGTTCAGATCCCGGGCATCTGAAAAATCATTCTGTGTGGTCAGATAGACCATGGATACAGGAAATGTAAAGAAAAATGCCAGAACTGACAGCGCTACTGCCCAAAGACGCCGTTTGATCTCTTCGGTCATTCCTTTAAAAAACCAGTTTCTTGATGTCATACCCAGCCACCTCCGTTTCACTGATAAAGATTTCCTCCAGCGTCAGGGGAATCAGTTCATAGAAAATTGCCCCGCTGGCCTCCATAGCCGCTTCAGCCTGCTCCTTCTCGCCCCGCACCGTAAGAGTGAGCAGCCGCCCTCTGCTTTCCTTTTTTATGATTTCCAGCCCCGCCAGTCCCTCCGGTCCGGATCCTTCCGGAAATACGCACTGAATCTTATGAATGGATGTTTTCATGATGTCCAGATCTTTCGACAGCAGAATTCCTCCTCTGTGCAGCAGTCCTACATGATCGCAGATATCCTCCAGCTCCCTCAGATTATGGGAAGCAATGATCGGCGTCATGCCGCGCTCCTCCATGTCATTGGCAAACAGACTTTTTACCGTCTGTCTCATCACCGGATCCAGACCGTCAAAGGTTTCATCGCAGAACAGGTAGTCTGTACCTGCGCAGATTCCGCAGATAATGGACAGCTGTTTTTTCATTCCCTTGGAAAACGTGCTGATCCGTCTGCGGCGTTCCAATCCGAAGCTTCCCAGAAGCCTCTCAAACCGTCCTCTGTCAAAGCCTGGATACAGTTTTCCGTAAAACGCCATCATATCTCCCGGCGTTCCGTTGCTCAGAAATGCCTGATCATCAGAAATATAAAAAAATCTGGATTTTACATCCTCCTGCTCATAAACCGGTCTTCCGTCAATCATTACCGTCCCTTCATCCGGTTTCAGAATCCCGGAAAGCAGCCGGAGAAACGTACTTTTCCCCGCTCCGTTTGTTCCGACCAGTCCAAATACACTGCCGTCTTTGATCCGGGCAGTGATATGGTCCACAGCCACAATATCGTCAAACCGTTTTGTCAGATTTGCTGTCTCGATCATTTCTTTCCCCTGCCTTTCCATATGCATTTTCTGCCAGAACAGAAAATTCCCTCTGATCCAGTCCCATGCGGACTGCCCGTTCTGCCAGCTTTTCCATATCCGTCTGCAGCGCCTCCTTCTCCCGGTTCATGAGCCGGGATGCATCCGCTACAAAACTCCCTTTTCCTTTTATGGAATAGATGTATCCGTCACGTTCCAGCTCCATATAGGCTCTCTGGATTGTATTGGGATTGATGGACAGCTCCGTGGCCAGAGTCCGGACGGACGGCAGTTTTTCATCCTGCCTGAGCACACCCATAAGCATCCATTCCCGCAGCTGGTCCATCACCTGTTCATAAATGGGACGTCTGTCTTTATAGTCCAGGAATATCATCCGCTGCCTCCTTTCACTGTATTAATACATCTAATACAGTTATACACAAAGCTTTCCTG
>CALWRQ010000141.1 GCA_944383965.1 uncultured Lachnospiraceae bacterium
AGATCTGCCTTGAGCGGATGAAGAAGACCGATCAGATCCGGCTGATCGGGGTGAAAAATGTGCGGGAAGCGATCGGACTGATCGACAGAGGAAGCCGGGGGGAATAAGGAAGCCGTGAATGTGAAGGACTATAAATATATTATTGAAATAGCGGATCAGGAGAGTATTTCACAGGCATCAGAAGTATTGTGCATTACCCAGTCAGCGCTTACCAAATTTCTTCAAAGGATAGAAAAAGAACTGGGGATCGCGCTGTTTTTCAGAAAGAACAACCGACTGTATCTGACCGATGCAGGGCGTCTTTATGTGGAGAAGGGAAAAGAGATCGTACGACTGGACTATGAACTGGAAGAGGGAATGGCCCGCCTGGTGGAAGACGGAGAAAAATGCATTCGCATCGGATGTGCTGTGGGGCGGGAAGAGTATATTGTGCAGGAGGTCCTGCCGGCATTTTACGGGAATCATCCGGAAGTCCTGGTAAGGGTAGACAGCGGCAGTACATCCCATGGTCTGGAAAAAGTGGAAAAAAATGAGGTGGATCTGGCACTGGTTGCGTCAAAGGATTACAGGCCGGGACTGAATTATTATCCGGTGGGAGAGTCCTATCTGGTACTGGCAGTGCCCGCCGGTTCGCCCATAGAACGAGCAGCGGTGAGAAAAGAAGGCTATCCGTATCCGGTCATAGCTTTTGAGCAGTGGAGCAGGGAACCGTTCATACAGCTGTCCTCTGTCACTGCATCGGGAACAATCGCCAGGGATTTTTTCAGAAAGCAGAAAAGGAATCCGCGGATCCGTCTGGAAGTGCAGAGCGTGCGGGGCGGAATCAGGGCCGTGGAAGCCGGAATCGGAAATACGATCATCTGGTCGGTTCCCCGGAGGGGAGTAAATGTAACCTATCTTTCTCTGGAGGAGCTGAATCCTGCTCCTCAGAGGATGTATGTGGCATTTCGGGGAAATTATCAGATGCCGGGGATCGGGAAGGAGCTGATCCGGCTGATTCGAAATACATTCCATGATCCGGATCAGGGGGAGGAGCAGGACAGTGAAAAGGGGTGACAGCGGGAAGGATCAGAAAACATGTCCGCTATAGCCGGGAACGGTCCCGGATGGTACAGACAGCATAAGGAGCAGGAATATTCAGACTCAGAAAGGAGCAGAGCCGCGTCGGCGGCGCTGCTCCTTTCTGTTGTTCTCAAGCCCATAGGCAGTTGTCTGTTTTGACGGAAGCGGTCTGTTATAAAGTATTCCATTTGGTAATATTTTTTAGAAATAAAGGAAATTGATTCCGATCTTGGGATTGGATAAAATGAAAATGTAAAATATTTTAATGATTGGAGGAGGATTTATGAGAGATTATGAAAAACGAGCAGACTCTCAGGCTCTGAGTATTCGCTGGATATCGGTTCAGTGTTATGAGATCAGGCTTTCCAACGGAAAGACCATTGTAACCGATCCTTTCTACTGGGACGCCGGCCATTATGACGGCATGGAAGAGGAGAGCATGACCAAAAGCCAGAAGATGGAAAAAGAGGTCTACGCACAGAGCGGCTTTTCTGCAGAAGAATTTACCGGGGCAGATTATATAATCTTAAACCATATTCATGGAGATCATTCCAATATTACGGGAGAATTATGGGACAGATTTCACGGCCGTGTTCTGGTTCCCGGTGCCTGCGCCATGGAACTGGCACGGGTATATGACATTCCCTATGCGGCTGTTTATCCCCTTTATCCCGGAAATACCTACTATTTTGATGATTTTATTCTGAAAACCTATCCCGGCGCTCACGATACCAGAGCATTCCGGGAAGGAAAATTCAAGAGACCCAGCCAGCAGGAAAATGATTTCGGCGGTTCGGAAGGATTCGGCGTTCCCTGTCCAAATATCACCGGTCCGCTGGGATCCATGTACAATATGAATTTTCTGATTCAGACCAGGGACAATTTCAGAATTGACTTCAGCGCGGGAAGAGACTATGAAGAGCATGTGGAGCATGTCAGAAGGGAAGCGCCGAACCTGATGCTCCGTCACCGGATCCGTAGCTATACACCGGAGGACTATGCCGATCAGATTGAGAAAATGGGGGCGCAGTTGGCGATGCCGCTGCATCATAACAATGCAAGAGCTTCAGGAGAAGATCTGAATGAATACTTTGCTCAGGTCAACAGAATTCTGGCGGAAAGAGGCAGCGCGGCCCGTGCATTTAATCCGGAACCCTATCAATGGTACCGGCTGCAGATGTCCCTGATTCACGAAGCACAAAAATAAGAAAAAAGAGAGGACGAAAGATATGTCAGTAGAGGTTATGATCGTATTCGCTGTAGCGGTCCTGATGATCGCAGCATTCAGCAGCGGAAAATTTTCCTATCCGGCAGTAGCCATCAGCGTAATCGTAGTGATGGAACTGACTGGTATTCTGTCTGAAAAAGAAGCATGGGCAGGTTTTGCAAGCACCACAGCCGTGCTGTTTGCCAGCATGTTTGTACTGGCGGCAGGTCTGTCAAAAACATCGCTGTTATCCAGACTGGCCACGCTTATCGTGCCGGAGGGAAGCAGTGAGAGAAGAGCAGTGATCGGATGCGGACTCCTTTCCATCGTTCTGACTGTGTTCAGCAATACTTCCTCCACCATGGCTACTCTGATGCCTGTATGTTTCAATGTGGCAGAAAAGGCGGGCATTTCACCCAAGAGACTTCTGAAGCCGGCCTGTGATATGTCCAGCATCTGGGCGGGAGTTATTCCTGTGGGATTGGGCCTGACGGCATACAGTGTGTGTAACGAAATGGTGACATCTCTGGGAGGAGAGCCCACCTTTACGGTGATCACTTTTATGACAGCCCGTCTTCCCGTAGTGCTTCTGATCACTCTGTTTGTGTTTTTTGTAGGCTATAAGTTTGCTCCGGAAAACTATGACAACCTGGATATGGCTGCTCTCATACCGGATGGCAGAGAGGGGAAGAAAGAGAAGAAAGGTCTCACTCCCGGAAAAGAGAAACTGACCTATGTGATCTTCGCAGCCGCCATTGCCGCTATGATTGCCAGCAGTTACATTGACTTTATCAGCGCCTCCACCTGCGCGGCCATTGCAGCGCTTCTGATGGTATTTACAGGCATTCTTTCCGAGAAAGAGGCGATGAAATCCATCAACCTGAAGGTGATCGGCATCTATGCCGGAACCATCTGTCTGGCAAATGGCATCAGTGCGTCCGGCGCCAACGAAGTTATCTCTGAATTTATGAATAATGTACTGGGCGGTATGACCAATCCGTTCCTGATCGCATTTATTCTGATCATGGGATCTGCTATCTGCACGCAGTTTATGAACAATTCCAGTACATTGAATATTTTCCGTATCCTTGGCGCCGTAGTTGCTGTAGCCTGCGGATTTGACGCAAGAGCTGCTCTGATCGCAGTAGAGATGGGAGCGACCTGCTCGGTGCTGACTCCCATGGCATCCGCAACTCAGGCAATGGTATTCGCTCAGGGCGGTTATACCATGAAAGAATATCTGAAGTGCGGAATTCCGATCTTCATTCTCTATATGATTCTGTACATGATCTATGTACCGAATATGTTCCCGGCGGTCTGAGGAAAACTCAGGCTATGGGAAAATCCCGGATATCCAGCAGCCCGGGCACAAGCTCTCTGGCGCTGGTACGGAGAATGATTTCTCCTTTTTCCGCAGTGGCTCCTGACGGATCGCCGCCGATGCCGATGGGCTTTCCGTCTTCCGTTTTCCAGTCTTCGGACATCCAGCTGATGGAAACACTGCCGTAAGGCTTTAAGGAACGGGTATTGGTGAAATTAGCGGGAATGCCTGCCTCAGAGGTTTCTAGCTTTACCAGAGACGGGTCGACGGCCATGACCATGGACGTCTCCATTTCTCCTCCGTGGAAATCCCAGATATTGCCCGGAGATACGGTAGCCTTTACGTCCGGATGGCTGAAAGCTCCGGAGGATAGGTAGAAGGCATAGAGTCCCAGATCGCTTCTCACTTCCCGGCTCAGGATCTGCACCATGGGAGCGTTTCCGCCGTGACAGATGAGAAAGGCCACTTTTCTGAAGCCGTGGTGAGCCAGACAGGAGCAGATATCATAGAGAATGTGGTAATAAGTATCCGGACGGAAGGTCACCGATCCGCAGAAATTCTTGTGTTCCGTACTCAGTCCTACAGGAATCACGGGAAATACCAGCATGGGAAAATCGGGGGAGACAGCTTCCAGTTCTTCCTTCAGGTGAGAGATCATAGCTTCGGCGATAATGTCATCGGTTCCCAGAGGTGCCTGATTGCCGTGCTGCTCCAGCGCGCCCAGGGGAATCAGTACGATGGTGTCCTTTTTATCTACCTGTTCCATTTCCAGGCGTGTCAGTTCTCTGTAGTTTCTGATCATAAAAATCCTCCTTAAATCAGATCCCCCGCAGTGCAGAGCGGGGGATCGTGTTTTCTGTATTTCTTTTGGGATCGGCTTTACGGACAGAGCGGTCTGAAGATCCGTACCGCAGAACGGAGTCTGTCATAAAGCAGATAAGCAACGGCGCAGTTGATGCCGATCTTGATGATGTTGAAAGGAATGGTTGCCAGAATAATAAAGGTGGTCAGGTCGCTGATGGCCGGGTTCACAGAGGCGACGATCTGGATCACCTGATCAAGGGGCAGTTCCATGGCTTTGGCGTATAGCGGCAGAGTAATGAACGCGTTGCAGAAGCAGGCGAACAGCGTGCGGACAGGAACGCTGACAGCCAGAGATGCAAGGGCAGCCTTTTTGCTCCGTCCCATGCGGCTGTAGATCAGCCAGACGGGAAGAATGAAAAGTACGACACCCAGCAGGTTGGCCAGTTCCCCTACATACATGGTGGTGGTTCCCACGGTGATCAGTTTGATCAGGATCTTGATGACTTCCACGCAGGCGGCGGAAGCCGGGCCAAGCAGGAACAGGGCGATGATCGAGGGGACATCGCTGAAGTCTACCTTATAGAACGGCGGCATGAGCGGAAGAGGAAATTCCAGACTCATGAGGGCACCGGCGGCGGCAGCCAGCATGGCTGTAGTGATCAGTTTCTGAGTTGTCCATGTCGTTTTCATAACAAAAACCTCCTGAAATTATGGTTTTGCAATGAAAAGTTCCTGATGTGTGATGTCGCGGCCGAAGGCCGGGCCGCCTGATACAGGCGGAAACAAAAAGAAAAGCCCGGGCCTTCAGGGCCTGAGCTTTGCTGCAATTCAATAGGTCTGCGGATATGGAATACACCCGCGGTTGAATTGTCTTCTCTCATCCAGACTATACTGTCGGTTTTGGAATTGCACCAAATCAGCCGCATGATGCGGGTCGCGGACTATACCGCCGGTGGGGAATTTCACCCCGCCCCGAAGAACTTATTCATTTGCTGAGATTATTATAACTCTGCGAAAAGGGAATGACAAGTGTTTTTTTGAGGAATGCTGTGTGGACGGAAAAAAGGTTCCATATTATAATGGAAGGAAGAAAGGGTGAACAGAAATGGTATATGAACTTTACGTGGATGCAGTGAGAACAAAAGTCACCAGATTTGAGCAGGCGTCCAGACTGATCAACGGCAAGGAACTGGCATGCGCGGTGGGAATGGCATTCCGGCAGGCGGGGATTCCCATGCCGGAGCCGGAGGACGGTACAGACGCAGGCAGTTTTCAGAAGGAAAGCCTGGAACGGCTGGAGGCGGGAGGGAATGGAGGAAGCAGGCTGGCAGATGCTATCCGTACTTATTCCAGACAGGATGAAAAAGTGGATGAGGATATGAGGATCGTGCTTCGAATGGGGTATGAAAGCGGGCTTTGACGGACGGAAGCGGCGGATGAACCGTCTGCCGGAACAGCGGCTCTTTATGCGATGATCTTTGAGATGACGTTAAGAGGCTCCGTTATGGTCTGGAGTGGTTTTGAAAACAGCCGGTATTCTCGGAAAGAGGAGGCAGTGATCAGCACGAACGAGGAGAGGCGAGGGCAAACCTGGAGGTCCTTCGCCGGACGTGGGCTTCGTTTACCGGGAATTAACAGTTTTTTACAGAACAGAGATAGAGCAGTCTGCGGAAAGAGGATAAGGTAAA
>CALWRQ010000142.1 GCA_944383965.1 uncultured Lachnospiraceae bacterium
ATTTCCAGTTCCCAGGGCTCATAAGCCAGTGTTTTTACCGGATGCGGTGTTGGTTTTGTACAGCGAAATGCCATTATCCTTATCTCCTTTGCTTATTTTTCTTCATATTTACTTGAGTTTTTTGTATATTTTGATTATAATGTCCTATATCTCTTATTTCAACTTATAGTATTTTATATTTTCTCTCATTCTTTTTAAGACAAATGGATGATTCCGTCCATTTATCAATCCGTCTCACAGAAAGGAGAAATTTCATGGACCTGCGTCAGATTGAAAACATCATTGCCATTGAACGGGAACAGAGCATTTCAAAAGCTGCGGAAAAACTGTTTCTCACCCAGTCTGCCCTGAACCAGCAGCTTCTCCGGCTGGAAAAAGAGCTGGGAACCCCGCTCTTTGAACGCCGCAAGCATTCCATGATTCCCACATTCGCAGGGAATGTCTATCTGTCCTCTGCCCGCCGGATGCTGGCCATAAAAAGAGAAACCTACAAGATTATTCATGATGTATCAGAAGAAAATACCGGAGAAATCTCCGTCGCCTATTCCCCCGAACGGGGATCCCTTATGTTTTCCCATATTTATCCCCTGTTTCATCAGCATTTTCCCAACGTAACCTTCCGGATCCTGGAAGCCCATGTCAAGAAAATGGAACAGCTTCTTCTGCAGCGCGAAGTCACTCTGGCCTGTCTGACCCATTCCCGTGAAAACACAAATGCAGCCCTGGAATATACAGATACTCTGGAGGAGCTGATGGTGCTCGCTCTCCCCTCCAGTCATCCGCTGGCTTATCTGGCAGGAAAAGAGAGCTGGAAATATCTTCCTGAAATGGACCTGACCCTCCTGCGCAGCGATTCCTTTGCCCTGATCTCCAGGCTCACAAAAATGCGGGACATGATCGATACCGCATTCCGTCATGCGGGCTTCACCCCCAAAATTCTGTTTGAATCTTCCAGCACCATGACTGTGGTAAATATGGTGAAAAATCAGGTCTGCCCTGCCTTTTTCCCTCAGTCCTATGTAGATCCGGAAGCTCCCATGGTCTACTTCACTCCCCTTCCCCGTCAGTCCTGGATCCAATGCGTTGCCTATCTGAAGGGAGAATATCTGACAAAGCCGGAACGATATTTTATAGAGCTGGTGGGAAAATACGCACGGGGAGAGATATGAAAAAGCCGGGAGACCGGCCCGCAGTGCAAATTGCCTGCAGGCCGGTCTCCCGGCTTTTCCTTTTTATCTGTTCTGAAATTTACAGCATTTCCTTTCCGCGGCAGTAAGTCTGGATCACATCGTAATTATCATCCAGCACAACCAGATCTCCGTCATATCCTGCAGCGATCCTGCCCTTCCTGTCATCCACTCCCAGGCATCTGGCCGGATTGATCGTGCAGGAATTCAGCGCTGCGTCAAACGGCACCATCGCCTCTTCCACCAGGATCTTCAGACCTCTGTTCATCTGCAGGGTGCTTCCTGCGATGGTCTCTGTTCCCTTCAGTCTGGCAAGACCGTCCTCACCGATCTCAATATCATGTCCTCCCAGCTGATAAGTCCCTCCCGGAGGGCAGTGTTTCGCTCTCAGGGAGTCTGTGATCATCAGACTGTAGTCTCTTCCCTTTGCAGCAAAGAAGTTATTCAGAGCCGCCAGATGAGAGTGACATCCGTCGCAGATCACCTCTCCGTAAATATCCCGGAATCGGAAAGCGGCTCCCACCAGTCCCGGCTTTCTGTGATGATACGGCGTCATTCCGTTGTACACATGAGTCATGGACTTGGCTCCGTTGGCAATTCCCATCACCGCCTCCTCATACCGGGCTGCGGAATGTCCCATGCTCACAACCACGCCATGGGATGCGCAGTATCTGGTAAGCGCATGATCCTCATCATGTTCCGGAGCCAGAGTGATATACCGGATCCATCCCTTAGCTGCCTTCTGATATTCCTTGAACTGTTCCACCGTAGCCTTCGCAATGGCTTCCGGAGGCTGAGCCCCCTTATACTCCATATCCAGGTAAGGTCCTTCAAAATGGATACCCAGGATCTCCGCTCCCTCATAGCCCTCATCGATTACCGCCGCCACATTGGCTACCGCTTT
This sequence comes from uncultured Lachnospiraceae bacterium, assembly GCA_944383965.1. GTDB lineage: Bacteria > Bacillota > Clostridia > Lachnospirales > Lachnospiraceae > Lachnoclostridium_A. The sequence continues at coordinate 2,092 of CALWRQ010000142.1, forward strand.
GGTAAGCACATCCGGCATCTGGGTAACTGTCGTGGGAAGAATTCCCGTAACGCCTTCCTCAGGAATCCTCTTCATCCAGTCTCTCAGTCCTTCCGGCTCTCCGTCATTGGTATCAAAGCCGTAGGAACCGTGAGTATGCACATCAATGAATCCGGGAACGATCCTCTTATCCCCATAATCACGATCTGCCTCTTTCTCTCCATAAGGCCAGATTCCCGAAATCTTTCCTTCCTCAATTTCCACATCCGCCGGAAAAAACACGCCGGATATCCACACACGTGTGCTGCGTATTATCATATGGATTCCACCTCCTGTCTTCATATCCTCAGTATACTATGCACTGTCCTCAGTGACAAGGACTTTCCCCATAATCAGATTCCTGATGCCTCTCCCTGTTTTGCCATTTCCATATGAATGCTCTTTCCCTTGATCCGGGAATTCTTCATCGCCTCCAGTACTTCTTCCGCACAGTCTTCCGGCACTTCCACGAACGTGTAGCGATCATACATATCGATGCTTCCCACCAGCTTTCCCGGCATGCCGGATTCCCCGGCAATGGCTCCCAGTACATCCCCCGGCTTTACGTTGTGATTCTTTCCCACATTAATAAACAGGCGGACCATATCGCTTCCGCTTCTTCTGCCGGATCCTCTGCGGCTGCGGCCATTCTCTCTGCCGTCCTTTCCCCCTCTGCGGTTTCTGAGCGGACGGTCCAGATCCTCCAGATCCCTGGCTGTCCGGAAGTCATCAATGGTATCCTCCACCTCATCCCCCATAGCCAGCCTGAGAAAAGCTGCCGCCAGATCCATGGCTGTACAATCCTCTTCCAGGATCTTTTTCTCCACAGCAGCGATCATCTCGGACAGATCTTCCTTTTCAATGATATCCGTCACCTGCTCCAGAACCTTTTCCACACGGATGCCAGTGATGTCGTTCAGGGACGGAATGGCCTGCGGAATGATTTTTGTCCTGCAGTACCGCTGAATATCCCGGAGTTTATAGACTTCCCGGCCCACTACCAGGCTGAATGCCCGGCCTTCCCGGCCTGCACGGCCTGTACGGCCGATCCGGTGCACATAATACTCATCATCCTGAGGAATATCATAGTTGAACACTGCTTCCACATCATCCACATCAATTCCTCTGGCTGCCACATCCGTAGCTACCAGAATTTCCGTACGGCCATTCCGGAAACTGTTCATCACCTTATCTCTCTGAGTCTGTTTTAAGTCTCCATGAAGCCCTTCTGCAAAATATCCTCTTCCCTGAAGGGCCTCTACCAGCTCATCCACCTGTTTTTTCGTATTGCAGAAAACCACAGACAGTTTGGGAGAATACATATCCAGCAGACGGCACATAACCTCTACTTTGTTTTTCGGCTTCACTTCATAATAATACTGAGTGACCTTGGGAACGGTAAGTTCCTTTTTCACTACCTTTACGATCTCCGGATCTTTCTGGAATTTTTTGGCGATCTCCATAATGGCCGGCGGCATGGTAGCGGAAAACATTACCGTCTGCCGCTCCTCCGGAAGCTGGCTCAGGATCGTCTCCATATCTTCCAGGAAACCCATATTCAGCATTTCATCCGCCTCATCCAGGATCACCGTATGGATATTGGATACTTTTATGGTCTTCCTTCTCATATGGTCCATTACACGTCCCGGAGTGCCGATGATGATCTGGACTCCGTCCTTCAGAGAGCGAATCTGTTTTACGATCTCCTGGCCGCCGTATACAGGCAGCACCTTCACACCGTGCATATATTTGGCCAGACGGCGGATTTCCTCTGCCACCTGGATTGCCAGCTCTCTGGTCGGGCAGAGCGCAATCGCCTGCAGCTTTTTACTCTTGGGATCGATCTTTTCCAGCAGCGGAATTCCAAAAGCCGCCGTCTTTCCTGTTCCCGTCTGCGCCTGTCCGATAATATCCCGTCCTTCTCTCTGAAGAGGAATGGCCTGCGCCTGAATGGGAGACGGTTCCTCAAATCCCATGTCGCGCACCGCTCTCAGAATCTTGCTGTTCAGTTCCATTTCATCAAATTTTGTTGTTTCCATTCATATTTCCTTTCTATATTCCATGCAAATGCTCTGGTCAGGGCAAAGAAAAAGGGGGCATCAGCCACGTCAGGCTTTGCCTCCCTCGTTCGTACATTTTTATAATATATCAGAGAACATTCTCTTCGTCAAGAAAAAACTCTAACGCGGGATCACTCTGCGCAGAGCTTTTGCCAGCGCTGCCGCTGCAAAACACTTCACCACATCCAGCGGGACAAAGGGCAGGGCATCCCTTACCACCAGCACGCTCCAGGGCAGGCCCGTGGTGATTTTTGTCCAGGACATCCCGCAGAAATACACCACCGGAATTCCCACCGCAATCAGAAACGCCGTCTGCTTTCCCAGTCCTCTGACTCTCTGGCAGAAAAGAGAGATCAGCACTGCGGCCACCAGAAAGCCTACAATATAGCCTCCCGTAGGTCCGGCCAGCCGCGCCGCTCCTCCCACTCCCCCGGAAAATACAGGAACTCCCACCATTCCAAGAAGCATCCAGACCAGAACAACTGCCGCCGTTTCCGCCGGTCCCAGCAGCATACCGATCAGATTCACCATCAGCGTCTGTGCCGTGATTCCTACCTCTGTAAAGGGAAGAGGAATGGTGATATAGGCCGACGCACACATCAGTGCCGCCAAAAGTCCCATAACAGTCAGGTCCTTCGCTTCCCAGTTTCTTTTCCCGTCTTTCCGCCCATTTTCCATCTTTCCTCGTCTCCCATCTCTGTCTCTGATCTTCCGTTTTCAGCGGATTCTTCCTCAGTATACGGTCTGAAGCCTTAATTGTCAACTAATTTTTGCATTAAAGTTAACATTTGTAATAAAAAAACTTCCCGGCAGAACCGGGAAGTCCTCTCTTTCAATCCTAATTACTTCAGGGTAACCTTAGCGCCCTCAGCCTCTAACTTGGTCTTGATGTCCTCAGCCTCTTCCTTGGAAGCGCCCTGCTTAACAACCTTCGGAGCACCGTCAACTACGTCCTTAGCCTCCTTCAGGCCCAGACCGGTAACTTCACGAACAACCTTGATAACCTTAACCTTGTTCGGGCCAACCTCGGTCAGCTCAACGTCGAACTCGGTCTTCTCTTCCTCAGCTGCTCCGGCTACTGCGCCAGCTGCTACAACAACGCCTGCTGCTGCGGATACGCCGAACTCTTCCTCACAAGCCTTTACTAACTCATTTAACTCTAATACGGATAATTCCTTGATAGCTTCGATAAACTCTGCAGTTGTTAACTTTGCCATTTTAATTTCCTCCTATTACTTTTTCAATAATTTGATTTTTAAAACACGCACCGGTAATTACGCTTCTGCCTTCTCAGCAATCTGATTAAGCACACGAGCGAAATTGGTGATCGGAGACTGCATGCTTCCAAACAGTCTTCCAAGAAGAACCTCTCTGGACGGAATGGTTGCGATAACCTGAATTCCCTTCTGATCGTAGTAGGTTCCCTCTACCACGCCTGCTTTTAATTCCAGCTTGTCAGCAGTTTTTGCAAACTCAGCCAGCACTCTTGCCGGAGCGGTAGCGTCATCCTTGGATACGGCCAGAGCGGTCGGTCCTTCCAGATGGGGCTCTAATGCCTCGAACTCCGTTCCCTTTGCAGCAAAGCGAATCATGGTGTTCTTATATACCTTATAGGATACACCAGCTTCTCTCAGCTTCTTACGCAGCTGTGTATCCTGCTCCACGGTAAGTCCGCGGTAGTCCACAACTACGGCAGATGCAGCGCCGTTAAAAAGTTCAGCAATTTCTGCTACGATCGGCTGCTTTAATTCTACTTTTGCCATTTTGGTTTACCTCCTGTTAGATTTGAAAGAGTATCACCTGCGAAAAATAAGCCCTTCTGCAAGACAGAAGGGCTCTACAAATTCTCTGTTATGAGCTTTGTATGTTCCTCGGTAGGCGGTTTTACCTTATGCCTT
>CALWRQ010000143.1 GCA_944383965.1 uncultured Lachnospiraceae bacterium
TTACCCTTCACCGTCACTTTGGCAAACGCCGGCTTTTCATTCTCAAACATTACCAGTGCCGTAAGAGGTGCGATCAGATAAGGATTCAGCTTTACATAAGGATTGGCGATCGTATGCTTTTCCTGTCCGTATTCCGCCAGAAATTCCTGTTCCGCCCGATATTGCCTGTCAATGATGTGTTCTATTTCTTTGAATAAAACTCCCATGGTTTCCTCCTAATATGCTGCCTGCGGACCTGCCGGAAAGCAGGCCTGCAGGCAGATTTTCCATCATCAGCAGTTGATCATTACTCCGGTCTCATACTTCTTGTCATCTACGATCACACGAACCTCATAAGTGCCCTTCAGGCCGGCCTTATTGATACTGGTTCTCGTGTTTCTCTCGTCGGAATCCAGGAAGGTTCCGCAGCACATTGCCAGATGAGATACGGCAGTGGTGGAAATGAAGTATCTGTGAACCTCATCGCCCTGCTCCAGCATAAGCATTACCAGCTGACCCTTTTCGAATCTGGAGAAGAAGGTGAAGCGGTCGATCTCGTCTACGATTCTCGCATTGCAGCTCTCCGGAAGCATCTCACCGGAATTCTCCAGCGGGATCTCCGTATCAAATTCTTTCGTTACACCCATATGGCCCAGAATCTGTCCTTTGCCCAGCTCCAGATTGATGCCGTCGCTGTAGAGTTTCAGTTTCTCGCCTCTGTAGTAGTTGCCCGGAACATGAAGATCCAGCATCTTTTTGTTGTCGCAGATTTCTACGGTAATGGACTCTACGCGGCCGCCCTGATCTTTTGCAAATGCGCCCAGAGCCTCGGAAGGATTGCCGTCCTGATCATAGGCGATTCCGCCGGAATGAACCATGTAGTGTCCTTCATTATAGTACTCCACGTTGCAGATATACGGGGAGAAGAATTCTGCTCCTCTGTCTTTTCCGTACTGCCATACCTGCTCAATGGTCATATCCTTGGTATTGATGCGGTAGCGAACACCTCTGGAATAACTGTCTTTTGCTGCAAGGAACTGGTCTCTCTCCACTTCCTTATGGCCGTAATGATGGTTGTCAAAGCACATTACATCACCATTGGGAGTGATCAGGTTCGCATGCTGCTCATACTGCCACTCAAAGTTGTTTCCGATAGGCTTGAAGAAATATTTATCTACCATATCCTGAGGCCATCCTGCCGGATCACCGATGATCCAGTTCAGTTTTCCGGTCTCAAAGTCAATGTTTACCATGGAGTCAATATGACGTCCGGAGAAGGTAAGAGAATTGGTGTTCTTATCATACCATACTGCATTGTTGTGGAACCAGTCATGTGCGGACCAGCTGCCGGAATGGCTGACCGTATTGGGATCAAGGAAATCCTTGTAGTCCCAAGTCTTGATGATCTCGCCGGTATTTCTGTCCAGCAGCACGCACATATCCTCTACCGTCTCGCTTCTTAAGTCTTCGCTCAGGCAGAGAATGTTGCCGTCCTCCATCTCAAACTCGTCATGATGATAACCGCCGGGAACACGGAACTCTTTGTAGATTTTTCCGCAGGGGCTGATTTCATAAAGACCGGACATATAGTAAGGCATCTGGATCACACGGCTGCTGCCCATGATCAGGTTGCCGTTTTTCAGTCTCTTTACGTCAAATACGCAGGGAACGTTCATATGCCATCTGGCATCTCCCGCATAGTCAAACGCAACTGCCAGGTCCTCGCCTGCCGGGGAAACCAGAATCACGTTGTCCTGTAAGTACTCCGGAGTGGTATCCATGGAGTAAATAACCTGCTTTCCGTCAAACACATCCGGAACATCAATGGTGATCACGGTGGAGTCGCCGCGGTAAGCACGGATCTCTACCTTATTGGAATAATCAGAGTAAAGTCCTACGATGGGAAGCACATGCTTCTTTGCCTTCGGGAATGTATGTCCCATATTGGCCTGAGGAGTTTTTCCCAGTACGGTAACCGTAACAGCTACCTCTTCCTCTGTGTTGAAGCATACCACTGCGGAAAGGGGGTTTACCAGATATGCATTGTAAACCACCAGCGGATTCTGAAGAGTATAATTGCCTTCTTCAAACTTTTTCAGCATCTCTTCTTCTGCTTTTGCCTGTCTGTCGATCAAATGATCTTCAAATGAATACTTGACTGCCATTGTCATCACCCTCCTGTAAGATTTTTTCTATGGCTTATTTGTGCTCCTGTACCAGCTTAACGATCACCGGTTTCTGCTGAAGTCCCTGCAGACGGCCAACCTCTGCTCCGTCCTTTAAGAGAACCAGCGTAGGATATCCGGTCACGCCGTACTCAGCAGTCAGCTCTTTATTCTGATCGAAATCCACTTTCAGAATGGTCAGATCGTCACCGAATTCCTTCTCCACATCCTTCAGTACGAATCCCAGCATTTTGCACGGTCCGCATGTGGTGGAAAAGAAATCTGCCAGTACAAGACCCTTGCCGGCCAGTTCCTTAAATTCTGCGCTGTTTACTTCTTTTAACATAGTTCTCTCTTCCTTTCTATTGTCTGATGGATTCCGGCTGTTTCTTTCAGCCTTCCAGATTCTGTACGTAATGAGCCGCTTCCTGGGCAGCGATCGCGCCGTCTGCACAGGCAGTGATCACCTGACGAAGATTCTTCGTCACGCAGTCTCCCGCTGCGAAAACCCCTGCCTTTGCGGTATGCATCTTTTCGTCAACTTCAATATAGCCGAACTTGTTGAGCAGGCCTGTATCCTTCAGATACTCTGTAGTGGGGATCAGTCCGATATACTCGAATACGCCGTCGCAGGCAACCCGTGTCTCCTCACCGGTCTTGGTAGATTTGAAGTGAACTCCTGTGAGTTTGTCCTCTCCTTCAAATTCCAGCACATCCTGATACGGATAGATGGTTACCTTATCCATGGCGCGAAGCTTATCGCAGGCAATAGGATCTGCGGTCAGATCGAACATGGTCACGATAGTCAGAGTCTTTACCATATCTGCCAGATAAATGGACTCCTCCACTGCAGAGTTTCCTCCGCCGATCACTACTACATCCCGGTCTCTGTACTGGGCTCCGTCACAGATTGCGCACCAGCTGATGCCGTTTCCCTTGAACTTATCCTCGCCGGGAATATTCAGGCATCTGTGCTGCGTTCCGGTGGCGAGGATCAGCGCTTTGGCTGTAAATTCCTTTCCATCTTCTTCGCAGATCACCTTTTTTTCAGTGCCTTCCTCACAGATTTCCTTGACCGTTCCATAGTCGAAGGTAATGGATTCAAACTGCTGAGTATGTTCAAACATCTGGTAGGCCAGCTCTGCGCCGTTGATGGTTCCCACTCCGGGATAGTTCTGAATCTCATTCGTATTGATAATCTGTCCGCCGGGAGCCAGCTTGTCCAGCAGCAGTACCTTCATATCTGCTCTTGCCGCATAAATAGCTGCTGTCATACCGGCGGGACCGGCTCCTACAATAATTACATCATACTGTGCCATTTATCGTTATCTCCTTTCAAAATAGCGCCTGCTTACATCAGAATATTTGCCAGCGGAATACCGATTACCAGTGTGATAACAAACTCCATGAGCACCATGGGCATGGTATACTGATATACATATTTTGTGGGCACCCACTCCTTGTTGCTGTGCAGAATTGCCGCAAACGGAGAAGCTGCCGGAGTAATTGCAGCAGACAGAAGAACGAATAAGATCAGCAGTGTCACGATAGGCGCTGCATTTGCACCGGTCTGTGTGCAGTAGGTAACCACTACCGGCTGAAGAATCATTCCGATTACAAGGCTGTTGCTTACATTGGTCAGGATACCTGCCACAAGAAGCAGGAATATGATAAATACCGTTGCGGACATTCCGTTAAAGAGCGGAGAAAGAACCACGCTCAGGCATGCAGACACTCCTGTCGAATCACTGGTCAGCACATTTCCCAGAAGGATTGCTGACACGATAATGAAGTATGCTCCCCAGTTTACGTTGGAAGCAATTACCTTCGGAATCTCCAGAGCAGATTTTCCGTCGATCTGGATTGCTGCCAGAACAGCCACTGCAAAGATACACAGGCCGTAGCTGTTTGCAGACAGGAACGCCATACCAGGCAGAGACGGAATCAGGCTGGGGAACATCAGGCAGAGCACCAGAGCAACGAAGCCGGCAGTAATCACTTTCTGTCTGGCATCCATGGGCGGAAGGGGGTTCTTGTTCAGAAGGCTTACATCATACCCCTTCAGCTTGCTCACATCGGGACGAATCACAAACTTCGCATACATAACATTGGCGGTAAGCATGATCATTCCCATAATAATGGCAACTGCCATATAAGAAGCATTATTTACAACTACAGGACCGCCGGGCATGTTTGCTGTAATGGCGGTAAAGTTGGAAAGCAGAGCCAGACCGTTCTGCATGTACGGAGCCATGGGGAAACCGATCAGGGCAGAAACAACCACCAGGGTCAGGAACACTCTGGGGAAAGCGTCTCCCCTCTTATAGCCCAGCTCATCAAAAATATCATACAGAATGGGCCAGAACAGGAAAATTGCCGTGAAGCAGTTGATAAATCCGGCAATCAGATAACATCCTACACATACAACGAAAACCAGGAGCCAGGGTCTGCCGTTTGTAAACTTTCTTGTCAGGAAAAAGCGGCCGATATATAAAGTGATTTTATAATAGACCAGAGCACCTGACATGATCATCAGGAAGAATACCTGCTGGGTAACTGCAGAACCAAAGGCTTCCTTAATGATTCCTGCCATGGGCATATAATCGGAAAATCCCAGCATGGCGATGGCCATCAGGCTGCCCCAGGCCGGATCGACGAATGTCCAGAGATACAGAGTACCGATGAAAATACCGATCACCTGCATTCCGACCGGAGTAACTTCCGGAAGATTCAGTGGCAGATAGCGGAAAAACACCATAATAGCCACACCGATGATAGAGTGAATGATTGTCATTCTGTTCTTTTTGTCTGTTGTTGAGCTAGACACGTTACTTCTCCCCCTTATTAGGCATATTTTTGTTAATTGAATAACAGCTCCGGGAATCAGAACCACCAAACAGTCCGGTCCTGATTACCTCATATAGGTCAATAATACCATAAACTCGGCAATAAAAATATAACATAAGTTATTGCTTCACATATTTTTTGTGGTTTTTTTCACAAGTATGTGCTATAATAACAGACATTGAACAGAGGACTTTTCTCTGCCCGATTTTCTGCAAAAACACTGTGAGGTTATCGCAATGAATGAACCATTTTTAGATACATTAACTTCTTACGGAACCAAGACCCATGTGGATAAAGGAGTTTCTCTCAACCTGAAGCACAGCGGATTTTTCACGGGATTTTTTTATCTCCTGGAAGACGGAATCTGTTCCCTTACCAGCATCACCAGCCGGGGGGAGGAAACCGTCTACCTCTATTTCTATCCCAGGAGATTGATCGGCTTCAACCAGCTGCTCATGGACCAGAGCAAGCCGCATCCCCAGGACTTCTCCATTGTCGCTAAAACCCCCTGTACGCTCTATCGGTTCAACTACGAAGTGTTCCAGAATCTGATCCGGAATGATCCGGGATTTATTTCCTTTCTCATGCAGACCCTTGCCGATAATTATTATGAAGTGCTGGTTCACTTTCACCGTCGTATGGATGAATCTGCCGTGACCGGTCTCTGCCGCCTTCTTCTGGATGTAGCCCGTCCGGAGAACGGAGTGCTGATCGTTCCGAAATTTTTCACTTATGCTGAGCTTGCCAAATACCTCGGAACACATTCCGTAACCGTATCAAGGATCATGGCAAAAATGAAGCAGTCCGGTTATATGTTCAAGGACAGCCGCGGAATCATTCTGAAACGTCCCGATATTCTTCGGGAGTTTCTGCTGGGAAATAAAGAGCTGAACTACTGAAACAATACTGAAAATTTTCAAAACTTAACCTTTGTTATGGTATTCCTTTCCATTTTCCTCTATACTATAAGAAAATAGGCGGTTTTTTGCCTGAAAATCAGAGGAGGAATTGAATTATGAGCATGGGAGAAGCAACCAAGATCTATGCCAAAGACAATGACAAACTGGCATT
>CALWRQ010000144.1 GCA_944383965.1 uncultured Lachnospiraceae bacterium
CCGGCCGTATCCAGCCGCTCAAGCAGCCCGTCGATGATCTCCTGCTCATGCATCACCCAGCCGAAAATAATGTTCTCATAAACAGAACAGTGAAGAAAGCTGTTCAGCAGAAAGCAGATATTCTCCGTCACCATCTTTTTTGTCTCATCATTGACCTGAAACGGGTCCGCGTCCCAGCACCAGTCCCCGTCCAGGAACACTGCCCGGTCCATGTTCTTTTTCAGGATCCGGCAGACGGTGGTTTTTCCCACCCCCATGGTGCCGCCGATCAGATACAGTGTTTTCATTCTGTCTTGTCCTCTCTTTTCCTGTCATCCGGCCCGTTTCTGCACAAATACACCCGCTCCTTCTGCAGATCCGGGCATTCTTACAGCTGCTCTTTAAAATGATTGCTGCAGCGATCCCAGTACGCTCTGTACACAAATTCCCCGTTCCCGTCAAAGTTCAGCTGATACATCCGGAATACGACCGGAATATCCTTGGGCTGCCACTGCTCCTCATAGGAATAGCAGTACTTCATCCCCAGCTTCCTCATCACGCAGCCGCTTCCCGGATTGTTTCTGTCATGTGTAGCCGTAATATAAGGCAGGCCTTCCTTCTTCATCTGCCCGGTCACAGCCTTTCCCGCTTCCGTTCCGATTCCCTGATTCCAGAACTCCTTCCGGATACCATAACCGAAATCGTACGGTTCTTCCGGATCTACCTTCATATAGCCGATGGGAATATTGTCCTTTTTCAGACACAGAGCATATGCGCAGCCTCCGGACCGGTCATATACGGAAGCAAACCGCTCCTGCCAGAATTTCCGGGTTTCCTCCAGGTCCTTCACCGGATACCAGGGGAGAAACCGGTTGACCTCCTCATCCTTCAGGATCCGAAACAGAGCCTCCAGATCTGCTTCCGCAAATCTTCTCAGAATCAGCCGCTCTGTTCTTAATTCCGGTGTATTCATTCCCGCTCTCCCATGATTCTCTCAATGTCTTCCCAGGCCTCATCGTCGATCATCTCATTATGGAACAGCCTGCGCCGGTCAGCCTCCGTGATCTTTCTCAGTACTCTGCAGGGATTTCCCGCCGCCAGACTCCAGTCCGGAATATCCTTCGTCACCACGCTGCCCGCTCCGATGACCACATTGTTTCCGATATGCACTCCGGGACAGATGACGGAATTCCCTCCGATCCAGCAGTTATCCCCGATGGTCACCTCTTTTCCGTACTCATAGCCGGAATTTCTGGTGTCCGGGTAAATGGGATGTCCCGCCGTATAGATCGCCACATTGGGAGCCAGCTGGCAGTTGTCTCCGATCCTGACCCTGGCCACATCCAGGATCGTGCAGTTATAATTGGCGAAAAAGTTCTTCCCCACTTCAATATGACTGCCGTAATCACAGTAAAAGGGCGGATTGATCATGACGGCTCCGTCCGTCTTTCCCAGAAGCTCTTTCACCACCTGTTCTATGCCTTTAAAATCAGAGCGGTCCATAAAATTCAGCTTCTGCAGGATCCTCCTGGTCACCGCCTGTTCTTCGAACACGCTTTCATCTGAAATATAGGCCAGTTCCTCATCTCTTCGTTTTCTCATATCCATAATCCGTTCCTCCTCTTTTTATGATTGTAACCAATCCTGTCCGGCGGGTCAATGGATTTTCCTCTCTCCTGCTGTCTGCAAAAGCCCATCCGTGCTATAATAAAAGAAATTTCCCAGAGAAAGGAGACGATCATTCTGCGAAGCGATCATGAAATGATGGATCTTATTATCCGTACCGCCAGATCCGATGAGCGGGTCCTGGCAGCATACCTGAAGGGATCCAGGACCAACCCCAATGCCCCCAAGGATATTTACCGGGATTTTGATGTGATGTACGTGGTCACGGAAACCTCCGGTTTTATAGAGGACCGAAGCTGGATGGAACCGTTTGGAAAAATCGTCCTGATGCAGGAGCAGGACGGCGCCTTTGGCTACGGGGAGCGGTTCGGCCTGCAGAATCACTATGAGGAAACCTATTCCTGGCTGCTCCTTCTGGAGGACGGAAACCGCATCGACATCGGTGTGGAGCTTCTTTCCGTAATGAAAGCAGGCCGGAACCGGAACAGACTGTTTCTTCCCCTTCTGGACAAGATCGGCTGCCTGCCCCAGCTTCCGCCGCCCTCGGATGAGGATTTCCACATCAGAAAGCCCTCGGAACGGGAGTTCCTGGGCTGCTGCAACGAGTTTTACTGGTGTCTGTGCGATACAATGAAGGGCATTGCAAGGGACGAGCTGCCATTCGCCATGACCACCTACCATACCCTGGTGCGGGATATGCTGGAAACCATGCTGAAATGGCAGATCGGAATCAACACAGATTTTTCCGTTTCCGCCGGAAAACTGAACAAGTATTTCCGAACCTATCTTCCGGCAGAGGTCTATGAAACATACCGGAAAACCTACACCGACGGAGACTACGGCCATTTCCGGGCGGCCATAGACACCGCCTGCCGGCTGTTCCGAAGCACGGCTCTTTCCGTCGCCGGTTCCCTTCACTTCTCCTTTCCGGAGCATGAGGAGCAGGCTTTTCGGAATTATGCCGGATGGGTGGAAAACAGTCTGAAAAAGTAAGGGGCAGATCTTTTCTGCCCCTCCGGATATTTCCGGGGCCGCGGCAATCGTGCCGGCACCGGAAGCCTCATTTCATCTTCTCTTTCGGCTTCATTCCCCAGAACACGGCGTTCATCAGCAGAACGATCAGCAGGACGCCGGTCAGGGCCGCCCAGAAGCCCATATCGATTCCCAGAAAGGACGCTGTTCCGAACAGCTTCATCCAAAGATCTGTCCATTTCATTTCTTATTCCTCCAATCTTTAAAGCAGTTCTCCGAAATGCCGTACATAGGCTTTTTTCAGACTGGTTGCCAGTACCATGTAAAGCAGAATGCACGGGATCAGATAGGCAAAATAGGCTGCCGGCAGAGCGGAAAAGCCCAGGGCCGCTCCAAAAGGCGTAAAGGGAATCACGGTCAGCACCGCGATGCCGGTCAGGGTCAGCAGCGTCAGGGGAGCAGAGGCACGGCTCTGGATAAAGGGAAGTCTGGCCGTGCGGATCATATGGATCACCAGGGTCTGACTCCACATGGACTCCACAAACCAGCCGGCCTGGAACAGTCCGATGTACCTTGCCTGCATCAGGGCAAGCTGCGCCCCGCTGAAATGGGCGGGAAGGTCATTGAACAGCACACCGCCTGAAACAAACATGGGGCAGAATACAAAGTACATGAACAGGTACGTGGTAAAGTCAAAAATGGAGCTGGTGGGTCCGAGCCAGATCATGAAGCTGCCTACGCTGGAGGCATCCCATTTCCGGGGCACGGCAATAAATTCCTCATCCACATTGTCCCACGGAATGGCCGTGCAGGACAGATCATAGATCAGATTCAGCAGAATCAGATGCAGACTCATCATGGGCAGGAACGGCAGCAGCGCCGACGCGGCCAGTACGGAAAACATATTTCCGAAATTGGAGGAAGCCGTCATCTTGATGTATTTGATCATATTGGCATAGGTCTTCCGTCCTTCGATAATACCCTGTTCCAGTACCATCAGATCCTTTTCCAGCAGGATAACGTCCGCTGATTCCTTCGCCACATCTACGGCAGTGTCCACGGAAATGCCGATGTCCGCCGCCTTCATGGCAGCCGCATCATTGATGCCGTCTCCCATGAATCCCACAGTATGGCCCTTTTCCCGGAGAACGGATACCACGCGGACCTTCTGATCCGGAGTCAGCTTGGCAAACACATCCGTAGACTCCGCGGCCCCGGCCAGCTCCGCATCGCTCATCTGTTCCAGATCGGAGCCCAGAAGCATGTTCCTCACTTCCAGTCCCACCTGCCTGCAGATGGTGCGGGTCACTCTGTCATTGTCTCCGGTCAGGATCTTGGCTGTTACCCCATGATCCTTCAGGGCTCTGATGGCGTCCGCTGTGGATTCCTTGGGCGGATCCAGGAACGCCAGATAGCCGATCAGCACCATATCGCACTCATCCTTTACGCCGAATGCTCCTGCGGGAGAGGGATCGTTTTTCTGGGCAATGGCAAGCACACGGAAACCTTTGTCATTCAGGCTGTCCACGGTCTGGAGGATCCGGCTGCGCACCTCATCCGTCAGCAGCTGAACACGGCCGTCATATTCGGCAAACGTACAGATCGAGAGCATTTCCTCCACCGCTCCTTTGGTCACCATCTGTGTTTTCCCGTTCTGATCCTGGACAACTGTGGTCAGACGCCGGCGGGCAAAGTCAAAGGGAATCTCGTCTGCCTTCCTGTAATGTTCTGACAGATCCACCAGCCTGGGATCCTCTGCCTCTGCTTCCTCCGTTTTGCGGATAATGGCCAGATCCATAAGATTTTTGTAGCCTGTCTGAAAATAGCTGTTGAGATAAGCGTGACGCAGCACCCGAAGGTCGTCCTCGCCGTTCACATTCCAATGGTATTCCAGAACTACCTGATCCTGAGTCAGGGTCCCGGTCTTATCCGTGCAGAGAATATCGATGGCCCCGAAATTCTGGATTGAATTCAGATTTTTGACAATGGTCTGCTTTTTGCTCATGGACACCGCTCCCTTGGCCAGGCAGGTGGTCACGATCATGGGAAGCATTTCCGGGGTCAGGCCCACTGCGATGGAAATACCGAACAGGAACGCATCCAGCCAGTCGCCCTTGGTAATGCCGTTGATGAAGAATACCAGCGGCACCATCACCAGCATAAAGCGGATCAGAACCCAGGAAACCGCATTCACCCCTTTGGTAAAGCTGGTCTCTGCCGCTTCTCCGGCGACAGCAGAGGCCATGGAGCCGAACAGAGTGCCGTCTCCCACGCACACCGCCACCGCACTGGCGCTGCCGGAAACCACGCTGCTGCCCATAAAGGCGATATCGGCATAATCCGTTATGCTGTCCTTCTCCCCGCTGACACAGGGCGTCTTCTCCACCGGCTCGCTCTCGCCGGTCAGGCTGGCCTGGCTGATGAACAGATCCTTCGCCTCCAGGATGCGTACATCGGCAGGAACCATGTCTCCCGCAGACAGGTGGATAATATCCCCCACCACCAGCTCATCCATGGGGATTTCTGTCTTTTCCTGGTTCTTTCTGGTAACCGTACAGGTGGTGGTGATCATGGCCAGCAGTTTTTCTGCCGCGCTGCCGCTCCTGGATTCCTGTACGAAACGAAGGGTGCCGGAAATGATAACCATGGTCAGGATAATGACCACAGTCAGGCAGTCAAAATCCTCCGGCAGGCTCCCGAACAGGGAAAAGTACGGAAAAACCATATCCGTCATCGTGGATACCAGAGCCAGAAACAGCAGGATCGCAGTAAACGGATTGATAAAGGCTTCTGCCAGCCGCTTTGCCGGAGATTTCTTTTTCTCATGGGTGACCCTGTTGCTGCCGTATCCGGCCCGGCTGGCGGACACTCCTTCCCCGTCAAGGCCGCACAGTGTGGTGTTCAGTGTTTTCAGAACTTCTTTTACCGGGGATGTGGCCGCATTCTCCAGGCGGCGGTTCTGCTCGCTGCGGAACATTGCTGTTTCTGCAGCCCGGCGCACCGAGCTGCGCTTTTCTTTGTTGTTCATTCTCATTGCTGTCTACCTCCTTCCGTCCTGAATGAGTATAAAAAAATCGCAGGAAAAATCCCATGGTCAAAGCCTTGCGATTTTCTTGCGATTTGGTAAGAATTCAGGATCACAGCCTGTCGCTGAATTTATATCCGATTCCCCAGATGGTCAGAATGTATTCCGGTGAATCGGGATTGGGCTCTATTTTTTTCCTCAGTTTTCTGATAAACGCCATAATATTGCTGTCATCCAGCAGATATTCGTTTTCCCACACCGCCTGATAGATCTGCTCCTTTGTGAACACTTCTCCCCGGTTGCGGGCCAGAAAATACAGAATATCAAACTCCTTGGGCGTCAGGGAGATCTCCGTTCCATCCCGGCTCACCCTGCGCAGCCTCAGATCAATGGACAGCGCCCCGCAG
>CALWRQ010000145.1 GCA_944383965.1 uncultured Lachnospiraceae bacterium
CCATATACCAGAGGACTTCTGGGCAGTATTCCCATTGCAGATCCCAAACTGGCCAGGGCGAAGGAGAAGAGCAGCATTGAGGGAGATCTTCCGAGCCCTATTGCACCGCCTTCCGGATGCCGCTTTCACACCAGGTGCCCGTATGCGAAGCCGGTGTGCAGCGAACAGGCGCCGGTGATGAAAGATGCAGGCGGCGGGCATATGGTGGCCTGTCACCTGTATGAGTAGATCAGAATGCAAAGAGGATGGAAACGGCCTGAAAGGGCTGTGGAAATAAATAAAAAAAGGAGGAGTACGATTATGAAAAAGAAACTCACTGCAATGCTGGCTCTTGGACTGGCCTGTGCGTCGGTGCTGACGGGATGCGGCGGAGGAAGCAGCGAAACAGAGCCTCAGACCATCGGGGAGCCTACGGCAGCGGCCGAGGCGGAAACGGAGACAGCGGCTGCGGAGCCCACGGGAGCTCAGGAGCTGACGTTTGTTCTCAACAATGAGCCGGACAGCCTGGATCCGTCCTATACCAACAATTCCTTTGCATCTCCGTTCCTGACCAACCTGTTTGAGGGCCTGGTAACCTATGATGAGAACGGAGAACTGTCTCCCGGAAATGCGGAGTCCTGGGAATCCAATGAGGACATGACGGTTTACACCTTCCATCTGCGGGACGGTCTGAAATGGAGCGACGGAACCCCCCTGACGGCAGAGGATTATGTTTATTCCGCCCTTCACGTAATGACACCTACCACCACCTCCCAGTATGTGAATATGATGACCGACTATATCGTAAACGGTCAGGAATACTATGACGGAAAGGTATCGGCAGAAGAGGTGGGAGTCAAGGCTCTGGATGAAACGACGGTGGAATATACTCTGAAGCAGCCGACCCCCTTCTTTGCAGATGTGGCCAGCATGTGGGTATATGCGCCGGTCCAGAAAGCGACGGTAGAGGCCAATGGAGACAAGTGGTCTACTGCGGCGGATACCTATGTGAGCAACGGACCGTTCAAGGTATCTGAAATCAACATGGGCGAAAGCGTTGTGCTCACGAAAAATGAAAATTACTGGAACGCGGAGAACGTGACTCTGGAAAAGCTGACTTTCCGCTATATTCTGGATCTGTCCACTGCTCTGACTGCCTATGAGAACGGAGAAGTAGACGGCGTGAGAAACATTCCTGCCGGTGACATTGCCCGGCTGAAGGCGGAGGGCGCCGGCACCCATACAGCCAATGTATACGGCACGGTATATTACAACATCAACTGTCAGAAGGAACCCTTCAACAATCCTCTGGTCCGCAAGGCTCTGAACCTGGCGATTGACCGTGAGTCTCTGATCAATAACGTGGCCCAGCTGGATGCTCAGCCGGCGTACAGTATTCTTGCTCCCGGCTATGTGGTGGATGGAAAGGATATCCTGGAGGGACGGTCTGATTATGAGATGACACCGGGAGCCAATGTGGAAGCGGCTCAGGCCGCTCTTGCAGAAGCAGGATATCCCGGCGGCGAGGGATTCCCCACAGTACAGCTCTCCTTCTATTCGGATGATACGGTAAAGAAAGTGGCGGAAGCCATCAAGGAGATGTGGGAGACCAATCTGGGAATCAAAGTGGAAGTGACTTCCGCAGAGTGGGCTGTATTCTACAGCGGTGTGCAGGCAGGAGATTATGAAGTGGCTGCCATGGGCTGGAGCGCCGACTATGTAAATCCCATGAGCTTCCTTCCTCTGCTGGCTACGGGAGATGTGACCAACACTTCCTTCTACAGCAATCCGGATTATGATGCTCTGGTGGAGCAGGCAAAGGTGGAGAGTGATCCTCAGAAATTTGCCGAACTGGTGAGACAGGCAGATGAAACGGCATCTTCTGAATATCCGGTTATGCCGCTGTACTATAAAGCAGATACCTATCTGCTCAAGGATTATGTGACAGGCGTTTATATGGATTCTTCCACGCACCTGTTCTTCAAGAATGCAAAAGTATCGAAATAGGATGGACTTATGAAGTGTATCATAACCACGAGGGGGTTCGGGGACATGGTTTTTGATCTGTTCCCTGACCTGGCCCCCATTACAACAGAAAATTTTGTCAAAACGGCAGAAAGCGGGTTTTATGACGGGCTGGCCTGGTGCCGGATCGTGAAAGATTACGTAATTCAGGCCGGATCTCCGGACAACGATATTATGACGGACAGTGACTGGCATATTAAAGGCGAATTTGAGGAAAACGGGGTGCACAATCCCATCCTTCACAGACGCGGAGCCATTTCCATGGCCAGGGACGATGGCTATGATACGGCGGGGACCCAGTTTTTTGTGGTCCATCAGGATGCCCATAAGCTGGACGGGCGGTATGCGGCTTTCGGTCAGATGACGGAAGGGTTTGACATACTGGACCGGATTGCCGGAATGCCGACTTACGGACCGGAGACGTGGAATAAGCCGGTGGAGATGCCGGTGATCGAAAAGATCCGGATCATAAAATAAACCGGACGACAGAGAAGAAAAAGCACAGGATACGGGAGTTTCCGCATCCTGTGCTTTTTTGTGCTGCGGGATTATGCTATAATGGATCTGAAAGGAGAGAAGCTGATAATGAGAAATGCGGTTAGAGTGCATATGGCGGCTGCTGCGGGAGCCGCATTTTTTCTTCTGTTTCCTGTTTCCGCGTCCGGAGCCTGCCGGGACGGGGCGGAGATCGGACCGGGCATTTTTCCTGAATCAGGGCTTTCTGAAGAGATTTCTTCAGATGGAATTGAAATCTGGCAGGATGCTCAGGAAAAGCAGAGGCAGCTGACCGAAATAGAGGCAGAACTGGAAGGGGGCTGGTCGGTGACCCTGCTTGGACGGAAGAGGGGGGAACAGTTTTCCGGGACCGCCTGTTTTGAAAGTCTGGGGACGGAGGAAATGACCGGGAGGATTTTTCTGACAGAAGGGCAGAACAGCAGGGAATATCTGTTTCGGAACAGCCGGGTCCTGGTAAGGAAGAAGGAAGAGGAGCGGGAAGCTGTCCTTGAACCGGAGAAATGGACGGCGCTGACGGAAGGGCTGACGGACAGGACGACCTATGATCTGGATTATGTTAAAAGCCTGCAGACTGTCAGACGGGAAGACGGAAGCACGGAACTCTCCTATGAGCTCGATCAGAAACGGACTGCAGAGTGGACGGAGCCGGTTCTCAGGCAGGCCTTTTTGGAAAAAGGACTGAGCCTGCCGGAGGAACCGGGATGGCTGATCCTGGATGAAGTGAAGGGAGATCTGACAGTAAGCCATTCCGGATACATGACAGTAGACTATCTCCGCGCTGCCGGATCAGCTGCTTTCGGGAACTGGAAGGCAGATCTGGAATTTGAAATTTCAGTCGTGTATAAAGAAACATAAAAGTATGAAAAGACATTGTCTTTTCCATTAAAGACGGATAAAATAAAAGAGAAAGAAAAGGAGACAGGAAATTTGACAGAAGGACATAGAATTGCGGATATTCTGAGCGCGTACAGAACTGAGGGCAGAGTGCTTCCTCAGGAAGAGATCGTGGCGATGCTGCGGGAGATTCAGGGGGTCCTGGGATGGATTCCTCAGGGGGTGAGAGAAAAAGCGGCTGAGGCTGCGGGAGTAAAGTCTACTACAGTGGATGCGATTATAAGGCTGTATCCCAGCCTGAAACCGGCTCCCTACCGCCATCAGATCACGGTATGTCAGGGCAGAAACTGCGGTCCCAACGGAGGGAATGCCCTGCGGCAGGAGGTGGAAAATATGCTTCGCCCGGATCGGGACGGCATATCTGCGGATAGGCAGTTTCTGGTGAAATCTGTTTCCTGTATGAAAAAGTGCAGGAGCGGTCCCAACCTTGAGATAGACGGGGAAGTGTTTGCGGCTGTCCGCCCTGGGGACGGGGAACGGATAATCAGAGAAATCATGAAAAAGGAGGGAATGAAACAATGAAACAGAACTGGAGAAGGTACCTGCTTCCGGCTGCGCTGGCAGCAGCTGCATCGTCGGCCGGAATGGCTGTTCCGTGGGTGACCGCCTATGGGGCGGATAATCCGGATCAGGAGATTGTGATCCTTTATACCAATGACGTGCACTGCGGAGTGGATGACAACATTGGATACGGAGGGTTGGCGCTCTATGAAAAGCAGATGCTGGAGGAAACGCCTTATGTGGCTTTGGTGGATGCAGGAGACGCGGTTCAGGGGGCTCCCATCGGAACGCTGTCTGAGGGCGGAGACATCATTTCCATCATGAATTACGTGGGGTATGATTTTGCGGTTCCGGGAAATCATGAATTTGATTATGGAATGGAACGTTTCCTGGAGCTGGCAGAAGAACTGGACTGCGGCTATTATTCTGCCAATTTCATGGATCTGCGTACGGGAGAAACGGCATTTCCTGCGTACAGGATAATGGATTTCGGGGATACGCAGGTGGCGTTTGTGGGCGCTTCCACCCCGGAGAGTTTTACAAAGTCCACACCCAAGTACTTTCAGGATGCGTCGGGAAACTACATATACGGATTCTGCGAAGACGAGACGGGACAGGCTCTGTACGGACAGATACAGAATTCTGTGGATGATGCCAGAGAAGCAGGAGCGGATTATGTGATTCTGGTGGGGCATCTGGGAAATGAAGGAATCACCTCCCGGTGGAGTTCTGCAGAGGTGATTGCCAATACGAACGGTATAGACGCGGTCATTGACGGCCATTCCCATGAGACTGTGCCGGAAGGTTCGGCCAGAAATAAAGACGGGGAAGAGATTCCTGTGACTCAGACGGGAACAAAGCTGGCCAATATCGGAAAAATGACCATCGGCACTGACGGCTCGATCACCACAGAACTGGTGGATCAGGTAAGCAGCGGCGGCAGTTCTTCCTATATTGTGAGGGCAGGAGACAGTCTGTCAAGGATTGCCAAAAGAGAATTGGGATCTTATAATCTGTGGAATGTGATTTATGAGGCGAACCGCAGTCAGATCAGTGATCCCAATGTGATCCGTCCGGGACAGGCCCTGGTGATTCCCGGTGCCCAGACCACGGAGGGAGAAAAGGCACAGGATCCGGAGACGGCTTTGTTCATTTCAGAGATCCAGACAGGCTTTCAGGAGACTCTGAATACGGTTCTTGCCACTGCCTCTGTGGATCTGACGATCAATGACAGTACGACGGGAGAGCGCCGGGTGAGAAACGGAGAAACCAATCTGGGAGACCTGACCGCAGACGCTTACCGGTATGTTCTTGGAGCGGACATCGGATTCAGCAACGGCGGCGGAGTGAGAGACAGTATTCCTGCGGGAAATATTACGTATAATGATACGCTTCGCGTCTTCCCCTTCGGAAATATGGGCTGCGTGGCGGAAGTGACAGGACAGCAGATCAAGGATGCGCTGGAAATGGCTTCGATGAATTATCCGGAAGAAAGCGGGGCATTCCTGCAGGTATCCGGTCTGTCCTATACCATTGATCCTTCCGTTCCCAGCAGTGTTCAGCTGGACGAAAAAGGAAACTTCCTGGGAGTGACCGGGGCTTACCGTGTGACCGATATCACGGTGGGCGGGGAAGTGCTGGATCCGGCAAAGACCTACACGCTGGCATCTCATAATTATATGCTGAAAGATGGCGGAGACGGCATGACCATGTTTGATGGATGCACGATCATAAAAGATGAAGTGATGGCTGATGTGGATGTACTGTCTGCTTACGTGAGAGATTATCTGGGCGGAACCGTAGGAACAGAGTATGCGGATCCCGCCGGCCAGGGAAGGATTACGATCCGGTAGTGATCGTAAAAAGGGCGCAGGATAAAAACCTGCGTCCTTTTTGCGTCGTGGCTGTTCTGGAAACAAAAAAGCTGCCGGATCACCGACAGCTTTCGTGCAGAAGAAGAGACTTGAACTCTCACGGTATTGCTACCACACGGACCTGAACCGTGCGCGTCT
>CALWRQ010000146.1 GCA_944383965.1 uncultured Lachnospiraceae bacterium
TTTTTGAAATTACAGATTTGGACTGCAGAAGGAATTGGTGAAATTATGTTTGCTGACAGAGCGAAAATATTTATTAAGTCCGGCAAGGGAGGCGACGGCCACGTCAGCTTTCGCAGAGAACTTTATGTGCCGGCAGGCGGCCCTGACGGCGGGAACGGGGGCAAGGGCGGAGACATTATTTTTGAAGTGGATGACGGCCTGAATACCCTGACCGATTTCCGGCAGGTGAGAAAATACGTGGCTCAGAGCGGAGAAGCAGGCGGAAAGCGCCGCTGTGCGGGAAAGAGCGCTGAGGATCTGATCATAAAGGTTCCGGAAGGAACGGTAATCAAGGATTTTGAATCAGGCAAGGTAATTGCCGATATGTCCGGAGAAAATCGCCGGGAAGTGATCCTGAAAGGCGGAAAGGGCGGCCTGGGAAATATGAACTATGCCACCTCCACTATGCAGGCTCCCAAGTACGCTCAGCCGGGTCAGCCGGGTCAGGAGCTGTGGGTCCAGCTGGAACTGAAAGTGATCGCTGACGTAGGTCTGGTGGGTTTTCCCAATGTGGGAAAATCCACCCTGATCTCCCGGGTAAGCAATGCAAAGCCAAAAGTGGCCAATTATCATTTTACCACCCTGGATCCCCATCTTGGCGTGGTAGATCTGGCTGAGGGAAAGGGCTTTGTTATGGCGGACATTCCCGGTCTGATCGAAGGGGCTTCTCAGGGAATGGGACTGGGCTATGATTTCCTGCGCCACATTGAACGGACCAAGGTTCTGGTTCATGTGGTGGATGCAGCTTCCACGGAGGGAAGAGATCCGGTTGCGGATATCAAAGCGATCTGCCATGAGCTGGAGGAATACAATCCGGAGCTTCTGAAACGGCCGCAGCTGATCGTCGCCAATAAGATCGACTGCATTTTTACAGAGGATGGAGAGGAAGACCCGGTGGAGCGCCTTCGCAGAGAGTTTGAACCGGACATCCCGGTATATCCCATTTCCGGTGTGACCGGTCAGGGAATCCGGGAGCTTCTCTATGGAATTTACGAGAAGCTTCAGACTGTGGATCAGGCTCCGGTGATCTTTGAGAAGGAATTTGACACAGAGACGCTCCGCAATACGGAAAACCTTCCCTATACCGTGGAAGTGGCAGATGGTGTTTACGTGGTTGAGGGACCGCGAATTGAAAAAATGCTCGGATACACCAATCTGGAATCGGAGAAGGGATTTGTGTTCTTCCAGAACTTCCTGAGAGAGAACGGTATCCTGGAAAAACTGGAAGAACTGGGGATCCAGGAAGGCGATACCGTAAGAATGTACGGATTGGAATTTGATTATTACAAATAAGGAGGAAACCAATGACAAGTAAGCAGAGAGCCTATCTGAAGGGACTTGCCATGAACCTGGATTCCATCTTTCAGATCGGAAAAGGGAGTGTGACTCCGGAGCTTACGGCTGCTGTGGCAGAAGCTCTGGAGGCCAGAGAGCTGATCAAGATTACAGTATTGAAGAACTGTCTGGATGACAGCAACTCCATTGCTCAGGTTCTGGCGGAACGGACCCGTTCTGAGGTCGTGCAGGTCATCGGAAAGAAGATCGTGCTGTACAAGCAGGCGAAGGACGAAAAGAAGAGAAAAATCGTTCTTCCGTAAATCAGTGATCCTGAAATGAGGCGGATATGAAAAAGATCGGAATTATGGGCGGTACGTTTGATCCGATTCACAATGGTCATATTGCGGTGGGAAGACAGGCTTACGGAGAATATGATCTGGACGAGATCTGGTTCATGCCTTCCGGTCATCCTCCCCACAAAACGGATCATGTGGTGACCAGTGTGGAAGACCGCTGTGAAATGACCCGGCTGGCCATAAAGGAAGAACCTTATTTTCGCTTCTCAGATTTTGAAGCGCGCCGGGAAGGAAACACGTATACGGCCCAGACGTTAAAACTGCTGAGAGAGAATTATCCGGACTGCCGGTTTTTCTTTATTATCGGTGCGGATTCATTATATGAACTGGAAAGCTGGTACAGACCGGAAGAAGTGCTTCATATGGCAGTGATTCTGGTGGCCGGGAGAAAATATCCCGGAGCGGAAAGGAGCCTGGAGAGTCAGATTTCTTACCTGCGGGACAAATACCAGGGAGAAATTTTTCCTCTTCATCTGAAGGAAATGGATGTGGCTTCCGTTCATCTGAGAGAAATGGCCGCGGAAGGAGAGGATGTAAGCCCCTATCTGCCGGCGGCAGTGTGGGAATATATTCAGACCCATGATTTATACAGAAGAAGGAAGGATGAAAGAGCTATGAATGAGCAGATTCCTTATTTCAGACAGCGCCTTCAGGAAAAACTCCCTCCCATGCGTTATGAGCATTCTCTGGGAGTTTCCTATACAGCCATGGCCCTTGCCATGCGATACGGCTGCGACCTGGACCAGGCGGAAACAGCCGGACTTCTCCATGACTGTGCAAAGCACTACAGCGACGGAGAGATCATAAAAAAATGCAGGAAGCATGAAATTGAACTGACAGAAGCGGAACTGAAAGCTCCTGCGGTCCTTCATGCAAAGTATGGAGAGTGGCTGGCAGAGCATCGATACGGAGTGAACGATCCGGAGATTCTGTCAGCGATCCGCTGGCATACCACCGGCCATGCCGGAATGACTGTTCTGGAAAAGATCATCTATATTGCGGACTATATCGAGCCAAGAAGAGATAACGCTCCGGATCTGCCTGCAATGAGAAAACTGGCCTTTCAGGACCTGGATCGGACCATGTATGAAATACTGAAGGGGACTCTGAAGTATCTGAAGAAAAAAGGCGGAAACGTAGACCCTATGACAGAAGAAGCTTATGAATATTTCAAAAAAATGATGGAATCCGGCGAATTAGCCGGGAAAGGGGAATCAACCGTATGAATGACTCAAAAGAAATGGTAAGACTGGCTGTGTCCGCTCTGGAAGACAAAAAGGGCGAGGACATTAAAGTCATAGATATCCATGATGTCTCCGTACTGGCAGATTACTTTATCATTGCAGACGGAAGCAATGCCAGCCAGGTTCAGGCCATGGCGGACAATGTGGAGGAGGTTCTGGGAAAAGCCGGCTATATCTGCAAACAGATTGAGGGCTATCAGAACGCCGGCTGGATTCTGATGGATTACGGCGATGTGATTGTGCATGCCTTTTCCAGAGATGACCGGCTGTTCTATGACCTGGAACGTATCTGGAGAGACGGAAAGACCATTGTAGACCTTTCTCAGCTGTAAACAGAACAGGGATCAGATCCCGCGGAGGACAGAAAATGTCTTCTGCGGGATTTTTTGATATTATGAGATCAGATTTTCCTGAACCGTGAGCAGGAATTGCTCTGCTGCCTTACTGAAGAGCTGGTATTTTTTCCATACAAGACTCATTTCAGGACAGATTTCAAGAGAGAGAGGACGAAAACACAGGCTGCTGCCTTCGGTATTGATGATCCGATCGAGACAGACGGCATAACCCATCCCTTCATCGACCATCAGGGAGCCGTTAAAAAGCAGATTGTAGGTTCCTACAATATTCAGATGATATTCTCCCTGACCGAATATGCGGGCCAGATCATGATCACGCAGGAACTGCCGGGAAAATATAAGAGGCTTGTCCCGCAGATCGGCCGGAGAAATCTCGCTCTGCAGCGCCAGAGGGTCGTCTTTCCGCATCAGGACGCCGAAACGGTCTGCAGTCGGCAGAAGAATACTGTCATAGCGGAGACGGTCCATTTCGCCGAACAGAAGGGCAAAATCAATGAGACCATGATCCAGATCTTCCAGAACACTGGATTTATCACCGCTGACAATATGAAAATGTATGAGAGGATACTTCTGACGAAGCTGGCGGACTGCTTTCAGAAGAAAACGCATCCCCTCCGTTTCTCCGGCTCCGATACGGATATCTCCCGCAAGGGATTCGTCGGAAAGACGGATCTCATCCTCTGTTTTCTGCATCAATTCCAGGATTTCTTCCCCCCTTCTGCAGAGGAGCAGTCCTTCTTCCGTAAGGACAATTTTTCTGCTGCTGCGGATAAACAGTTTTTTTCCCAGCTCGTCCTCCATTTCTTTGAGCTGACGGGACAGGGTGGGCTGAGACAGATGAAGAGATCTGGCTGCAGCGGAAATGCTTTGTTCTCTTGCAACGGCTAAAAAATACTGAAGAACACGAAATTCCATAAAAAACTCCATTCTTTTCCGCTCTGTCGGCGGAATCAATATCAGAAAAGCTTGACTCTGTAAGGTCTTGGTATCAGTATATCATGAACTGATATGCCTGAAAAGCATGAGAACGTATTTTTTATAAGTATTTGTTCTGGGAACAGACAGCTGTTATAATGAGATCACAAGCTGGAACCGAAGGGAGAAGGCCTGAGGCAATATGTCAAAAAACAGAATGAGATAAGAGGACAGGAGGAGACAGTAAATGCTGGGAAATTTTTGCTATTCCAATCCAACCAGATTATATTTCGGAGAGAATGCTCTGGACTTTCTGAAGGAAGAACTGAGAAAATACGGGAACACCGTACAGCTGATCTATGGAGGAGGTTCTGTGAAGAGGAGCGGTCTGTATGACCAGGTCTGTACGATCCTGAAGGAAGAAGGAAAAACGATCATAGAGGATGGAGGAGTCATGCCCAATCCTACCGTTGACAAGCTTTATGAAGGCTGCAGACTGGCGAAAGGTCACAACGTAGATCTTCTTCTGGCTGTGGGGGGAGGATCGGTCTGCGATTATGCGAAAGCAGTATCTGTATCGGCATGGTGTGAAGAGGATCCCTGGGAAAAATATTATCTGCGTATGGAAGATGTGGGAAATCCGGTGATTCCCGTAGGCTGCGTGCTGACCATGGTGGGGACAGGCTCGGAAATGAACGGAGGAGCAGTTATTACCAACTATGATCAGAAAAGAAAAATCGGTCATGTGTTCGGAGAAAATGTTTTTCCCAGGTTTTCCATCCTGAATCCAAAGCTGACTTATACACTGCCCAAGCATCAGATGACGGCAGGCATCTATGACATCATGAGCCATATTATGGAACAGTACTTTTCCGGAGAAGATGACAATACTACGGATTATATTGCGGAAGGACTGATGAAATCGTTGATCCACAGCAGCCGGATAGCCGTAAAGAATCCGGAAGATTATGAAGCCCGCAGCAATATTATGTGGACGGCAACATGGGCTCTGAATACGCTTCTGGCGAAAGGAAAGGCAACAGACTGGATGGTGCATATGATCGGACAGTCCGTAGGCGCTTACACAGATGCGACCCATGGGATGACGCTTTCTGCAGTTTCTCTTCCGTATTACCGGCTGATCTGTCCTTACGGACTGCCGAAATTCAGAAGATTCGCTGTGAATGTGTGGGATGTACAGACAGAAGGAAAGACCGATATGCAGATAGCTCTGGAAGGACTTGACCGTATGGAAGACTGGATGAACGAGATGGGGCTTGTGATGAGCATACGTGATCTGGGAGTTGAGGAGAATATGCTGGAAGGAATTGCGGAAGGATCATTCGTACTCAGCGGCGGATATAAGGAACTGACACATGAAGATCTGATGAAGATACTGAAAGAGAGCATGCGGTAAAATCAATATCGTCAGCCATAAAAAGGCTGACGATATTTTTTTGTTAGGCCAAGGGCCTGTTTTCATTGTGGAGTTTTTCGTGTTCCGAAAAACGAAACTTTGAAAACAAAAAAACCACCTGCTATGCAGGTGAGTCAGGATTGCTTCAGCTTACAGTAAAAAACCTCCAGTGATACAATAATGCTGGTTCGCCAACCGCATTAAAGTACAAAGGAGGTATCCATATGGATAGTAATAGTCTATCACATACGAAATGGAATTGTAAGTATCATCTTGTATTTGCCCCCA
>CALWRQ010000147.1 GCA_944383965.1 uncultured Lachnospiraceae bacterium
GCAAGACAGAAGGGCTCTACAAATTCTCTGTTATGAGCTTTGTATGTTCCTCGGTAGGCGGTTTTACCTTATGCCTTGCGGCGCCTACTGTCTTCGGCAGTCAATACTGCTGTAATATAGCACAGAAAAGCTGAATTGTCAATGGAATATCCGGGAATTTCTTCAGAAATTTTCATGATTTCTGCCGGTCTTCCGCCCTTTCCGTCATCTTCCGTGCCCGATGCACGCATTAAGAAGATACACCTTTCGAACCCCCGCTGCCAGCAGGGCTCTGGTGCAGGCTTCCGCCGTGCTTCCCGTCGTATAGATATCATCCACCAGGATCACATGCTTCACGCCGGCCGTAATCCGGCTCTGATCCGCCTCAAACGCCTGAGAAAGATTTTTCAGACGCTCTGCCGCCGTCAGATCTTTCTGAGGCAGGGTGCTTTTGTTCCTGTGCAGAATATCTGTCCTCACGGGAACCGGATCGGCAAGATGGTTCGAAATCGCCTTTGCAAGCGCTTCTGCCTGATTAAATCCCCGTTCCCGTCTTCTTTTCCTGTGTACGGGAACAGGAATAAGCGCCCCCGCTTCCATACGGGCGATCTGTTTTCTGTAGCGCGCAGCGATGGCCTCTCCATAAAAATCCATATACTCCCGCCTGCCTCTGTATTTGATCCTGGCCATGGAATGTCTGGCTGTTTCGTCATAATTCAGCAGGGCAAAACCATACTCAAAAGATTTTCTCTTAAGAGAGCAGTCCCTGCAGTATTCTTCTGATTCCCCCAGCACTTCCTTGCCGCATTTTCTGCATACGGGGGATCTGGTAAAAGAAAGTTTGGAAAAACATCCGGGACAGATCGTCCCGGAGCGGAAGGGAAGAACCTGATCGCAGACAGGACATCGTCTGGGATAGAACCATTCCTCCAGTGCCTCTGCCGCCCCTTCCAGATAAGATCTGATCAAAATCCGCTGCACAGTGCTCCTTATCCGCGGAGAAGGGCTCCTCCTTCTCCGCTTCTTTCAATCATCTGTTCTTTTCTACGCAAGTTCCAGAATCCGGTCCTTCAGTCCGGAATACCTTCTCTGCTCCGTTCCATTATCCACCATAGCCTGAAACGTATCCGGAAGCCCTACCAGACATACGCAGGAGCGGGCCCTGGTCACAGCCGTGTAGATCAGATTTCTGGTCATCAGCATCCTGGGCCCGCTGTGAACAGGAATCACCACCGCCGGATATTCGCTCCCCTGGGACTTGTGAATGGTAATGGCGTAGGCCAGTTCCAGTTCTTCCAGCTGTTTAAAGCCATATTCCACCATCCTGCCTTCATCAAATTCCACCGTAAGAGTTTCCGCAAATCCATTGATCTCCCGGATGACGCCCATGTCTCCGTTGAATACCCCCAGTCCGGTTTCCACCGGAATCCCCCGGCTGCTGCGAATTTCCCAGGTCAGCTGATAGTTGTTTTTTACCTGCATCACCTTATCGCCTTCCCGGTATAGGACCCCTCCTGCTTCCTTTTCCGCCTTTCCCTTGCCCGGCGGGTTCAGGAACTCCTGAAGAATGGAATTGAGCCGTTCCACCCCCAGAGCTCCCTTCCGCATGGGAGTCATGACCTGAATGTCAAAAGGCTGGGCATTTACATAACCAGGCAGCTTTTCTCTCACCAGAGTGATCATGGCGCTGATGATCGCATCCGGATGATCCCTTCGAATAAACAGGAAATCCCTGCTTCGTCTGGAAAGGTCGATGGTTTCTCCGCCGTTGATCCGGTGGGCATTTACAACAATATCGCTCTGTGACGCCTGGCGGAAGATTCTGGTGAGCTTCACTACGTTGAAGCATCCCGAATCGATCATATCTCTCAGAACATTTCCCGGGCCCACGCTGGGCAGCTGATCCACATCTCCTACCAGAATCAGCCTGGTTCCCACATTCACCGCTTTCAGCAGAGAATGAAGCAGATAGATATCCACCATGGACATCTCATCAATGATGATCACATCCGCCTCCAGCGGATTTTCCTCATTACGCTCAAAATGCATCCCGGAAGAATTTTTTTCATCGGGAGCCCCGGTGATCTCCAGCAGCCGGTGAATGGTTCTGGCCTCCATTCCTGTAGCCTCCGTCATCCGTTTCGCCGCCCTTCCGGTGGGAGCTGCCAGCAGGATCTCCATTCCTGCCTGCTCAAAATATCGGATAATAGTGTTGATAATGGTAGTCTTTCCCGTTCCCGGACCTCCCGTAATGATCAGAAGGCCGTTTCCCACCGCTTCGGTAACCGCTTTGATCTGCATCTCATCCAGGCGGATCTGTTCTTCCTCCTGAATCCGGTCCAGTTTTTTCAGGATCTGCTCCTGATCAAAATGCCCCTGGATATTCAGATCATAGAGCATCTTTGCGGAATTCAGTTCCAGATAATAATACTGAGCCGCATAGACGATCTTCTTCCCGTTCTGCGCCTTTACCACGAGTTTTTTCTCTATCTGAAGATCCATCAGCTGCTTTTCAATCAGCTCCGGACCTACCCGCAGCAGCTCGGAAGCCGATGCCAGAAGCTCCTCCTCCGGCAGATAGGTGTGGCCGTTTCCTGCCGCCTGCAGCAGAGTATACAGCACACCGCTTCTGATTCGAAAATCGGAATCCGTGAAAATTCCTACTTTTCTGGCTATTTCGTCAGCCATCTTAAACCCGACTCCGGGAATATCATCTGCCAGCCTGTAAGGATTTTCCTCAATGATTCCATACATCCTGGGACCGTATTCCTGGTAGATCTTTACTGCCAGATTCACAGATATCCCGTATTTCTGAAGAAACATGGTCGCCTGGCGCATTCCCTTTTTTTCTTCCATCTGCTCCGCCACAGCCATGGCCATTTTTTCACTGATCCCCTTCACTTCGGAAAGCCGTTCCGGCTCTTCTTCCATGATGCGGAAGGTATCCGCTTTAAAACGGCGGACGATTCTGGCTGCCAGCGCAGCCCCGATCCCCTTGATGGCTCCGGACGCCAGATACCGCTCCATGGCATCCGCATCCTCCGGTATTTTAATCTCATAGGTCTCTACCTGAAGCTGGTCGCCGTAAATAGGATGCTCGGTCATGATCCCGGATGCCTCTATCATCTCGCCCTCATTGATATAAGGAAAGGTCCCTACCAGTATGTATTCCTCATCCCGGGATACCAGACTCAGGACCGTATAACCGTTGTCTTCATTGCGATATTTGATTTTCTCAACAAATCCCTGTACTGTCGCCACTGGAACTCTCCTTGTTTATCAGGAAAAAATTGCCCCTGCCCAAGGGGCAGAAGCAATCTTCTTCGTCCTATGATCAATACTCTTTTCCTTCACCGCCGTGAGTGAATTCAATAAAACGGCCTGTCCCGATAGCCACTGCCGTCAGAGGATCTTCCGCAATCATGGTATTGATTCCCGTCTTCTCCTGAATCAGAGCATCCAGACCGCTGAGCAGGGAACCGCCGCCGGTCAGCACAATCCCCCGGTCATAGATATCCGCTGCCAGCTCGGGAGGAGTCCGCTCCAGCACGTTGTGAACCGCATCCACGATCTGCATGGCCGGTTCTCTCAAAGCCTCCAGCGTCTCATCGGAAGTTACCATAATCGTCTTCGGCAGGCCGGTCACCAGATTCCGGCCTCTCACCTCCATGGTAAGGGATTCCGGTCTCTTGTAGGCTGCGCCGATGTTGATCTTGATTTCCTCCGCCGTTCTCTCACCGATAAGCAGATTGTGTTTCTTTCTCATATAACGGACCAGAGCCTCATCAAAATCATCTCCGGCTACCTTGATGGACGTGCTCACCACTGTGCCGCCCAGAGAAATCACCGCAATATCTGCCGTTCCTCCTCCGATGTCCACGATCATATTTCCGCAGGCCTTGGAAATATCGATTCCGGCGCCGATTGCAGCCGCCACCGGCTCCTCAATGATCGTCACTTCTCTGGCTCCTGCCTGATAGGTAGCATCCTCAACTGCCTTCTTTTCCACCTCAGTGGCTCCGCTGGGAATGCACACGCTGATGCGGGGTTTACGCAGGGTACGTTTGCCCACCGCTTTATTGATAAAATACTTCAGCATTTTCTCCGTCACCGTATAATCGGAAATTACCCCCTGACGGAGCGGTCTGACCGCCACGATATTGCCCGGAGTACGGCCGATCATCAGCCTGGCCTCCTCGCCGAATGTAATGATTTTATTCGTATCGCGGTCAATGGCAACCACGGATGGCTCTTTCAACACCACACCCTTGCCTTTGATATAAACAAGAATGCTCGCAGTGCCCAAATCAATTCCAATATCATTGGACATGAACATATTCATAGTCTCCTCCTGTCAATTACTCTTCTTTATTATATACAATCTCTTTCCTTTTTTAAAGAGATTTTACTCTTTTTTTTATTTTCCTACTTTTTAATATTTCCGTCAGAAATTTTATGGTTTTTTTATGGTCGGTACATATTTTTGACACATTTACTATTTATATTATAGGTAAGTTATCCGAGAGGATAACGAGCCTTATTTCAAGCAGCAGATGCTTGGGATTAGAAAGCTTTTTCATACTCATACCGGACGGGTAACACCGTCCGGCCCCCCCTATAACATTTTCTTATTTATATACCTACCATTCCCAATAACAACGAAAAAAGCTGTCCTTCCCCAAGGACAGCTTTTTCGTTGTGTAATATCTGTTTTCTTAAGTATTCATTTTACCGTTTATCTGGTATAATCCATAATGGAATATGTTCTATCACATAAGATTAAGGAGGTTCTCATGTATACCTACACCTGGTACCAATGGCTCAGTTTTTTCTATATATATTGCTTCGTTGGCTGGATATTTGAATCATCCTACGTATCCGCCAAAGAAGGACGGCTCGTCAACCGCGGCTTTCTCCGTCTCCCCCTTCTCCCTCTCTACGGAACGGGAGCCGTGATGATGCTGTGGGTCTCTCTCCCATTTCAGGACAGTCTGGTCCTGGTCTACCTCTCCGGATTTGTGGCCGCCACTGCACTGGAATATGTGACCGGCTGGACCATGGAACGGCTGTTCAAGGTAAAATACTGGGATTACAGTGATAAAAAGATTCAGCTGAATGGCTACATCTGCCTCAGTTCTTCCATTGCCTGGGGATTTCTGACCATTTTTCTTACAGAAGTGCTCCACCGTGCTGTTTCAGAGCTGATTTTCTCCATCCCGGTCTCCCTGCTTCTTGCAGGAGACGCTGTCATTTCCGTACTGTTTGTCTGGGATACGATCCAGTCTGTGCGGGATGCTCTGGATCTGAGACGGGCTCTGGAATCCATGACCAGGCTGAAGGCCGAGCTGGATGACGTGCAGGTTCAGATGGCTCTTCTGAAAGCGGAAGCAATCCAGCGGATCAGCGATTACCGGGACGAAACCGCCGGACGGATGGAGAGCCTGAGAGGCGAGACTGCAGAGCGAATGGAGCAGCTGAGAGAAGACGCCATCCAGCTTATGAACGGATACCGCAGCGGAACCACAGACCTTACAGAGCGCTGGAAAGCCGATGCCGCACGTCTTCTGGAACAGTGGATGGAGGACACCTCCGCCACGCTGTCTGAGCTGAAAAATGAACGTCTTCCCAGGCTTCCCGGTCTTCGTCTGGAGACCCTCACCCCTCTTCTGGATCATGGCAAGGAGCTGCTGGAAAAGCGCCGTTCCTTCACAGAGCACCTGAACCGAAACCGTCGGAATCTGCTTCTGAGAAATCCCCATGCAGGATCCCGGCGTTTTGACAGCGCTTTGAAAGAACTCTACTCCATTGCTGAAAAGCAGAGAAAACAGCAGAAAAAGCACTGATCTTTCCGAAGAAACAGACCGATTATGCAAAACGCAAGCCGGAGGTATTCCTCCGGCTT
>CALWRQ010000148.1 GCA_944383965.1 uncultured Lachnospiraceae bacterium
GGCTCGGTCCAGGTATACTGATCCTCTCTTCCTGTGATGGTAAATCCGTTCCATACACAGTCAATGGTTCCGTTCTCCAGCTCCATATCCTTCGCATCCCACAGGATAGGCTGAGCCACAAATTCCAGTCCCAGGCGGCTGGCCACCTCTTTTGCCAGATCCAGATCGAATCCGGTGTAAGAACCGTCATCTGCTTTAAAGCCCATGGGCGGAAGGTCTGCATCAAATCCTACGGTAAAGGTTCCCTTTGCCTCACCTTCTGCCTGAGAGGAGCTTTCCTCAGCACTCTCTCCCGTCTGCTCCGCTGCTGCGGAAGTATCCGCCGCACTGGTGTCCGCTGCCTTGGTAGTTTCTGTATTTCCGGAACCTCCGCAGCCTGCTGCCGCTACTGCTGCTGCCATCATCACTGCTGCCATCACTCTTTTTTTCATAATCTTATCCTCCTCAATAACGGAATCCCGTCTGTTGCTTTTTGTGTTGTGCTACCATGTTAGCATACTAAAGTGCTTTTGTAAAGCAGAATTTAAGGAGGACCTATAAAATTTTTCTGATCTCATAAAGGTGGCGGATCTCGTAGTCAATGGATGCTCCCACGTCATTTTTCTCCCCGAAGGCATTGTACCAGCAGGTGCGGATTCCTGCCCGGTTTCCTCCGGCCATATCGGACGTCAGTCCGTCTCCCAGGATCATCACCTCTTCCGGCCGGATGTCTTCCGGCATGCGGGCAAAGCAGTAGTCAAAAAACTCCTTCTGGGGCTTCTGGCTGCCGGTCTCCTCCGACACGAACACATCCTGAAAATACTCCAGCAGACCCGCTTTTTCAAGCCGTGCTCTCTGGCTTTTGGAATAACCGTTGGAGGCGGCGTAGAGAAGGTATTTTTCTGCCAGATAACGCAGCATTTCTTTCGCCCCGTCCACAAGAATGATCAGGGAATCCACCTGTTCCCGGTACAGCCGTTCACAGATCTCCCAGTCTGCGGAAACGCCCATCTCTCCGAAAAATGCAGGATAACGCCCCTCGTTGATCTGTGCTCTGGTGATTTCTCCCCGCTCATATTTCTGCCAGAAAAGCTGGTTGATCTCATGATATCGTTTTTCTTTCTCTTCATCGGGGGAAACACCGTAATGCTCCATTACGGCGTCGATCCCCTTTACTTCTGCCTGCCGGAAATCCAGCAGGGTCCCGTCTATATCAATCAGCAGCGCTTTCATCTTCATATACGATCTCTCCGTTGCAGATGGTGTATTTCACCTTTCCGAACACCTTCCAGCCGGTGAACGGACAGTTGGATGATTTAGACGCGTAGTCTCCCACGGTCCATTCCTCATTTTCATCAAAAAGCACCAGATCCGCGTCTTCTCCCTCTGTGAGCCAGCCCTTTTCCAACCGGTACAGGCAGGCCGGATTGAAGCTCATCTTTTCCATCAGCTGAGCAATGGTCAGTTCGCCTGTTCTCACCAGTTCGGTGATTCCCAGGGCGAGGGCAGTCTCCAGACCGATGATGCCGCTGGGCGCCTCTGTCAGCGGTTTTCCCTTTTCCTCCGCGCTGTGAGGTGCATGGTCCGTAGCGATCATGTCAATGGTACCGTCCTTCAGGCCTTCGATCAGCGCCCGACGGTCTGCTTCTGTTCTGAGAGGCGGATTCATCTTTGCCAGTGTGCCGTACTCCAGCACCGCATCCTCCGTCAGGGTAAAATGATGGGGCGTCACCTCTGCCCATACATCGGCACCCATTTTCTTTGCGGCGCGGACCATGGCCACAGAGTTGGCAGAGCTGATATGCTGGATATTCACAGACGCTCCCGTATGCAGGGCGATCATGCAGTCCCGGGCCACCAGGCTGTCCTCCGCTACCGCCGGAGAGCCGTAGATCCCCAGCTTCTCTGAAACCTTTCCGTGATTGATGCCGTTATTTCTGATAAAAGCCGGGTCCTCTTCATGAAAGCTTAAGGGAACGTCCAGGCGGGCAGCCTGCTCCATGGCCTTCCTCACCAGCTCTCCGTTCATCAGAGGGATTCCGTCATCGGTAAAGCCCACAGCTCCTGCTTTCTTCAGAGCCTCCATATCCGTCAGCTCCTCCCCCTTCAGTCCCCTGCTCACAGCAGCTGCCGGAAGTACATGGATCCCCGTCTTCTTTCCCTCCTCCAGGATATAGGATACGGTCTCCGGACTGTCTGCTGCCGGTCTGGTATTGGCCATGGTAACCACGGTGGTGTAGCCGCCTCTTTTCGCCGCTTCCGCTCCGGTGTGAATATCCTCCTTGTAGGTCAGGCCCGGATCCCGGAAATGAACATGCACGTCAATCAGTCCGGGGGCCAGGGTCATTCCCGCTGCACGGATCACCTTCAGCTCTTCTTCCTTTTCCGCCTCAGAAACCTCAATGCATTTCCGGATCATGGCGATTTTTCCGTCTTTTACCAGCACATCGCCGATTCTCTCCGTCCCGGTCTTCGGATCTACGATCTTGCTTCCTTTGATTAAAATCATATGCGTTCTCCTTTCGGCTTTGGCCTCCGGATCTTCTTCCGGCGGCAGTCTGGTTCAGGGCTCAATCTCAAAGCTGTCCCCATCCCCTGTTATTTTTATGATCCGGTCGCGGTATGTTTCGCTTTCCGGCATTTTTTTCAGTTTCCCGATTACGGTATAGTCATCCCAGCAGTGCATGGGAAATACATGCTTCGCCCCCACCTGCTTCATGAAATCATCCAGACCCAGATAAAACTTGTCCTCCAGCCGTCCGTCCAGAGGGACAAAGGCGGCGTCGATTTCCTTTCCCCATTCATCCAGCACGGCCCGGATCTTTCCCAGCTCTTTATGGTAATTTCCCGCCATGGCCCGGTTCCATGCTTCCGGCTCTCCGTTCCAGGTCCAGTTATTCAGATCTCCCGCATGGTAGATCACGGTGCCGCCGCAGTCCAGAAGAAACGCCACTCCCTCGTCCGTGGACCGGAATGCCCGGATTCTTACGGAAAAGCAGGAATCTCTTCCGGAAAGGTCAAGTTCTGTTTCCTGTCCGGGAGACAGAAATATGGTCTTCCCCCGTTTGTCCGCCGGCACTCTCCGCTCCCAGATATCACCGGAAAGCACATAAGATACATCCTGAAACCATTCAGGCAGCTGAAAAACGACCTCAGAAAAGTGGTCCCCGTGGCGATGACTGGCAAAAACCGCCAGCGGTTTCTTCCCGTCTGTTTCCGGCAGGCTGCCGGTATAGTAATCAAACAGCAGGTTCACCTGGGGAAGCTCCACAAAAAAACCGCTGTGATGAACATAGGTGACTTTCATTTTCACTCCTCCTGTTTTTTCTGGTCCAGAGGCGCCCCGCATTTGGGGCAGAACACAAACTCCTTCTCCTGATCGATGAACTGATATCCGCAGGCCGGACAGGAACGCATGCGGAAGTTCTCTCCGTAGCGCGCCTTCAGATCTCTGGCATCACTGCCGGCTTCTTCCGCCGCTCCGGCAGAAGTTCCTCCGCCCCGGCTCACCAGGTGAAGGTCCTCCGGCCGGATCTGACGGTCTTCCCTTTCCGCCAGCGCCTTGCCTACCTGCGGATCCAGTTCATAGACGGAGCCGCAGCAGGACGTCTGCACATAATACCGACGGTTCCACTTGAAAATAGGAATAAAGAAGAAACTGAAATAGGTATAGGTCATAAACACCCGGTATTTTCCGTATCTGCCGCAGAGTGCGCAGAGCACTGCCGGATAGGCATAGGCGATCTCCTTCTGCCCCTGGCTGATTCCTCCGATAAATATCATATTCTCCTCCTTTTCCGCCGCCGGTCTTAGTCCAGCACTGCGGAGATCCGTTTTTTCAGCTCACCCTCCCGGTCCTCAAAGAGCAGCTTTTTGTTGTACTGATAGTAGCGGCTGCACTCATATTCCTGAAGGAAGCGGACACAGAAACGGTTCGTATTCAGATTGGTCACAAAAATGACCATTTCCTGGCCGTCTCCGAACGCTGCTTCCATAAAATCAAACCCATGCTCCAGCATGGCGCCCGCCTGATCCCACATTGCCTCATAAGCGTCCCGCTTGCCGGAAAACCACCGTTTTACCGCCTCCCAGGCCTGATCCGGCTCCGTCATATCCGCAGACCGCAGTTCCTTTTCGCAGCTCTCCAGCATGGCCAGCACGCTCAGCAGGTGTTCATCCTCCCGCCGGCTCAAAAGCTCTGCCTTCTTTTTCTCCTCCCGGATTCCGGAAAACTGCTGCAGAATGGATTCCATCCGCTCTATGCCGTTTCCTTCCCGGTCGGAATAGGTCTTCAGCTGTCCCATGAGCAGCTCCAGCCGGTCTGCCTGAACGGAAACCTCTCGGAACACATTTCCCAGCCTGGTGAGCAGAAGACTGATCACGCTCAGCTTTTCGTCAAAGGGCGCTCCGGACACCTTTTCACACAGCTCCTCCCGGATCTCTCCCTGCAGAATAGCATCCACCTGATAATCGTTTTCATATTTATAGTACAGCTCCAGGTAATTGGCAAAGTCCTTGGCGATCGCCGGAAACTGAATATACTGAACAATCACATCCCGGTCTGCCGTAAGCCCCATCTTTTCATAGACCTCGATGAATCGGGACAGGTCTTCCCAGCCTCTGGGCGTGGCGAACAGTTTTCCGTCCACTGTGGTCTCGATCCTGCAGAAATTCTGCGGCTTCACATCCAGATAGGAAATAATGGCCGGATGGATGGACTCCTCCGCCGCATATTCCTTCCATACGGATAGCTCCGGTTCCACCCGGATCAGCTTCAGCCGGTCCAGGGTCACAATGTCAAATTCCCGCACAGATTTATTGTACTCCGGGGGATTTCCTGCCGCCGCGATCAGCCAGCCCTCCGGGATCCGATGATTTCCGAAGGTCTTGCACTGCAGGAACTGGAGCATGGTAGGAGCCAGCGTCTCGGAAACACAGTTGATCTCGTCGATAAACAGAATTCCCTCTTTCAGTCCCGTTTCTTCGATCTTATTGTAAATGGACGCCACGATCTCACTCATGGTATATTCCGTCACGGAGTATTCTCTGCCGCCGTATTCCTTTCTGGAAATAAAAGGCAGTCCTACGGCGCTCTGGCGGGTGTGGTGCGTAATAGTATAAGACACCAGTCCGATGCCGCATTCCCTGGCGATCTGCTCCATGATCTGGGTCTTCCCGATGCCGGGAGCGCCGATGAGCAGCACCGGGCGCTGGCGGATGGACGGGATCACGTAGCGTCCGAATTCATCCTTCATCAGATAAGCCTGAATGGTATTTTTTATTTCTTCCTTTGCTCGTTTGATGTTCATCTTACTTCCCTTTCTCCTCCCTCTGTCCAGAGCACCTGTCCGCCCCAATCCTCGCCCAGCTCTTCTTCCTCCGGCTGCAGATCCTCCGCCTCCAGAATCAGCTTGATGGCCCATGGGGGGACGGAAATATCCGTATAATTGTCCTTGATAAATACAAAAGCCGTATCATAGGGCGGCCTCTTTACGGGAAAGATCCCCTCCCCGTCGGTAAAATAGATCAGCCCCTTCAGCTTATGGAAGCGGCCCATGCGGACTAAGGCGTTTACATATTCAAAGGCCGGGCGGAAATCCGTCCCTCCGAATCCCCGGATCGTGAAATGTTCCATATACTCCGCCATTTCCTCCCGGCTGGTAACCACACGGTCCTCCTGTATCTTTTC
>CALWRQ010000149.1 GCA_944383965.1 uncultured Lachnospiraceae bacterium
TCCTCCGGATCGAAGCCGATCAGCTCCTCCGTCTCCACATAAGCTCCCTGGACGTTCAGAGGAATATCCAGCCATGCAGGTCCTTTCCGTCCGGACTGGGCCAGATACAGAGCCTTTTCCATACAGAACCGGATCCGCATGGGGTCAATGACCATCTCACTGTATTTTGTCATGCAGTCAATGGACTTTGTAATGTCAAACTCCTGATCTCCCATGGCCCGGATCCCTACGCCGGACCAGCGGGCCGTGGTGTCATAGCGAACCTGACCGGAGAGAATGAACATGGGAATGGAGTCCAGCCATCCGCCTACCACTCCTGTTATCGCATTGGTTCCTCCCGGGCCGGTAGTCACACAGACCGCCGCGATCCGGTTATGGATGCGGGCATAGCTCTCCGCCGCAATGGCACAGGCCTGCTCGTGATGATTGTAAAGACAGTTCAGCCCCTCCTGATGCCCGAGAGCATCATTTAAGTGCATGGCACCTCCTCCGGTAACAGAAAAAACCTGAGTAATGCCTTCCTCCGTCAGTTTCTGCGCGATGTAATTAGAAACCTTCATTTTCATAAGGGAATTCTCCTTTCGTTGCCAACGCCGCTATTATACCATATCCCCCCTAAAAAACCTATGAATTTTTTCTTACTTATTTAAGCATTCTCAAGGGGGACGGGGACGGCCACTTAATGGCAGTTCTGCCAGCAACCGCATATGGATTTTGGCTGCCGGGTTTTATATAATGAGCCACGTAAACGAGGTACGGCTTCACAGCCGGCAGGTTTTTATAAAAAAGGAGAGAATCATTTATGAAAAAACAGACAGGTTTTATCGCCGTATTATCCGCTTCCGCAATAATGGCTTTCGCCGCTCCCATGTTCGGGGCAGGGGAAGCAGGTGTGGCTTTTGCTCAGGAAAAGTCCGGATGGGTAGAGGAATCCGCAGGAGAATGGAAATATTATGATTCAGAAGGGTATCTGCTGACCGATTCCTGGAAGAAGCAGGGCGACGACTGGTATTACCTGGATTACGACGGAAATGTGGCTCTGAATCAGAAAGTAGACGAATACTATGTGGACGAGACCGGAAAACGGGTGACCGACACCTGGCTGGCGGAAGACAACGAGGACTGGTCCGATGATGCTCCCGCAACCTACTGGTATTACTACGGAAAAAACGGAAAAATGACTGCAGATAAATGGATGTCCATCGAAGGAAACTGGTACTATTTTGACGGCGAAGGCCACATGATGACCGGCATGCAGGAAATCGGCGACGCCACCTATTACTTCGGTGAGGACGGAGCCCGCAAATATGGGTGGTTCTATCTGGAAGAGACCGATGAGAGCCTGGAGCGGGAATTCTCCTGGTTTTACTTTGACAGGAACGGACGGATGCTGGTAGATGAAGTAGACAAAAAGATCGACGGCTCCTACTATACATTCCGGGATGGGCGGATGCAGACCGGATGGGTAATGATCGATCAGGAAGCTGCTGCTGAAAACAGTGTAGCCGGATACCAGTATTACTGCGAGGACGGGCGCCGTGCCGCAGGCTGGCTCACCATCGTAGGTGCAGACGGTGTCGCAGGCGAGGATGAAGAGTTTTCCTTCTACTTTAAGAACGGCAGACCCTGCTACGCAGAAACCGGGATCCAGATCTTTACTGTAGATTCCAAGAAGTACGGCTTTAATACCAGAGGGGAAATGCAGACAGGACTGCAGACCGTTACCAAAGAAGACGGCTCCACCGGAAACGCATATTTCGGCGAAGACGGAGTCATGAGAGTGGGCAAGCAGACCATTTATGACGAGGATCTGGGCGAAAACCAGGTATGGTATTTCAGCACCGACGGTTCCAATAAAGGTCTGGGCTATCACGGAATCCGCGACAACGTGATCTATGACAACGGGCTCCGTCTGGAAGCCGATGCGGACCTTCGCATCGCCCCCGTCACTTTTGACGGAAAGCAGTATCTGATCAACTCCAACGGCCAGATCCAGAAGGCGTCTTCTTCCTCTTCCTCCAAGAAGAATCCTGATCTCGGCAAGGGCTACAAGGATTTTGAAGACCTGAACGACAGAATCTGGACCGTAAATACCGAGGGCGTCATTCAGCAGTAACTGGACCCCAGGACGATTTATCAGCCAAAAGAGGCTCTCCTTCTCCGGAGAGCCTCTTTTCATACCTTGTCACACCCCATATTCCTCTGTATTTCCGTTCTTCCGTATCCTCTCTCCGCCATCACGTAGCGGTCAATCAGCCTGTTAACCGTCCGGCTGATCTGAAT
This sequence comes from uncultured Lachnospiraceae bacterium, assembly GCA_944383965.1. GTDB lineage: Bacteria > Bacillota > Clostridia > Lachnospirales > Lachnospiraceae > Lachnoclostridium_A. The sequence goes on from CALWRQ010000149.1 coordinate 2,284, forward strand.
CACCGTTTTCATAAGCATCTCATTCTCCTTTTTCAGTTTCTCATTTTCCTGTTTAAGTAAAGCGATCCGATCCGTCTCACTCATGTCAGGAACCTCCCTTTTCCCTCAATTCGCGTCCGCACTAACACTATAAGACCTTTCGATTTGTTTGAAAAGGAAATTTCACCGCACAGTTCGACAGAATTTCCTCTTTTTTGCGTTTATAAAATTATCCGTTTTTAGACTATGCACAACATCTGTAATTTCGACAAAAATCCTACACAACACCTATGTTTTCTCTCAGGGAGCCTATGTCGAAAACTTTTTTCCGCACCCGTAATAAATACGTAAAGATTTGATACTGGAAAATTCCCAGGGAGAATGCTACAATAAAGAAAAAAGGTGTAAAAGGAGAGATGCTTTATGAAAAAAAGAATGCTTGGCGCCCTTCTCTTAGCTGTCTCCCTGTTTATCATGAATACGCTCACTGCATTTGCCGGCACATGGGTGCAGGATGAAAAGACTTCCAGATGGAGCTATTACAGTGACAACGGGACTCTTGTTACAGGATGGGTACTGGATAATGACCACTGGTATTACCTGGATGCGTCCGGCACGATGAAAACGGGATGGATCAAAGTGGACGGCTCCTGGTATTACTGTTATGAAGACGGTTCCATGGCTTCCGATACGTGGATTGACAATTATTACGTAAATCCCAGCGGAAAATGGACAAAAACCAGATAGAATAAAAGAAAGACAGCGCGGCTGCCCTATGGGCACCGCGCCATTTTTTGCTCAGATAAACTGATTGTTCTCCCGGCTGTATTCATAGCCGATCTCCCCCAGAACTCTTTCTACTTCCCGACGGTCTGCGCCGAAAGAAGAGCAGAATTCATCCAGATCGGAACATTGATCGCGAAGCTGGGTATTCACATAGCTGAGCAGAATAACCGGATCCTTCGGTAACATACGTCTCTGCCTCCTGTTGTCCGAAAACTGCGTACTTTCATACCTTCTGATTATACACAGCACCGGTCCGGATTTCCAGCCCCCAAATTTATTTCTTTTAATACAGCGGATACATGAACTCTGCCGTAAGAGCGCAGGTCACGATTGCAAGGATCATATAGGGAACCGTAAATTTCAGCACTTTTACCGGATTATAGCCGCCTGCAGCAAATGCGACCGCCGCTTCACCGGAACCGGACGGAAAGCCTACGGCAAACATATTTGCCGTGCCGATAATCAGCACTACTCCCCTGGGATCCCAGCCTCCGGCCAGAGCAATGGATGCTGCAATGGGAATCAGCACTGTCTGTGTAGCCATATTGGACAGGAATGTAGTCATGATCACTGTTGCCGCAGAAAACACAAACATTACCAGCATGGAGCTGGGATGACCGCCCAGCAGATTCAGGACCAGATTTCCGATGGCATCTCCCGCACCGGACTGTCCGAGAGCATCTGCCACTACCAGCACACCTGCAATCATCCAGACCATATCCGCGGTCATGGCTTTCACTGCTTCATCGACCTTCAGCACCTTTCCGTAAATTAAGGCCAGAACACCGAAAGCAGGGGCCAGATACAGCAGGTTCCCGGTCCACTGGTTCAGAATCATCAGCAGCATTACAATCACAAATACAGCATATACATACATTTCCTGACCATGGGACAGCATTTCTGTCTTCTTTGCTTCTTTCAGAGCCTTCTCGTTAATCCCTTCTTCTTTCGGCATCAGCTTCCATGCAAACACACAGTAAACGGTAAGCACGATCATACTGGGAATGGCATAGACAAAAGGATCCATCATTTTCAGCGCATACTGAGAATCGGGATAAATTCCCTCATACAGACCGTTCAGAGTGGCAAAGGTAGCCGCTCCCATCCCGATGGGAAAACGGAATTTCCATGCGCACAGCACTCCCAGCAAAGGAAGGAGCAGCCTTTTAGCCGTAATATCTCCCGTATTTCCCAGTGTCATGAGAAAGACCACCATAATGGTAATCACCGCTGTGGACGGAATAAACTGAGCAAATACAGCACCTACAAAATAAAACATCAGCACCAGCAGAATGCCCCTCTTTCCCTTCATGGCATTCATCATGACACTGATCCTGGCCACCAGACTGGTTTTGGTAAGCACCGCACTCAGCGCCAGCATGGGAGCAATCAGTACGACAATCTTATTTCCGAAACCACTGAAAGCCGCCTGCAGATCCACGACACCGGCAGCCGCGAGAACAGCGCAGCAGGTCATGGTCGTAACACCGAACGGAACCTTATGCCAGATGAACATGATCATCATAAACAGCGTTACCGCCAGCACAATGTACATTTCCATATTTTTTTCCTCCCTGCCCTTTCCTATTTCATCAGCGCCTTTACCTGCCTTACCCGCTCCTCTATGAAATCAGCCCAGACCGTTTCATCCAGATAGGGCTGGCTCTCGTGCGTATACTGTCCGGCCCGATCCGTGATCTCGATCTGATTGGGATGGCTTGGCAGGGCAATATCCACATGAAGCTGCCTGATCTTTTCGCTGTCGCTGATAAAGCGGTCCCGAAGGTCAGGAGTGAGATACTTGCTGGTGCCGTAGTACTCGTCGTTCATGGTGTTTGCCCCCACGCCACCGTGCATGCCTACCGTATAGGTCTCTCCGTTTGCGGGATTTTTTACCTCCCAGAAAAAACTGGTGCAGCCGATCGTATGGCCGGGCGTAAGTATGGTACGGATGGAAATATTTCCCATGGTAACCGGCTCTTCATCTGAATAATATTTATCGACCTCAAACATCTGCGGATGGGAATCCGGGTCCAGTACCATGGTTTCCTCCGGACAGGCCTTCATAAACTCGGTATCTTCCCTGGACATATAAAGCTCTGCCCCCGTGAGTTTTTTCATGGCTGCAGCAGCCCCGCAGTGATCAAAATGGGCATGGCTGATCAGGATCTTCCTGATGTCCTCCGGCTTATAACCCAGACGGTAAATGGAATCCACCAGCAGGTACATGCTTTCCGGAATAGCCGTATCCAGAAGAATCAGCCCGTCCCCCGTATCGATCAGATAGCAGCCCACCCAGGTCTGCCCCGCCACGTACCAGGTCTGAGGCGCCACCTGAAAAGGTTTGATTTCCAGTTCCCAGGGCTCATAAGCCAGTGTTTTTACCGGATGCGGTGTTGGTTTTGTACAGCGAAATGCCATTAT
>CALWRQ010000150.1 GCA_944383965.1 uncultured Lachnospiraceae bacterium
AGCAAAATTCACCGGATTGCTGCCCGGATTGATCAGACCAGGAAGCGGCATTCCCATCATGTGCCCCATGGAAATGTAAAGAAGGGGAACTGCCAGACAAAGAGCAATCACCACTCTCCTCTTTGCAACGTGAAGAGCCTCTTCCTGTTTTTCAAAGACTTCCTCTTCCTGTTTTTTCTTATCTGCCGATTCCACCACTAAAGAAGCCTTGAAGCCTGCTTTATCCACCTTCTCCACGATCATCTGCTCCGTTACTTTGGACTCATCGTAGGTGATCACCATCTTATTGGTAGTCAGATTCACATCACTGGACTGAACGCCGTCCAGCTTTCTGGTCACCCGCTCCACCGCGCTGCTGCAGGCGGCGCAGGCCATTCCTTCTATATTATATACTTCCGTTTTCATACCGTACCTCCTTCGCCTCAAAATACCCATACCCCATATGGGTATATTCAGATTATAAGCCAGGACCATCAGATTGTCAAGGCACAGTTGTTTTTCTTCATATGTTACCTCCAGGTAACCATACCACAATTATGTGCGTACTTGAAAAAGCGCCGGGCCGGTCCTATGATGATTGCATCAAGCAAAAGGAGGAATTTTTATGACATCCCATACAGACAAGCATCTGTTTGCAGGAGAAGAAAAGCTGAAAAAGCAGGCAGAAAAATTTACAAGAAGAGTGGAAAAAATCAATGACCAGGTATGGTTCTTTTCCGGTTTCGGCGGTTCCAACATGATTGCTGTACTTGGAGATGACAGCTGCATTCTCATTGATACCCTGAACGGAAAGGAACCGGCCGAGGCCGCCCTTGCAGAGCTGAGAACCATAACAGACAAGCCGATCCGCACGATCATTTATACTCACACCCACTTTGACCATACCGCGGGAGCCGGAGTATTTGCAGACAGCAGCGCGGAAATCATTGCCCATACTTACAAAACCCAGATTTACGGTCACAGTGAACTTCTGGACAAGATCAGCAGGAAGCGGGGCATGCGTCAGTTCGGATCTGTTCTCACCAGAGAGGAAAGCATCTGCATGGGAATCGGAATCTGGAACAATCCCTATAATACCCGGGCCATTCTTCCTCCCAACCGTCTGATTGATGACGAAAGCGTCTCCATCGTCCGGGGCGGCGTGGAATTTCAGCTGATTGCAGCGCCGGGAGAAACGGATGATCAGATTTTTGTCTGGCTGCCGGAATTTAAGATCCTGTGCTGCGGAGACAATTACTATGAGTCCTGGCCTAATCTCTATGCCATCCGGGGAAGTCAGTACCGGGACATCAGCTCCTGGATCCAGTCTCTGGAGCGGATGCTGAATTATCCGGCCAGGATCCTTCTTCCCGGTCACACCGGAGTGATTCGCGGAGAAGAAACCATCCGAACAGTCCTGACGGACTATCATGATGCCATTGAATATGTCCTTACAGAGACGCTCAAAGGCATGGACCAGGGGCTTACCGCTGATGAACTGGCCGAAACCGTCTCTCTTCCTGAACGGTTTGCTGAACTCCCCTATCTTCAGGAATACTACGGAACCGTACAGGGAACGGTTCGTGCCATTTTTACCGGATACCTTGGCTGGTTTGACGGCAATCCGACCAGCCTGAACCCTCTTCCCCTGCAGGAGTATTCCGATAACATGATCCGTATGATGGGAGGAGCGGAATCGGTTATCACGGAAATCGATTCCAGTCTGGATGACTGCCGGTATCAGTGGGCCGCTCAGCTGTGCGATCTTTTGCTTCACTCCCCGTCCTGCCCGGATGGAATTAAAAAGAAAAAAGCCCGGGCTCTCACCGGACTGGGACGGATGCAGACCAGCGCCAACAGCCGTCATTACTATCTCGTATGTGCCAAGGAGCTGGAAGCCTGACTTCCTACGCTGACTCCCGGTTGCCCTTCGCTCCTGCGAACGCACAAAAGCGCCTTTTCTGCTCTGGCTGCCTTTTGCGATGGTTTCGCTGTGATGCCTCTCCTGCCTCTCCCCGCCGGGGCGCTGTCTGAGTCTCCCAAAGGAGGCGAGTTTGCGCCTTAGGCGGGGAAATCACGGCAGGGGGAGGCGGAACAGAAACCGAAGCCAGGCAGTCAGCGCTGAAAGGCGCTCTCCTTCTTACTCACTTCTGCTGTATTTCTCCGACTGTGCCCGGATCAGCTCCTCATCGCTGAAGTAGTTGATCTTCATGGCATCCTTTACCTCTGACAGCGTCTGAGCTGCCACTTCTCTGGCAGCCTCGCTGCCCTTCTTTAAGATCCGGTATACTTCCGGAATATCCTTCTCAAATTCCTTTCTTCTGGCGCGGATGGGCTCCAGCGTCTCCTCAAGAACACTGTTTAAGAACCGCTTCACCTTCACATCTCCCAGACCGCCTCTCTGATAATGAGCTTTCAGCTCGTCCAGACAGGAATAGTCTTTCAGGTAACGTTCAAAATGCTCCGGGCGGCAGAATGCATCCAGATAGGTAAACACCGTATTTCCCTCAATATGACCGGGATCGCTCACCTGAATATGAGTAGGATCGGTGTACATGCTCATGATCTTTTTCTTTACCTCATCGGCCGTATCGGAAAGATAGATGCAGTTGCCCAGAGATTTGCTCATCTTTGCCTTTCCGTCAATGCCGGGCAGACGCATGCAGGCCTGATTCTCCGGAAGAAGAACCTCCGGCTCCACCAGCACTTCGGAATACACAGAATTGAATTTCCGCACAATCTCCCTGGTCTGCTCGATCATGGGAAGCTGATCCTCTCCCACCGGAACCGTGGTGGCCTTGAAGGCGGTAATATCTGCTGCCTGGCTGATCGGATAGGTAAAGAAGCCCACAGGAATGCTGGCTTCAAAATTTCTCATCTGGATCTCGGATTTCACCGTGGGATTTCTCTGCAGTCTGGATACAGTCACCAGATCCATATAATAGAAGGTCAGCTCGCACAGCTCCGGAATCTGAGACTGAATAAACAGAGTAGACTTTTCCGGGTCCAGTCCGCAGGATAAATAATCCAGAGCCACTTCCACAATATTCTGTCTTACCTTTTCCGGATTTTCAATGTTGTCTGTCAGAGCCTGCGCGTCGGCGATCATAATAAAGGTCTTCTCATACTCGCCGGAATTCTGCAGCTCTACCCTTCTTCTCAGGGAACCCACATAATGTCCCACATGAAGGCGGCCGGTGGGCCGGTCACCTGTTAAGATAATTTTTCCCATTGCTGTTTCCTCCTGTCTCACGCCGGCGGTATATCTCCGGATTCCGGCGGTTTTTCCTGTTTTCGTTCGGAACAGGCATGCAAAAAGCCCCCTGTCCCGATTTTTTTCCATCAGGACAGAGGGCTTGAACATCCTCTGCGGTGCCACCTAATTTCGCCTGTAAGGCGCTCTCAGCCGTGCCTGTCTCAGGCACGCGGTCCCTATAACGCCGGACCTGTCCGCGTCTTTCCTACTCCGGCCTGACCGGCCGTTTCAGTCCGCCCTCAGGAGCCCATTCCTTCCGTCCCGTCACGCCGCGCTTCCACCCTGCCGCAGCTCTCTGTGCTTCCGGATACGAAAGTACTCTCCTCCGTCATCGGTTTTTCATGTTCTATTCTGTACTATAACACGGGAACCCATTCCCTGTCAAAGCCTGTTTTTACTGCAGAGACTTTTTATTCATCATAGCACGTTTTCTCATGGTCGGATCCAGAATTTTCTTACGGATACGCAGGCTCTTGGGCGTTACCTCCAGCAGCTCATCCGTATCGATGAAATCCAGGCACTGCTCCAGGCTCATCTCCTTGGGCGGAGTCAGCTTCAGAGCCTCATCGGCGCTGGAGGAACGGGTGTTGGTCAGCTTCTTGGTCTTGCACACATTCAGCTCAATATCCTCTGCCTTGGGGCAGGAGCCTACTACCATACCGGAGTATACCTTCACGCCCGGTCCGATGAACAGGGTTCCTCTCTCCTGAGCATTGAACAGACCATAGGTGATGGACTCTCCCGCCTCATAGGCGATCAGAGAACCGGTAGGACGGTAGGAAAGATCTCCTTTATAAGGACCGTAGCCCTCGAAGCTGGTGTTCAGGATTCCGTTTCCCTTGGTATCCGTCATGAATTCGCCGCGGTATCCGATCAGACCTCTGGACGGAATGGCAAATTCCAGACGGGTATAGCCGCCGGTAGACGGGCTCATTCCCTGAAGCTCTCCCTTTCTGCTGGTCAGCTTCTGGATGACAGAGCCGGTAAACTCATCGGGAACATCCACAAACGCCAGTTCCATAGGCTCCATCTTCTGGTTTCTTTCATTATATTTATAAAGCACCTCTGCCTTGCTCACGGCAAACTCATAGCCTTCCCGGCGCATATTCTCGATCAGCACGGACAGATGGAGTTCCCCGCGGCCGGATACCTTAAAGCAGTCGGGAGTTTTTTCTTCCACCCTCAGGCTCACGTCCGTATTCAGTTCCCGGAACAGACGGTCTCTCAGATGACGGGAGGTAATATATTTTCCCTCCTGTCCTGCCAGCGGACTGTCATTTACCATGAAATCCATGGAAATGGTGGGTTCAGAGATCTTCTGGAACGGGATCGGCTCCGGATGATCCGGAGAGCAGATCGTGTCCCCGATATGAATATCCGCAATACCGGAAATGGCCACGATGGAACCGATCCCTGCTTCCTGGACCTCCACACGGTTCAGACCGTCAAACTCATACAGCTTTCCGATCTTGATCTTTTTGAACTTATCCGGATCGTGATGGTTCACCAGCACACATTCCTGATTGACGCGGATGGAGCCGTTGTCCACTTTACCCACGCCGATACGGCCCACATATTCGTTATAGTCGATGGTACTGATCAGTACCTGAGTGGATGCATCCGGATCTCCCTCGGGAGCAGGAATGTAATCGATAATGGTCTCAAACAGGGGAGCCATATCCGTCTCCGGATCGTCCAGATTTCTTTTTGCAAATCCACCCTTTGCAGAAGCATACAGGAAAGGACAGTCCAGCTGTTCCTCGGAAGCGTCCAGATCCATAAACAGCTCCAGCACCTCATCTACCACCTCTTCCGGGCGGGC
>CALWRQ010000151.1 GCA_944383965.1 uncultured Lachnospiraceae bacterium
AATACTACCGCCGGAGCCAGCTGGGTATCATAGTTAAATGTTGTAACAGCCATCAGCGACCATCTGCAGGCGCCTTTCACACAGTCCTTCTTTGTCAATACCGGTTCTCTACTCATCTTCCAATCCTCCTGCGATTCCCATTGTCATTCCTGCTTCATTATCCTGATAGAATTTATAAGCCAAAGCCACGCCTAAAAGCGCCACGCCCAGTACCGGCACACCGATATAGGAACTGAGCACAAAGCCGATCAGAATATAGTTAAAATACTTCTTTGCCGGCATATAGTGCAGCAGCATGGCAATACCAAGACCGGGCAGAAGCTTTCCCGCCAGAGACAAACCTCCCGTCACCCAAGCAGGCAGTATATCCAGGATCGTCTGTACCACAGGAGCACCTACGGTCAGGGCCACCGCCGTGGGGAAGGCCATAAACACGGCGACCATGACCGGACAGATCAGCAGAAGCCGATACATCTTTTTAAACTCCCGGGCATTGGCATATCTCTGCGCCTTCTGGGCGATAAAAGAGTTGCAGATTTTGAAAAGCACGTCCATCTGTACACCCAGCATTCCTACAGGAAGACCGATGGTCAGTCCCACCTCCGGTCCCTGGCCGGTGGTCTTGGCAAAAGCACAGGCGATAATGGTTGCCACGCCGTAGTCCGGCACGGACGATCCTCCGATGGCGGCCACACCCAGGGACATCAGGGTAAAGGTACCGCCGATATACAGACCGCTGTTGATATCTCCCAGAATCAGTCCGCAGATCAGTCCTACGATGGCCGGCCTTGCATGGGTTAAGGAAAGACCTCTTCGGTCCACGTTGATAAATGCAGCTACCAGGATTAAGGCAATTATCTGCCAAGCAGCTAAACTCATAATTCATACCCTCCTTTTATTTCAGAAATCCTATTTTAAAAATCCGTCCAGATTGATGACGGAATCTGCCGGAACATACTGGGCATAGATCTTGGTCCCTCCGTCCTTCAGCTCCTTGTATGCCTCAATCTCCTCCGGTTCCGCGTATGCCCTTTGATAAAGCTTCACAGCACTTCCTTCCTCTTTCGGCTTCACCGTTCCTCCTACAACCAGCTCCGGTATTTTCACCCCCTCCCTTGTGAGCGCCGTAAGAGTCTGAGGCTTTTTCACAATCAGAAATACATTGTGATCATTGTATTTTCCCGCCTTAAAATTAGTGACGGCTTTTTCCAGCGTAATAATGGAAATTGCCATCCCCGTAGGTCTTGCCAGCTTCATGCTGGCTTTTGTCAGCTCGTTCTGCGCTACCTCGTCGTCAATAATCATGATCCTCTGCGCGCCTGATTTGCCCGCCCACTGCGTTGCAACGATTCCGTGAAGCAGACGGTTGTCAATTCTTGCCAGTGTAATTCCCATAAATACTTTCCTCCTCTATTCATCCTCCCAGGCGCCCTCAGGCAGCTCCCGGGGTAATGTCTTGTTTTTCGAATGCATATGAATATAATCGTACAGATAGGCGATTTCGCTGACGGGAAGCTCTACCTTATAGTGACTGGCGATATCCCTGAAGCACTCTTTCACCTGCCCGATAAACTCCTTCTGCTCTCTCCGAAAACTTTCCAGATCCTGATAATTCTCAATGGCCGTCTTAGTTACAAGCCGCTCCACCATACAGCAAAGATGAACGTACAGTCCTGTAATCACCCGCTGGTCCACCCGCTGCCCTGTGATTTTCTGCAGGCCGTCCACCCACTGTTCCACCTCATCCAGGAGTTTGGACGGATTTAAAATAGTAATGGATTCCACCACATTCTGAAGAGTGAAATTTTTCAAAAGATTCTGGATAAATGATTTCAGCTGGCCTTCATCCATATATTCACTGAATATCTGACTGATCTGGTCCGCCGCATTCATAGAGATCATATTTTCCAGAGCAATGAAAGGAATTCCCTCGATCTCAGGATCAAAAAGTCCGATGATGCACTTGACCTGGTAGCTGCCGAACACCGCTTCCTGCCGCCCGTTTCTGGCCAGCCGGTAATAATCGCAGCTGACAAACTGGACAGGAATGGGGCCCTCAAAACTTTTCATAATCATGTCCTTGATGCGGTCGGCCATATCCAAGCCCTTTTCTCCGCAGAACACAATGGCGTCTTCCTTCCTCACATTCCGTATCACCCGGTAAGTGCACACATTATTCTGACTGGCCTGGCGCAGAATTTCCTCCATGTCCTGGCCCCCGTTGATTCCGATGCCGATGTCCACCGCCAGAGCGGTGGATATATTATTAATGATGCCGATATTGACATCCGGCATATTTTTCATCTCTTCATTGATCTGCTCCAGAGAACCCATATCTACCATGAGCACGATATCACGGCTGGCAATATACCTCTCGATATATTTTTCCAGCACTGCCGCAATATCCTGGCTTTTTTCATCCAGCGGCATATCAATGGCCTCGAAAACCTTCTTCCCGATAATCTGATTGGCAGCATCCGCAATGCTGGATGCAGTAGAATATCCGTGACTCAGAATAATACCCGCCGTCAGGTTCATGGGAATGGTTTGGCTCTGGCTTTTAATTCCCAGAAGCAGAAGCAGCTGATTGATAATATCCGTTTCAATATCCAGGTTCTGGCGGATCAGGGCTATGATTCTGCGCAGAATCACCGACTCCCTGGGCAGGCTCTGACTGATCACTGCCATAAGGCCTTCTGCCGCCTCCTGATTCGTTTTCATCCATCGGGAAAGGGTGTGCTCTCCTCTCTGCTGAATGTAAAGGCACCGCGCCAGAAGATAGCTGTATTTCTTTGACATGAAAAATCCGTACGTTTCTCCCACAGACTGGAAGATCTGGTTGATCAGCTGTTCATACGTAGATATCCGTACGTTAACCAGCTTCTGGCTGTAGATCAGGTAATCGTAGTAGTCCTTCATGTGAACCTCTATGGCCTGAGTCATAGCCTCCAGCGTCTGAGCTCCCTTCTGAAAATCCTGATATTCATCCAGAATCATCTGAAAGAAAGACACTGCCTGATCCAATGAACTCCCTCTTGTGTAGCTGCTGATTCGAATCAGCGGCTCATCTTTTACATCCATTTCCAGCTTCAGCCCTCCCAGGATGTAATCCGGCAGGTGATACGTCTGAATCCTGATTCCATCCTGGCTCTTCTCCATATAGGCGCTGGCACAGCAGCTGGTAATGCAGGACTTCAGCTCATCAATGTTGTGTTCAAACGGATATTCCATCATTCCTCCGAAGGCCTGACGGCTGACGGACACCTCAACTCCCATCCGCTTTCCTTCTCTCCGCAGAAAAGAAACCAGCATTTCCTCTTTCTCGTCCACGGTCCTTTCCTTTAAAGCCGGTATGGGGATGATGATGGGAATCCTTCTTGCCAGCCCTTTAAAGAGAGCCTCTCCCGGGGGACGGCCGGCTGCAAACACCAGCCGCACTTCCGAGCGTTTCACCTCTCCCGTATCCTCAATTCGATACTGCCCGGAAGACAGATAGGAAAGAAGCAGTTCCTGGCTTTCCCAGGGCAGGCAGTCAATATCGTCCAAAAACAGCATTCCCTTATCTGCCTCTGCCAGCCAGCCTTTCTGACTTTCTGTTCCCCAAAGCTTCCGCACAAACTTCTTTCCGTCCTGCATATACTCTCCGCAGTCCACCTGGATGTACTTGGCATCCGGTCCCAAAACGCCCTGATTTTTCCCATATTCAAACATCAGGCGGGACAGGAAGGACTTTCCCGTTCCCGGAGCCCCCCAGAACAGAACGGGAAGGCCCGCCGGAGGATAGTGAATGGCCGCTTTGCATTGCTCCACACAGGAGCTCAGACTCAGATAGTGGCCGATCGCTTTCTGAAAATCCTTACAGGCATCCTGGTTCCCGGTCTTCAGCATAAATTCATCCAACCCCGGAAAAACACATCTGTCAAATGATGTCTGGGCAAAAAGCTCCACGTTTCGTTTATGGAAAAAATAAACCGGACGGGAATTGACTTTAATAGCCCGTTCTTCCTTAACCAATTCATTGAGGTACTGGCTGGCCAGGTTTCTGGATATATTCAGGGTTTCACTGATGTCATTAGCTGTAAAGTGTTTCAAATCCTTCATTGGAAAGTCACGGCTGATCTGTTCCAGATAGCGGTATACTTCTTCCTTGGTACTGACCATTGATTCATCTCCCATGGTGATTTCTTATTACGTTCCCATTATACGGCTTTTGCGAAAAAGAAAAATACTTTCCCTTCAATTCCGCCACTGCTCCCTTACTTTCATCAATAGTTTCTGTAAATTTCTTAATATTTCCCCCATTTCGACACTAAAATCGACACTTTTGGTCCATATTTGTGTTACACTGAATGCAAATCCATACAACAGGAGGTATCTTCTTTATGACTGCTAATCCCATCCGCTTAATCGCCTTGGACATGGACGGAACCCTTCTGCGGGATGACAAAACCTTCAGCCGCTATACCCGTCAAGTCCTTCAGGCCCTGTCCGACCGCGGCCTTATGCTGGTGCCTGCCACCGGCCGCGTACGAAACGGTCTGACCGAAAATATATTGACTCTTCCATCCGTCTCCTACGCCATATGCGCCAACGGAGCTTATATTGAAGACCTGAAAAATGACCAGGTTCTGGCTTCCTGGCTTTTGGACCGGGAACAGACTGCGCTTATGGCAGAATACCTGCAGAACTTCCCCGTGTATTTCTATGTGCACACTGCGGAAGGAACATTCCGCCAGAGCGCTCTGGATCTCAGCCGGCTGAAAAATCAGTTTCCTTTTCTCAGTTTTCCGGAAGATTCCTTCTGCAATCTGGCTCAGGTTCTTCGCCGCGAAAAGCTCCATCCTCTGAAACTGGGAATCCTTGCTCCGGACGCTCAGATCTTTCATCAGCTGCTGAACGATCCTCTGCCTGTTTCCGGCGTCCGCCGAGTGTGCACCGGCCCTGTAAATATTGAAATCAATTCCGTATCCGCCTCCAAAGGGACCGCCCTGGAATGGCTGTGCCGCCGTCTGAATATCCCTCTTGACCGGACTCTGGCCATCGG
>CALWRQ010000152.1 GCA_944383965.1 uncultured Lachnospiraceae bacterium
AATCCCTGCTGATTGCAGCCAGAGCCAAGAAACAGGCTATTGAGGCAGAAAAGCTGACCGGCGATAATATCTACAAGATTCTAATTTACTTCGATCAACTCTATGGAAAGATGAACGACAGAGAGAAACGGCAGCTGATTGAGGAACTGATCTCTGAAATTCAGATTTACCCGGAGCGTCAACCCAATGGTCAGTGGCTGAAATCCATCAAGTTCCGGCTGCCTATCATTGAGGAAGATATGAATATCAGTTTGGACAATGAACATCATGTTGAGACCGTGGCGCTTTTATCCCGGGGAAACTGAAAAAACAACCGATTACAGAGTCAGAAAATTGAACTCTGAGCATATGCGGCAGCAATGAATCCGGTTATACAGGGATTCTTGCTGCCTTTATATTGGATAAGGCCGTAATCGATCTGCGGGCTTTCCCGGATCCGGGCGCAGTGCAGAACGGTGAGGTCCTGATGGGAAAGCACGTATTCCGGAAGGATGCCGATTCCATAGCCGCCGTATACCAGAGCAAGCACGGCTGCCGCGTCATCCTGCCGGACCACATGCCTGGGAGAATGCTTTCCGGAAAGAAATTTTTCAATCCGGTCATGTTCCAGAATGGGAATGTTTTTCGGACGAAGGGCAATCAGCGGATAGTCTTCCAGCTCTTTTAAGGACACGGTTCTGCTGTCCGGCCGGGCAGGAAGATCTCTGGGGAAAACGGCGCAGCTCCCGCAGGAATACAGGGATGTGAAATGATAACTGTCAGATCCGTTCAGAATGTCCCTGGGACCTAAAACCACATCCAGATGATCTTCCTTCAGCATTCTCAGAAGATGGGGAAAATCATCGGCCGTGATTCTGGGATCGGCGTCCGGGAACCGCTCCCGGAACCGTGAAAGAGCTCCGGACAGAAACTGCATTTCTTGGGGGCTCATACACCCGATACGGAGCAGGGAATTCCTGCTCTTTTTCATATGGTTCAGATGAGAGACTGCGTTCTCGATTTTCATCAGGATCTCCTGGGCGTCCCGGTAAAACAGTTCTCCTTCCGGGGTCAGCCGTACGGATTTGCTGTTTCTCTGAAACAGAAGAACCTCCAGCTCCTCCTCCAGCTTCTGAATATGGTGGGTTACGGTAGGCGGAGTCAGATAAAGCTCCTGGGCTGCGCGGGAAAAGCTCAGCCGTTCGGCAACGCGGAGAAAGCATTTGATTTCCTGGGTATTCATTTCATCACACCTTTTCTGTCAATTGTTACAGACAGTATAGTATTAGATCATATCGAATGCAATTAAGAAAAAGAAAATTCAGCAGCAAGCGGTTCTGCTGTATAATGGACTCATTATTGAATCGAAGGCAGGGATATGATATGAACGAATACATTGCGAATGCCGGCCAGACTTATCTGCCGGTCCGGGACAACATCAATATCGATTTTATGTCGTTTACTCCTCCGGAAAAACCGGACCCGCCGTTAAAACCGCTGGAGCTGCGGCAGTCCTCCAGGGAAAAGGGGCTGATCCTTTCTTCACAGAAACAGCATTTTCTTCCGAAAGTTACGGCAGAAATGCTGGACTGGTTCTGGGCCAATATGGAGAAGGGCTATTATCTGTGGGCTCCCGGTTCCCATAAGAGATTCAGCTGGGTCAAATCTCCGGCAGAGGTGGGAATGGAGCGGTCCGTACACATGATTGCAGAAAGCTGCGAAAAGGGAGCTCCGGTTTTCGGAGGAGAAGGAGTGGAAATCCACAGGCTTCCTCTGGAACCGTTTTTTCCCTTTACGGACTGTCTTGCTCATGTGATCTGTGAGGGAGTGCTGAATGAGAAAGGAGAGCTGGTGGACTCCACCATTCATATGTGGGAGGACGTTCCGGGAGGAATCAATCACATTACGGCAACCGTGACAAATTCAAGGTGCAGTGAACCGCCTGCATTTATTCAGGAAATGCTGGCCGCCCATCCGGACCGGAAACCGGTTCCCAATTATGCTACCGATCATGAGGACTACGAGGCAAGCCAGTGGCCGGTGTTTCTTCCCACGCTGTACGGACTCTGGAAGAATCACCCCGATCCGTCTCAGAATGTTCGCTGCTGTTTAAAAGCAGAGAAAACGGAGAACGGAACATTCCGTTATACGGAGGAAAACGGACCGGTCAGAATATGAATTCCGATGCCGATTTTCATTTACAGTCTTGTCATACGGACCGTAACATGATACAATGGACCCGTTCATCGGAGGGTGAGCAACACTTCTGAAGTTGCGAGCTGGATAAGATGGCAGGTGAGATTCCTGCTTCCTTATCCGGCTCTATTTTTTTGCGGCAGGAAAGGCGGAATAGAAATGGAAAAAGAACAAAGTCTGATCAGGGGAAATATTTTAAAGACACTGATTTCTTTTGCGGTGCCTGTGCTGATGGCCCTGTTTCTGCAGGCCATGTACGGCGCCGCGGATCTGATCATCGTAGGTCGGTTTGCGGGAACTTATGAACAGTCCGGCGTGGCGTCCGGCAGCCAGCTGTTTAATATGGTTACCCTGGTCATCACCGGACTGACCATGGGGGTCACCGTGTTTGTGGGAGAAAGCATTGGCTCAGGAAACAGCAGAAAAGCAGGAAGGGGAGTAGGAACCGGCATTGCGATTTTTGCTGTTCTTGCTGCTGGGGTAACCGCTCTGGTAGTTCCGTTCAGCGACCAGCTGGCGGTCTGGATGCATGCGCCGGCAGAGGCTTTTGAACAGACCAGCAGATATGTGAGGATCTGCGGTATGGGAACGGTATTTATTACGGCGTACAACGTGATCGGAGCCGTTTTCCGGGGAATCGGGGATTCCAGAACTCCTCTTCTGACGGTGGCCATAGCCTGTGTGATCAACATTGTGGGAGATCTGGTGCTGGTGGCGGGACTGGGTATGGGAGCGGGAGGAGCCGCTGCCGCCACGGTGCTGGCTCAGGCGGTCAGCGTGGTTTGCTCTCTTCTTTTCATCAGAAGAAAGAAACTGCCCTTTTCCTTTTCCAGGCGGTATATCCGCTTTGACAGGACCTGTACCAGAAAAATCCTTACAGTGGGCATTCCCATTGCGTTGCAGGAACTGCTGGTGCAGTTTTCCTTTCTTTTTATTCAGGTGGTGGTAAACGGCATGGGAGTGAGAGAATCGGCAGCAGTGGGAGTAGCGGAAAAGGTCTGTGTATTTCTCATGCTGGTGGCTTCTGCCTACATGCAGTCTATTTCCGCGTTTGTGGCGCAGAATAATGGAGCGGGAGCCTTTGACAGATCCAGAAAGGCTCTGTTTTACGGAATCAAAACGGCGCTGATTGCCGGATGCGTGATGGGAGCGGTCGCCTTCTGGAAAGGAGATCTTCTGGCTTCTGTTTTTTCGGGAGAAGGACAGGTGGTTGCCTTTGCCCATGATTATCTGAAAGCATATGCCATTGACTGTATCCTTACTGCTGTGCTGTTCTGCTTTGTGGGATACTTCAACGGCTGCGGCCGGACGGTATTTGTAATGATGCAGGGGGTGATCGGAGCGTTCTGCGTGAGGATTCCCGCTGTTTTTCTTATGAGCCGGATGGAAGAGGCGACGCTGTTTTGCATCGGGCTGGGAACCCCCATTTCTTCCGCGGCTCAGATCCTGCTGTGTACGGCAGCCTATGTCTGGTACTGCAGAAAAGATAAAAGAAAGGAATTTTCCTGTTGACTCTCCCCCAGGGGCAGGCTCTATACTGGATTCAGATTCGAATCACGGGTACGCACAGGAGGAAGGGTATGTTTACAGTAGGAGAATTTTCAAGAATCTGTCAGGTCAGCATTAAGACCCTTCATCATTATGACAGAATCGGTCTTCTGACGCCGCTGAAGGTAGACTCCTTCACCGGATACCGTTATTACGGACAGCAGCAGGTGGAGCGGATGCTTCTCATCAGCCGGCTGAAGCGGTATGGATTTTCTCTGGATGAGATCAAAGGCCTTCTGGAGTGCAAAGATGAAAGAGTACTCTTTTCCAGGCTGAATCAGCAGAAAGAAGCACTGAAAACGCAGAGAAGGGAGACAGAGCTGGCGATCGCGGAGCTGTCGGCCCATCTGCAGGATTTCCAGAGGACAGGTGATATTATGGGATACCAGAAAAATTATGAGATTACAGTAAAGGAAACGCCGGACAGGACGGTTCTTGCCAGCCGTCAGGTGATGGCGGTCAGGGATTTCGGCAGATATTACAGCGCACTGTATGAACGGATTGCCAGAGAGCATCTTACGCCGGACGGCGTGTGCGGGGCCGTGTATTATGATGAGGAATTCAACCAGGAGAGTACGGATATTGAGCTGATCATAGGAATCCGGGAACAGGACAGGGCGGATAGAGTGATGAAGGGACAGCTGTGCGCTCAGACGGTGCACAGAGGACCCTACTCGGCGCTGTCCGATGCCTATGGGGCTCTGGTGGCGTGGATTGAGGAAAACGGATATGCCTGGGATGGGGCGCCCTATGAGATTTACGTAAAAACACAGTTTGATTCTCTGGCGCCGGAAGACTGGGAGACGGAGATCTTCTTTCCGGTGAAACGGAAGTAGAAGTGCGGAATGCCGGAAAAGAGCCGCAGCGGATGCTTGGTGAAAGCAGAGGCTGCGGCTTTTTTCCGTCTTTAAAGAGACTCTTCCGAAAGCAGACTGTCAAGATCATCCCAGTTCAGTCCGTCCACAATACGGTAACAGGAGGTTCCGGCGTTTTTGACGGTGACCCTTGCCCATTGGTCGAAGAGATCAATATAGACACGGCGCTCCGGGGAGTCCATGGTGCACCGGAGGTTCCGGGATGAGGAAGAAAAGGAATAACGGCCTGTAAGCTCGGAGAACGTCAGACTGGAAAGAAAGTCGTGGAAGGCTTCTTCGTCTGCCGCCTTATAGTAAGTCTGATTTTCTCCTTCTGTGATGGATATATCATATAGTGCAAAGGAGGATGGATCCGCTCCGCCGTAAAGCAGCTCCCTGCCGCTTTCTCTGCCGTAGG
>CALWRQ010000153.1 GCA_944383965.1 uncultured Lachnospiraceae bacterium
CGGAGACGGTGGGATTCGAACCCACGTGCCCTTGCGGACAACTTGATTTCGAGTCAAGCTCGTTATGACCGCTTCGATACGTCTCCGGAATACGTTCCGGCGTCCGTGCTTCTGTCGGCAAAGAGACCGGATAAACGTCAACTGCTACATTATACACGATAATTCCCATTTTGACCAGTGGTTCACAGGTAATTTTTCATTTTATTTGGCAAACGGCAGGATGGTGCCGCCTCCTGCAACATAATCTCCCTGATAAAACACCACTGCCTGTCCCGGAGTTACCGCCCGCTGAGGCTCGTCAAACATACATTCTGCCGTCCCGTCTCCCAGATCCCGTACCAGGCAGGGAGCCCCTTTATGACTGTATCGGATCTTTGCGGTCACCCGTGCTTCTCCCCCGTTCAGTCCATCCATGGCCATCCAGTTCAGATTTCCGCACCGGAGACGGTCCGTAAACACATCCTGTCCTGTCCCGATTACCACTTCATTGGTTTCCGGGCGGATAGCCGTGACAAATACCGGATGTCCCATAGACAGATTCAGCCCTTTTCTCTGACCTATGGTATAATGGATGATTCCTTTATGCCGTCCCAGAACATTGCCTTCTTCATCCACAAAGTTTCCTTCCGGAGGTACAGGATTTCCGCTTTCTTCAATAAAACGGGCATAATCATGATCGGGAATGAAGCAGATCTCCTGACTGTCTTTTTTGTGAGCCACCTGAAGACCAAGCTGCTCTGCCATGGCCCGGATCTCTTCTTTTGTATATGCCCCCACCGGCATCAGTGTCCTGGACAGCTGCTCCTGGGTCAGATTATAAAGAGCATAGGTCTGATCCTTGGCTGCAGTCACCGATTTTCTCAGGGCGTATCTTCCACCGGGAAGCTGCTCTACCCTGGCATAGTGACCGGTCGCAATATAATCCGCTCCGATGGCCAGGCTTCTGCGGAGAAGGGATTCCCATTTCACATAGCGGTTGCAGGCAATACAGGGATTGGGCGTCCGTCCGTTCAGATATTCCCCGATGAAATAATCGATCACATTCGTCTGAAATTCCCGTTTGAAATTCATCACATAATAAGGGATCCCCAGCTGTCCGGCCACTCGCCGGGCATCTTCCACTGCGCTCAGACCGCAGCAGCCCCCGTTCTCTTCCTGCACAGCATTCTCCTCATCCTGCCAGATCTGCATGGTGACGCCGATCACATCATAGCCCTGCTCCTTCAGCAGCCAGGCTGCTACGGAGGAATCCACTCCCCCTGACATTCCGATCACCACTTTTTTCTTTTCCATATCCCGTACCGCCTTTCCGTCCGTAAGGAAAAGCGGCCCCGGAACTATCCGCCAGGGCCGCCTTTTTCATTAATACTCTTCTTCTATCTCTTCCTCGCTGATATCGCTCTTGGGCTTTTCCAGTCCTTCAATGGAAATACCGTTTTTCTGGGCATAATCCCAGAGCGCCGCGTGAATGGCTTCCTCTGCTAACAAAGAACAGTGTACCTTAACGGGCGGCAGTCCGTCAAGAGCTTCGCATACGGCTTTGTTGGTAACCGCCATGGCTTCCTGCACGGTCTTTCCCTTTACCATCTCCGTTGCCATACTGCTGGTGGCAACGGCCGCTCCGCATCCGAAAGTCTTGAACTTTACATCCCGGATCACCTGGTTCTCATCAATATCCAGATAGATCCTCATAATATCTCCGCATTTCGCATTTCCTACCGTTCCCATTCCACTGGGATTTTCCAGTTCTCCCACATTTCTTGGATGCTGAAAATGATCCATTACTTTCTCTGTATACATAAACAATTCTCCTTTTCGTATCAATCAGTCTTATTTTCCCGTACTCTTCAGGAAATCTTCGTAAAGAGGCGACATGCTTCTGAGACGCTCTACCACGTCCCGCACGGTCTCTGCCACATAATCCATCTCTTCCTTCGTATTTTCCTCACTCAGAGTGAGCCGGAGGGATCCGTGCGCGATCTCATGGGGCAGTCCGATGGCCAGAAGCACATGGGACGGATCCAGGGATCCGGAGGTGCATGCAGAGCCGCTGGAACCGCAGATCCCCGCCATATCCAGCATGATCAGCATGGATTCTCCTTCAATAAACTGGAAAGCAAAATTGGCATTGTTTGCCAGGCGGTGTTCCCGGTCTCCGTTTACCCTGGCATACGGCACAAGGGTCAGGATCCGGTCGATCAGGTAATCCCTCAGTTCGGTTTCCTTTTTCTTTCTCTCTTCCAGCGTAGCCATAGCCAGCTCCACGGCCTTTCCCATGCCCACGATCTGGGCTACATTTTCCGTACCGCCGCGGCGTTTCCTCTCCTGAGCTCCCCCATGAATAAAGGAACGGATCTTCACTCCGGTACGGATATAAAGGAATCCCACTCCCTTCGGAGCATGGATTTTATGACCGCTGGCGCTGAGCATATCAATGTGATACTCGTCCACATTGATCGGCTCATGGCCAAACGCCTGCACCGCATCCGTATGAAAAAGAATGCCGTGCTTTTTCGCAATGGCACCGATCTCTCTGATGGGTTCAATGGTACCGATCTCATTATTTGCAAACATGACCGAAATCAGGATGGTTTCCGGACGGATGGCCTTTTCCACATCTTCCGGACGTACTCTTCCGTTTTCATCCACATCCAGATAGGTCACCTCTATTCCGTGTCTCTCCAGCCACTCGCAGGTGTGCAGAATGGCATGATGCTCGATTTTGGTGGTAATAATATGGTTGCCTTTTTCCGCATAGGCTTCCGCCGCCGCTTTCAGGGCCCAGTTATCCGACTCCGTACCGCAGCCGGTAAAATAGATTTCGTTGGTTTTGGCTCCGATGGCCTGCGCAATGATCTCTCTGGCATGGTTCATCGCCCTTCTGGGTTCTTCCGAGAATCCGTATACCGAGGAAGGATTTCCGTAATACTCCGTCAGGTAAGGAAGCATGGCCTCCGCCACCTCAGGTTTCACTTTTGTTGTAGCCGCATTATCCAGATAAATCAATGGTCTTTCTTTCATAATTCAATCCGCCTTTCCCGCCCGGGTCTTCTGCCTCAGGCTGTGTTCTTTCCTGTAGAAAGAAGTTAAAAGCTTCATCTACAGTTCTATTATATAATATATTCATATAATTTCAATAGGAATAATAGATTTTGTCCTGTTTTTTTTCGGAAAGATTCTTCTCCCCTCTTCATAAACTGTAACAACGGTTTCTCCAGGTGATCCCATTCATGAATCTCTCTCCACGCAAACGGGCCTTTATCGCCGGAACTCTGATTCTGACTGCCACCGGCTTTCTCAGCAGGATCCTGGGATTTTTCTATCGGATTTTTCTTTCCCGCACCATCGGAGCGGAAGGATTGGGCATCTACCATATGGTCCATCCTGTTTTCGGAATCTGCTTTGCGCTCTGTGCCGGCTCCATCCAGACTGCCATTTCCCGTTCTGTTGCTGCAGAAGTTTCCCGGGGAAAGCGGATCCTGCAGGCCGGGCTGGCAGTCTCTCTCTCTCTGTCTCTGTTTCTGGCTGCCCTGATCTGGCAGTTCTCCGACTTTCTGGCTGTCCGCGTGCTCCTGGAGCCCCGCTGTGCCCCTCTTCTGCCTGCCATGGCCCTGTCAGTTCCCTGTTCTGCTGTCCACGCCTGTCTGAACGGTTATTATTACGGGCTTCACAAGACCAAGGTTCCCGCCCTCACCCAGCTGGCGGAACAGACCATACGTATCGGGGCCGTCTTTCTTCTGGCTGACATTCTCGCTCAGAAGGGAGCTGCCGTCACTGTTGAGCTGGCCGTGTTCGGCCATCTGATCGGGGAGGCAGGATCCACTCTTTTCTCCCTTCTGGCCTTTTCTCTGGCTCCCCCCGACCGGGTCTGCGAAAAAAAAACCGGAATCCTTTTGGAAGTTCCTGCTCTTATGAGTCTGGCTCTTCCTCTGATGGGAAACCGCCTGGTCCTCAACCTCCTGGCCAGTGCCGAAGCGATCATGATTCCCAACCGTCTTCTCGCATCCGGTCTGACCTCTTCGGAAGCCTACAGCGTCTACGGTGTTCTCACAGGCATGGCCCTGCCTTTTGTTTTTTTTCCTTCTGCCATTACCAACTCCATGGCCGTCCTTCTGCTTCCTGCTGTGGCAGAGGCCCAGTCTGCCGGAAACAGGAAGCAGATCTCCGATGCCGTGACCCTATCCCTGCGCTACAGTCTTTACATGGGTATTTTCTGTATCGGTATTTTCACCAGATTCGGGGAGGATCTGGGTTCCGCTGTTTTTCATGACAGCCGGGCCGGTTATTTTATTGCAGCCCTTTCCTGGCTCTGTCCTTTTCTCTATCTGTCCACTACTACGGGAAGCATTCTGAACGGGCTGGGGAAAACAGGAACCACCTTTCTTCAGAACACGGCAGCCATGCTTGTGCGGATCGCTTTTGTCTGTTTCGGCATTCCCGGCCTGGGCATCACCGCCCTTCTCTGGGGCATGCTGGCCAGCGAAATTCTTCTCTCGTTCCTTCATCTTTTTTCCCTCCGGGGAAGCGTACCGTTTCAATGGGACGCCTGGTCCATGATCGTAAAGCCTGCCATTCTCCTTTTTCTGTCTCAGGGGATCCTTTCGGCTGTTCTGTCGCTTCCGGCAGCAGAAGTTTTTTCCATCCTTCATCCTTTTGTGAGCGCTGCCTTCAAGATTTTTCTTCTCTCTCTGTTTTACGGTGGTCTTCTCCTTCTGTTCCACCGGAACCGGGCGTCCTCCGGGAATCTTCTTTTCCCAACAGAAAAAGGCGGCTAACGCCGCCTTTCAGACTGTAGACAAAGTCCCGGCGATTGCCGGGCTTTTCTATTCATAGCACCGTTTTTCTGATATACTAAAGATA
>CALWRQ010000154.1 GCA_944383965.1 uncultured Lachnospiraceae bacterium
GGATTGGCCACCTCCACATGAACGTAACGGACGATCCTGCCTCCGGAAATGGTTTCATCCATATTGGAAACAGAAGACACGGTACCGCTGATCATTTCTCCCGTATCCGTCAATGTGACCGTACAGGCCGTTCCCGGCGTAATGGCCGCCGCATCCCCGGACAGAAAAGGAACTTTCAGCTTCATGGTCTTATCATCATAGATATCTGCTACCGTAGTCTGTCCGCTCACCCGGTCACCCGCCTGAACATAAAGATTTTTTATGTAGCCGCTCCTGGTGGATTTATAGGTATTTCCGGAAAACAGAGACTGCGCTTCGTTGTAATCTGCCAGGGCGTCATTGTAGTCTTCTTTTGCCCGCTCCAGATTGTTGCTGGCGGAACTGAGCTGGGACTCCATGGAAGAACTGTCGATCTGATAAAGGATCTGCCCTTCCGTTACCTGATCTCCCTCTTCAAAGTCTGCCGTCAGCACTTCTCCTTCCACCAGAGACGTAATATTATAGGAATCTTTCGCTTCCAGGCTTCCGGAAGCAGACAGGGTAGACGTAATGTTCTGCCGCTGGACTACAGCCGTTTTCTGAGCAGTAGCTTCCTGACTCTGCGCCTGCTGTTTTCTCTGAAGCAGGACTGCCCCTCCCACGATCAGAACGATTACAGCTGCTGCTGCAATCATCAGCCGCTTTTTCTTTCCTTTTTTTCCTGCTGTCTTTTTACTGACCGGACCGGACTGCGTCTTTCTGCTTTCCGAACCGCTTTCCGCTGTATCCTGACCCTTTTTTCCGAATTTCAGCTTTGATTTGATCTTCCTCACATCCATACTCTCTGCGCTCCCTTGCTTCCTTGCTTATCTGCTTCAATCCACATCTTCGTCCACATAGTCCACCACCGTATAGGTTTCATTGTCATTGCTGTCCGAAGAAACAGTATAGATCAGGGTAATCCTGTCTCCCACTTCCAGTGATCCGTACATGGAAAATGCAAACTGCATCTCTGAGCTGGAAAGCAGATACCGGTCTCCGTTATCCAGTTCCACTTCCGTAGGCGTCATCACATCGGAAGAATTATAGTAAATATGAGTGATATATCCGTTCACCACGTTCCGGTCCGAATCTCCGTCGGCCGCTTCACTGTAGGCCCACACCGTTTTGGAACCGGGATTATAATAGATCACCAGATATCCTGTGTTCAGATAGGATTTGAAGGTTTCCATCTCTACGGCTGAACCGTTTACAAAGAAATTGGCCTCGTTCATTCCAAAAGGCATATCCTCCACAAAGCGGCTCCAGTCCGTGACCACCTTCGGTCCTTTCAGGCTGTTGTCCGCCATGGCCAGCGGATTGATCTCGCCGTCTGAAGTCAGTTCACAGCCCAGCACCTCTCCGTAGATTCCGTTTCCGTCTTTGGGAGAAGTCTTCAGCAGATTATAAAACAGATTGATGCAGTCCTCTCTGGTCAGCGTATCGGAAGCACTTTTTCCGATGTCGTCATTCAGATCCAGATATTCAAACATGCTCATCCTTCCGCCGATCTGGTCTCCCGTAAAGTCCTCATTGGTATATCCCAGAAGCGCCAGCACTCCTCTGGCTGCTTCCTGCAGGGTAATGTACTGATCCGGCCGGAAAACGCCTCCCAGGTATCCGGTCATCCACTCATTGTTGGCTGCGATGCGGATATAGGAAGCATACTGATTTTCCTTTGGTACATCTGCAAACACCGATACGGTACTGTGGCTGGAAGTGGTGTTCCGGTATTCTGACGCATTTACCAGCATCTGAGCAAACTGCGCTCTGGTTACGTTCCCGTACACATCCGTAATCCCCATGATCCCGGAAATTCCGATTACCTTTTTTCTTAATTCAAAATTCGTAGACGCCCAGGTCTCCATGGGAGCCGCAGCCGCCGTAAGGACTGATGCTGCAGCCAGAGACAGCGCCAAAATCCGTCTTTCCATATTCCATGTCTCCTCTCATTCACGATTTCCTCCGTGATAAATCATAATCAATATAATGTCTCAAACTGAAAGGAAGCTGAAATTCACAGAAAGTTCAGATTTCACTTCTGCTTAATCATGCTATACTGTACTTATCAAAACAAGGAATGGAGAAATTATGAGAATTCTGATCGTTGAAGATGAAAAGCGCCTGGCCATGACTCTCAAGGACCTGCTCAGTCAGTCCGGATATCAGGCGGATATGGCCTTTAATGGAACGGATGGCCTGGAACTGGCCAGAAGCGGGATCTATGACGCGCTGATTCTGGACGTCATGCTTCCCGAGCTGAACGGCTTCCAGGTCCTGCAGTCTTTAAGGCTTTCCGGAAGTACCGTTCCCGTACTGATGCTCACCGCCCGCTCCGATCTGTCCGACCGTGTTCTGGGACTGGACTCCGGCGCCGACTATTACCTGACCAAGCCTTTTGAAAATCAGGAGCTGCTGGCCTGCCTGAGAACGATTCTGCGCCGCCAGACTGCCATCATCCCGGATCTGCTGGAATTCGGTGATCTGACCCTGAATCCATCCTCCTCTCAGCTGACCTGCCGGGGAAAATCCGTGACCCTCAGTTCGAAAGAGCTGGAAATGATGACCATACTGTTTAAAAATACCGGCTGCTTTATTTCAAAAGAAACTCTGCTTCTGAAAATCTGGGGATATGATTCCAGCGCCAATGCCAACAATGTGGAAGCCTATGTTTCTTTTATCCGGAAAAAGCTCTCTCTCCTGCAGTCCCAGGTCAGTCTGCGGGTAGCCCGCAATATCGGCTATAAGCTGGAGGCTGACTCATGATCCGGCAGCTGCGGCGGAAATTCATCCTGATCATGATGACCATTTCCGTTCTGTTTCTCTCTGCCATCCTTCTGACTCTTTACTATTCTACCAAAGCAAGCTATGAGCACAGAAGCATGGGAATGCTCCAGATGGCCCTGAAGGAAAGCTATGAAATGCGGCAGCAGGATCCTTTTTCCTCTGAGGATGTGCCTCCGCCTCCTGAAAAACGGGTACCCGTTCTCATTGCGGAAAAAAAACCGGACGGAACGGTTCATATTCTTCACGGTCAGGCGCTTCCGCTGGATGAGCAGGATCTTCTCTCCCTGATCAGCCGGGCGGAAAGCTCCCTGTCCGAAGGCGGTATCTTTCCGGATCAGGGCCTTCGCTGGCTCCGGGGAAGGACCGGTCCTGACGGAACGATCCGATATGCGTTTACGGATACCTATCCGGAGCAGGACGCCCTGCGCGGCCAGCTGATCCATTCCCTGATCATCGGTATTCTGGCTCTGGCCGCCTTTTTCACTCTGTCCGTGTTCCTGTCCCATTGGGCCACCCGCCCCATCGAACAGGCCTGGAAAACTCAGCAGCAGTTTGTGTCTGATGCTTCCCACGAGCTGAAAACCCCGCTTACTGTGATCCTGGCCAATATCAGCCTGCTCCGGCAGTCTCCCCACCTTACCGATGATACGGACCTGCAGCGGGTGGATCATATCGCTTCCGAAGCCAGGCGAATGAAACAGCTGACAGAAAGTCTCCTGCTCCTGGCCAGAAGTGATGATTCCGTCCGGATGCCTGCCCCCTCTTCTTTTGTCTCTGTGGACCTGAGCTATCTGGCGGAAAGCTCGATTGCCACTTTTGAGCCCCTTGCCTTTGAGATGGGAAAATCCATTTCCGGAGAAATCGAAGCAGGAATCACAGTAAAAGGGGATGAATCCAAGCTTCAGCAGCTGGTCTCCATTCTGCTGGACAACGGATGCAAATACAGCAGAGAAAAAAGCTCCGTCCTGGCCAGACTGAGCCGGGACGGAGCTGATGCAGTATTCACCGTATGCAGCGAGGGAACGCCGCTGACTTCTGATGAGATCAGTCAGCTGTTCCACCGCTTTTACCGCGCCGATCCTTCCCGGGGCACGGTGGCCGGATTTGGCCTGGGCCTTTCCATCGCCCAGTGTATCTGTACGGAGCACGGAGGAAAGATTTCCGCTTCCACTGACGGAGTCAGTACGAATACCTTTACGGTACGCCTCCCTCTGGAAAGTTCCTGATATCCGGCTGAGACAGATGCAGGTTTTTATGCCTGCAGCCGCTCCTGCGTCTCCGGATCTTCTGCAAGTCTCTGGGTGACATCAATATAGCCGCAGTCATCGTAGATCTTTTCCATATGGAATCGAATGACAGAAAAGAAGATCACGATGACCGGCGTCAGATAGAGAAGCGGAATATAAGGAAGATAGGAAGTCACCCCTACTCCCAGAGCGCCGGCGCAGAATACAGCATTGTTATTCCACGGAATAAACATGGCGCCGTACGTTCCTCCTGCCTCCAGATCTCTGGAGCAGTTTTTCCGATGCAGGTTGTACTTTTTATAGACAGGCGCCATCAGGGTTCCGGACATCACGATGGCAAAGTTCTGGCTGAGCGCCACCGCATTCCCGATAAATCCGAACAGAATTGTAATGACCGTTACGCCGGTAATGCTGTGGATCGTTTTCATAATGGATGCGGCAATGACTTCCAGAACCTTCAGCTGATCCAGCATTCCGGCCACCGTAAAGCCAAACAGTGTTACTCCTACCAGACTCCACATGCTGGATATTCCTCCTCTGTTCAGCAGTGTGGAAAGCATTTCATTGGATGTTTCAAAATGGTATCCCCCATAAAATGTGTTGAATGCTGTTGCGGCATCCAGTCCCTGATAGAAAATCGCCACCAGGATTCCGGAAACTGCTCCCGCAAGCATACACAGAAGTGCCGGCAGTCTTTTTAGCAGCAGGAACCCGGCGATGAGCAGGGGAATAAAAGCTGCAAATCCCAGGCGGAAGTTGTCTTCCAGCCCGATCATCATCGCA
>CALWRQ010000155.1 GCA_944383965.1 uncultured Lachnospiraceae bacterium
GTGCTGCTGTCCGGCAGCTTGTCCGTGATTACTACGTTGACTCCGTGGATCTCTTTCCGTTCCAGAATCTCCATGGCCTGATGGCAGTACTGCCCATCTACCACAATGTGAAAACGCTTTCTGCCAAGAAACGTCTCTATCGCGGCTCTCCACTCTGCGTCTTTGATCTCCTGCACCAGCTCTGCAAATATCCTGACATCGGTCTGAATCTTCTGCCGTTTAAATTCCTCCTGAATGATACGCTTTGCACTCTCTACCTGCTCAGGAAATACCATCTGATTGGATTTTAGCTGCTTAATGGTTTTTTCCAGCCCATCCAGTTCCTTCTCCAACTGTCTGATCCGATCCCGAGAACGAACTTCGTTTTCCCAGAAAATTTCCTTCTGCTTCTCCGCCATTCCTGCAAATTTTAAAAATACCTGAAACTTTTTGTCCTCATCGTACTCTCTCTCTGCCAGACGGCATAAACAGCGCTTGTCCGCCTCTCCAATTTCAAGAAACTGAAGAATCCATTTCAACAGTTCTTCCATTTGTATCTGCAGCGTTTTCAGCGCCGATACTTTTTGCTCATATTTCTCAATTTCAAATTCCAGATTTCTTATCTGCTGTTCCTGTACCCGAATGCTGTCCTGCATCCCCCTGAAAATATCGTTGTTTTCTGCTATCCGATACCGTTCTCCGGCTGCCTCGCACTTGATATCCAGCTCTTTCTTGCGCTTTTCCAAAGTTGTCATTTTATGTTTAAGGGCTTCCAATGTTCTTTGTATCTGTTTTTCTTCTTCTTGTTTTTCCCTTAATTCCTGGTAGCACAGCATCAGCTCCCGGATATGCAGATTTCGCAGTTTTTTCTCATAATCCACGGTTTTCTGCTCCACTGTTTCCAGCTGAATCTTGCTCTTTTTCAGATTTTCATACATCTCTCTGATGTGTTCAAACTGATCTCTCTGCTCCCGAAGCTCTTTCAGGGAATCTACCTTCCCAGGCTCCAGAACACACTCCTGAATAAACTGATCAATATTGTTTTCAGGGTTAAAGGCCATCATTTTCAGCAGCTTTGAACGATATTTTGACGCATCACAGCGCAGCCCCAAAGCGCGGAGAACCTGCTCCACTCCCCTGTCTCTTCCCAAAAAATCTGCTGATTTTAAGCGGCGCCCATTTACAGCCAGCTCATTTCTTGGAGTAAACCGAACACGTTTATTCTCCACCACAGTAAAATTCATTTGATCTATCCGGGAATCACGGCAAATAAACCAACTGCTTTTATAAGCAGTCTCATTGGATGACTCAATACATACGCCCACAACCATATAGGAATCCTCAACCGGAGACCAGAATTCCATCGCAATATAGCTGACAATCTCCCCCGCCCTTAAATACCGTTCCGAACCATTGCTTTTCGTATCTCCTCTTACATATGCAGCGACCGTTCTGTCCCGATCCTTTGCGGCTTTATTGAACTGGGTATTTCCTGTCAGCAGGTAGGTCACCGCGTCTAAAATTGTAGACTTTCCGCTTCCGTTTACTCCGGTAAACAATGTAGAACCTTCCAGGCGGATACATTCATTCTGGAATCTTGACCATTGAACCAACAGCAGCCTAGTGGCGGTCTTTCTATTCGTCTGCATCGCCATCCTCCTCGTCATCTGTAGCTTCTCCTGATTTTTCAAGCATTCGCTTCTGCGCTGCTTCCGCAAATCGCCGGAATTCCTCCGGATCCAATGCAAACTGCAGGGATGAATACAGCCGAATCAAGCAGTCTTCCTCTCCTATCTTGCCGTTCACATCAATAAGATTAAATTTTGCGAACAGCGCCAGAATATTCCCCATGGTGCTCTTGTCGATCTGCTCTTTCACTCCGTATTTTTCCAGTTCAAACCGCAAATCCGTTATGGAGATCAAATAGGAACGAGAGAGATTTCCTGAACGCATCCGATCTGCATATAAGGTCCAAAGACAGCATAATACCAGACTTTCTGCTTTTTTCAGCTGCAGGCGATTGGCCTGTATTTTTCCGTTTTCGCCTGCATCTGCGCAGTTGCGCAGCATGACAACCCCGTTCTCCCTGTCAACTACAATATCAAAACCGATATAACCGAAAAATGCGGAAAACGGCTCCTGCTTCTTAGAAATAAAATAGTATAATTTTTTATTCTCCTCATCTTTGTCGCGAACAATAAAGGTATGCTTCAGCAGACGCCTGCAGGACCGCTGAAACAAATCTTTCTCTGACGAAGTGTATTCCTCCCAAAATTCCTGTATGTTCATCTGCCTTCTCCTTTAATAATTTCAAATCTGCGAAGAATCATGCCATTCGTTTCCACATACCCGTCTTCCAGCTGAATCTTATATCCATTTTCTTCTCCGTATGCCGCGGCAGACATGGCGCAAAGCAGATCTCGTTTGCTGTCCATGGGAAGCACATCGCTGCTTATATGCTTCTCATCCCCCATCACCTTCTCTAAATATATCTTCATCTTCTCTTTTGAGTACGGATTATAGGCCTCCCTTTCGTGGGCTTTTCTTGCCTTTTCCAGATCCTCCTCTGTCACCTCTTCTAAATCTGCAAACGTTTGTCTGCGGATTGCCTGTGCCTTTCTCGGAAAACGGATGGAACTTTTATCAATGAATTCATTTCTGTCCAGTAAAAATAATGCCCCCATTTCCTCCGGCAGATCACTCTTCCAGCCCAGTTCTTTCATTTCTTCCACAATATACTGAATCGTCTGTTCCACATTTCCCCGGATACTCGCTTCCCGGTTTCTCAAAAATCGTGCACGGCCCACAGCAATCTGTAAATATACATTGATTTTGTGTTTTATTTCCTTCATAATACGGTCATAATCTTCGGACAAAAATCCTCTCGTTCTTTGAATCATGTCCAAAACCTGTTCTTTGGCCGCATCTTCGTCCAATTCTTCTTCCACTGCGCATCCGATTACGAGCAGCTCAAAGTTTTCCCTGTCATGTTGCATGCTTTCCAGTTTTGCGCGGATAAAAGATCGGTATATATGTATGTTCTGCTGTTTTGTAAGCCGCGCATACTCTCGGATAAAATCCCCCTTGCAATATTCAATAATATTTTCTGTCAGGCTTTCCAGACTTTCCTCTCTCACCATCCGCTCAATTATTTTCTTTATAAATGTGGACAGCCGTTTCAACGCTTTTGACAGCAGCTTCGCATTGCGGTATATGTTTTTCAGACCTTCCGTATAGGGGTCCTGAGACCACTGTTCTTCGTTCCGCAGAACATTATAAATATTGTAAATATAGCTGGAATATTCTTCCCTCTCCGGCGCTCTTAACTGCTGCAAAAACTCAGCCAGCAATATCCCTTGTTCCGTCATAATAATATGTTTTTCATAAGTGGCGTCATCGTTTTCTTCTTCCAGCCATCCAATCTCCTTGGAAGAAAATTTTCGTATAATGCTATTGGCCAGATCATTATAATTTTTTCTGGTTTCGCTGCCATCCTCTTCATCAAGAAATTCTATATGGTTGTCCAGCAGATAGGATGCCACAGCATCTCGAATACGGCTTCTCGCAATTCGATAGGAAATTTCCCGATCATACTGTTCATAAATAATCTGCAGGCAGTCCGAATACACTTCTTTATTGCTTCCGCTGGACAAGCAGTTGAAAAAACCTGACGGTACTGCATCAAAAAGCTTTTTCATAGTAATTCTCCGTTATAAGCAAGCTCAAGATAAAGGTTGCTGACCTTCAATCCGGTATTTTCAAGAACATATGCCCCTGATTTCTTCATAGGTTGTCTTCTTCTCAACATCCGTCAAATCCAGTTCATCCAGATTCAACTCTACCTCGATATGCTGCTTGGTATTGAGTTTTGACAAAAGTACAACCGTCTCCACATTGGCCGTTCCCGGGAACATATCCACGCAGCACACCCGCTCCACCCGGTAGCCCCTTTCCTGAAGGATAATCAGGTCCCGCTGCAGGCTGGTCGGCTTGCAGGACACATAGACCATCCGCTCCACCCCGAAATCGATGATCTGGTTCAGAGCCTTGGGATGAACGCCGTCCCTGGGGGGATCCAGAATGATCAGGTCCGGTTTGTCCGTCAGGCCTCCCACCACCTTCAGCACATCTCCCGCAATGAATTCGCAGTTGGACAGGCCGTTCTGGGCCGCATTCTCCCTGGCGGCCTCCACCGCCTCCTCTACGATTTCCACGCCTACCACCTTCTCCGCTACGGGAGCCAGAATCTGGGCAATGGTGCCGGTTCCGCTGTAAAGGTCAAAGACCACCTTTCCCTCAGTGTCGCCTACGTAGCTGCGCACAGTGTCATAGAGCACCTCCGCCCCCAGGGAATTGGTCTGGAAAAACGAGAACGGCGTGATCCGGAACCGAAGTCCCAGAAGCTCCTCATAAAAGAAATCCTGGCCGAACAGGATCTCCGTTCCGTCATCCTGGACTACATCCGCCAGACTGTCATTCCTGATATGAAGAAGGCCGGAAACCGTTCCTTCCAGCTTCAGCTCAAGAATCAGCTTCTTCCATTCCTCCAGAACGGCCGCTTCCTCCTTCGGCAGGCATTCCGTCTGACCGGTGGTCACCAGAGCCGCCAGAATCTCTCCCGTCTTCACCGCACGGCGCACCAGCAGATGGCGCAGATAGCCTTC
>CALWRQ010000156.1 GCA_944383965.1 uncultured Lachnospiraceae bacterium
CCCACGCGCCCTTTCGGACAAACGGTTTTCAAGACCGCCTCGTTATGACCACTTCGATATCTCTCCATGTGCTTTCTTCCTTGAGTTCTGCTCTGTGTCTCAGCATCTCTCGCCGAAGTGCTCATTCATTCTACCCAATCAAACGACTTTTGTCAACCCTTTTTTTCATTTTTTTTAAATATTTTTCCAAAGGTCTTTCTGCATCCTCAAAAACGCCTCTGCCAGGACCATGTCTTCCGGAGTGGTCACCTTTATATTCGTATAATCTCCCATGATCAGTTTGACTTTTCTGTCCGTCATGGATTCCACCACCATGGCGTCATCGGTCACCCCCTGCTGGTATTCTTCCCTGGACATAAGTTTTTCATAAGCTGCAGATATGAGAGAATAAGAAAATGCCTGAGGAGTCTGAATCTGCCAGAGCCGGTCTCTTCTGGGCGTCTCAGCGGCAAACCGTTCCTCATCCGCCACTTTTATGGTGTCTTTGACCGGTACGGCAATCACACAGGCTTCATATTCTGCCGCTCCTTCCATTGCATCTCTGATTATCTTTTCCGTAATCAGCGGTCTTGCCCCATCATGGATCAGCACATGGGTAATTCCCATGCCCTGCAGGGCTCTGAGCCCGTTGCAGACAGAATGATACCGTTCTTTTCCGCCTGCTGCGATCCCGCAGACTTTGGAAAATCCGTATGCATCCACAATCTCCCTGCGGCAGTACGCGATTTCCTCCTCCCCGGTAACCAGGAGTATCTGATCGACCTCGCTCTTTTCAAATCGTTCCAGCGCATAGGTAATCAGAGGTCTTCCTTCCAGCTCCATAAACTGCTTCCGGACCTGGCTGTTCATTCGTTTTCCCTGTCCGGCCGCCAGAACCACGGCGGCCGTTTTTCCCGTATTTTTCTTCATGTCTCTTACCTTTCACCCAATTTCAGATTGGGCACTGCATTCAGATCCCAGCCGGAGCGGGCCCCTTTCTGATACTCGTAATAGGCGGCCACTCCGATCATTGCCGCATTATCCGTACAGTAAATCGGTGAGGGATGGTAGAAATTCAGATGAGCCTTCTTGCAGGCTTTTTTCATTTCAGCACGAAGGGCGGAATTGGATGCCACTCCCCCTGCAATGGCTACCTTATCATATCCATATTCTTTTGCTGCCATTATGGTACGGCTGACCAGAGACTCCACCACTGCATTCTGGAATGATGCCACAAGGTCAGGCACGCAGATCTCCTGCCCTGTCATTCTGGCATGATTGATATAGTTCAGAACTGCTGATTTCAGACCGCTGAAGCTGAAATCGTAGGGAGCTCCTTCCACCTTCGCTCTGGGAAATTCCACTGCATGCTTGTTTCCCTCCTGAGCCGCCTTGTCCACCTTCGGGCCTCCGGGATAGCCCAGCCCTACTGCTCTGGCCACCTTATCAAATGCCTCTCCCGCCGCATCATCCCTGGTGCGGCCGATGATCTGGAATTCTCCGTAATCTTTTACTACCACCAGATGGGTATGGCCGCCGGATACGATCAGACAGATAAAAGGAGGCTCCAGATCCGGATGTTCTATGAAGTTCGCTGACACATGACCTTCAATATGATGCACTCCTACCAGAGGTTTTTTCGCCGCATAGGCAATGGCTTTCGCTTCCGCTACCCCCACCAGCAGCGCTCCCACCAGACCGGGACCGTAGGTAACGCCGATCGCTGTAATATCCTCCAGCGTCACATCCGCATCCGCCAGAGCCTGCTCAATAACCTGGTTGATCTTTTCTATATGTTTTCTGGAAGCGATTTCCGGCACTACACCTCCGTACAGGGTGTGAAGAGCGATCTGGGATGAGATCACATTGGAAAGGACCTCTCTTCCGTTTTTTACCACCGCTGCCGCCGTTTCATCGCAGGAGCTTTCAATCGCCAGTATTAATACATCCTCATTCATTCCGCTTCTCCTTCGTCAAAAGAAAGTTCCAGGGTATAGCCATCCTTGGCTGCCTTGGCCCTGGAGAATATTTTCTTCACATCTTCCATAAACTCCTCCGGACGGTTCAGGGAAGGGCTGTAATGGGTCAGCCACATTTCTTTCGGCTGGGCCTTTGCTGCCAGCCTGGCTGCCTCGTACATGGTCATATGCTTGTACTCTCTTGCCTTTGCCTCTTTTCCCTCTTCTCCGTACATTCCTTCGCAGATAAACAGATCTGCATCCTGAGCATACTCCGCAATCACAGGAACCGGCCGGGTATCCGTACAGTAAGCCACTTTCAGTCCCTTTCTTTCCGGTCCGAGCACCATATCCGGAGTAAAGACCCGTCCGTCCATTTCCAGGGTCTCTCCTTTCTGCAGACGGCTCCAGCACCGCTGGGGAATTTCCGCAGCTTTTGCCCTCTCCACGTCAAATTTCCCTTTTCTCGGAATGGAAACGGCATAACCGTAGCATATGACATTGTGATTGACTTTATAGGCATCGATCACATACGGGCCTATCTTAAGCTGCTCTCTGGCCTCTGACAGCTCTATGAACTTTAACTGGAACGGAAGTTCCGGTGCGATGGTTCGCAGGGCAGTCACCACCCTTTCCAGACCTTTCGGCCCAATCAAAGTCAGGGGCTCCGTACGCTCCGCATTTCCCATGGTAAGAAGCAGCCCCGGCAGGCCGCTGATATGATCGGCATGATAGTGGGTAAAGCAGATCACATCAATGGGTTTGGGACTCCATCCCTTTTCCTTCAGCGCCACCTGAGTGCCTTCGCCGCAGTCGATCAGCAGATTGCTTCCATCGCAGCGGGCCATCATGGAGGTAAGCCACCGGTAAGGAAGAGGCATCATTCCTCCCGTTCCCAGCAAACAGATATCTAACATAGTATTCCTCATTTCTTTTTTCACGAAAGCAGCCGCCCAAGCCGTGCCCTGACGCCTGCCTGCGGGGCCCTTTCTGCTGCAGTTCCGGGACCCTATGTGGAATAATAGCACAGGTCCCGCAGGAGAATCAAGCTTTTTCCCGCAGGAGCAGCGGTCCGCGAAAGAAACGGAAAGCCGGCTGCTGCACAAACCGGAGAAGCGTGAAGAAAGGACGGAACCGCCTCCCGGGCCGCACCGTCCTTTTCCTGCCTGCTTCCGTCAAAGAAGCTCTGTCTGTTCCTCAATCTCCACGGGAATTCTCAGTTCTTCTGCCAGCCGGTCGCAACAGGCTTCGCAAAGATCAAGATGATGGATCTCCCCATCCTTCTCAGAGAAGAAATCCCACGCATGATCAATACGCAGAACCCCCTCTCTCACAATTCCGTCTTCTACCACCAGCCTTTTTCCGCAGCCATTGCAGATCACCGCCTCCAAACGCCCGTTCTGTCCGTACCTTCGCATATGCTTCCTCACCTTTCTTGCTTTCTCTGCTTTTCCTTCCTATCGGGAAAATTCTTTTTATTTTTCATAAAACAAAGGGATACCCATCCGGATACCCCTTCATGATAACACATATTTTTCTGAATTTAAGTGGTAATTCTTTCAAGCAAGACTGTATTCCATGAGAACGGCATCTTCTGTCGGAAATCGATAGTAATTTTTCCTTGTACCGTACTCAGAAAATCCGGATGAATGATACAGTCTGATGGCTGCCTGATTGCCGGCCCGAACCTCCAGAAACAGTTTCTCACCGTTCTCCTGTTCCGCCGCTGATTTGGCCGCTGCTACCAGCATGCGCCCGATCCCCTGTCTTCTCCCGGAAGGTTCCACAGCCACCCGCAGGATCTCTCCCTCCCCTGCCACCATGCGAAGGATCACGTACCCCATGAACCGGCCGTCGGCCCAGGCCGCTATTCCTCTGTCCAGGCGGCTTTCCTCGATTTCCCGGAATTCATCCATTCCCCAGGGGTCAGAAAAGCACAGCTGCTCCAGCGCGGCAGCTGCCGGTGCATCCGTATTTTTCATGGGCCGGATCTCACAGACACCGGCCTGCTCCGCCGTCACAGGCTCTCTCCCAGGCGCTCCCTTTCCGCCTGAGATTTTCTCAGATAATCCGGCCCGTGATCCGCTGCCGTCTCCACCTTTCCACGCGCAAAGTAGAGTTCACCCAAAGCTGCCACTGCCGCCGCACGCTGGCGGTTGCAATGCGCCGGTGCAAAGGACCAGGGAACCTGTACGCATTCTCTGATAATCCCCTCATATGCGGGTACGCCGTCTCCCAGAAAGATCACAGGCTCTCCCAAACGGTTCAGTTCTTCCGCCAGATTTCTCATATCCATGGCGCACTGCTCCTTTACCGTCTCCAATCCGTTTGTCATCCGGTAAATTCCCGTATAAACCTGATTTCTCTTGGCATCCATAATCGGGCAGACAAGCCCCGCCGCCCCCCACAGATTGTACGCCAGCGCATCTACCGTAGGAATGTGGATCAGAGGCTTCTTCAGAGCCAGTCCCAGCCCTTTTGCCGTAGCCGAGCCGATTCTGAGGCCCGTAAAGGAGCCGGGGCCTCCGGAAACTGCAATAGCATCCACAGACTCCAGTTCTGTCTCCGTCATCCTTACGATCTCATCAATCATTGGAAGAAGTGTCTGGGAATGGGTTTTTTTGAAATTCA
>CALWRQ010000157.1 GCA_944383965.1 uncultured Lachnospiraceae bacterium
CATTTCCAGGCTTCCTTCAGAAAGCCTTCCCGGCCCAGGTCATGCTTGTCGATGCCCTCTTCCTTCAGCTTATTGATCACCTTTACCTCTGTGGCAATAGCCGCATGGTCTGTACCAGGCTGCCAAAGCGCCTCGTATCCTTGCATTCTCTTATAGCGGATCAGAATATCCTGCATGGTATTGTCCAGAGCGTGTCCCATATGAAGCTGTCCCGTTACGTTAGGAGGAGGCATTACGATGGTAAAAGGCTTTTTCCCTTTTCTCCTTCCCTCTTTGGCATCCGCATGAAAATATTTCTTATCCAGCCATTTCTGATAAATGCGTCCCTCGATTTCTCCGGGAGCGTACGTTTTTTCCAGTTCTTTCATATTTTCTCCTTTTCTGTCTGCATAGTATCACATCTGCTTTCTCACGATCCGGTATTCGTCATTCAGTCGGTAATAGGGGCAGGCAAATTCCCGGCAGGACAGAAAATGAGCCATTTCATCCTCATCCAGCTCCGCCTCGCACACATAATATCCCAGATCGTCGTCATAGCAGTAGTTTTCACAGGTCTCGCAGCTGCTAGTCTCTTTCCGGCAGGAAGTCTTTTTCTTCATGAGCGCTCCTCCTGATTCCCTCCCGGTCTGCCAGATAGGCTTCCAGGATCTGATAGGCAATCTCGCTTCCCTGCAGCTTTTCCATTGCCTCATCCACCGGAACCCAGATCGCAGAATCCACTTCCGTAGACAGTTTCAGATCCGTCTTGTTCGCAAATCCCACATATCCCAGCATCAGAAGTTCTTTTTCCTTCAGAGCAAAGGTTCTCACCCGGCTGATGGAATCCATTTTTACGCCGATTTCTTCCTCCACTTCCCGGAAAGCTGTCTCCTCTGCCGTTTCTCCCGGTTTGATATACCCGGCCACCAGAACATAATTGTTTTCCATTATGTAGTCCTGACGGAGCAGAGCCGCCTCCTCAAATTCGTTGATCACCAGCGTGATAATGCAGGGTGACGGATGCTCATACCAGGCGATGTCACAGCTGTCGCAGAACGGCACCTCTCCCTCATCCCACATTTTCCGCATTCTCAGTTTGTTTCCGCATTCAGGGCAAAATTTGTATAACATAGACTCTCCTTTTCCTAGAATAAAAAACCCTTTGCGCACAGCATATGCGCAAAGGGCGAATCATCGCGGTACCACCTTTGTTCCGCCGCTTTTCCTGCGGCGATCTCCTTGGTCCTTTAACGGGGACGACCCGGGTCCGGCTGGCTGCGGCAGATGCGCAGGTTCACCGTCCGGCTCCGAAGCTACCTTCAGCTTTCCCTTCCCTGGACGCCTTCCAGCCTGCGGGCCATCCTCTCTGTCGGGGTCTGAAAACTTACTCCTCTTCTTCACTGCCTGTCTTTTATCCTTTCCCTATCATATATAGTTTGGAAAGGTTTGTCAAGTCTTGAAGCACGCCTTCCGCAGAGAACCCGTCAGATTCCTTCCGGAAGGGAAAGACCGAACTGTTCCGCCAGAATCAATGCGGCTGCCGGAGACAGAAAAGCCGGCAGGGTCGGTCCCAGATGAATATTTTTTACTCCCAGATAAAGAAGAGCCAGAAGCACGATCACGGCTTTCTGTTCATACCATGCAATATTATAGGTAATGGGAAGCTCATTGATGTCTTCCAGTCCGAAAGCTTCCTTCAGCTTCAGGGCGATCAGGGCAAGAGAATAGGAATCGTTGCACTGCCCCGCATCCAGCACTCTGGGAATGCCTCCGATCTCTCCCAGGTTCAGCTTGTTGTAGCGGTATTTGGCGCAGCCTGCAGTGAGGATCACGCTGTCTTCCGGAAGGTTTTCTGCAAATTCCGTATAGTATTCCCTGGAGCGGCTCCTTCCGTCGCAGCCGGCCATCACCACGAATTCCCTGATTGCTCCGGTTTTTACCGCCTCTGCAATCTGATCTGCAAGGGACAGCACCTGGTTATGGGCAAAGCCCCCGATGATCTCTCCTGTCTCCAGCTCTTTTGGAGGCGCACAGCGCTTTGCGTGCTCGATCAGGGCAGAAAAGTCCTTTTTCTCTCCCGGTCCGCCCGGAATATGGATGCAGCCCGGATATCCTGCAGCTCCCGTGGTATAGATCCGGTCCCTGTAGCTTTCCCTGGGAGGTACCAGGCAGTTGGTCGTCAGAAGCACCGGTCCCTGGAACGCCTCAAATTCTTCCCTCTGCTTCCACCAGGCATTTCCGTAATTCCCAGCAAAATGGGAATATTTCTTGAAAGCAGGATAATAATGAGCCGGCAGCATTTCCGAATGGGTATATACATCCACTCCCGTCCCTTCTGTCTGCTCCAGGAGCATTTCCAGGTCCTTCAGGTCATGGCCGGAAATAAGAATAGCCGGGTTGCTGCGAACCCCCAGGTTCACTCTGGTCATCTCCGGATTTCCGTAAGCCTTCGTGTTGGCCCCGTCCAGCAGAGCCATGGCATCCACACCGTACTTTCCCGCCTCCATAACCAGGCCAAGAAGCTCTTCCCCGTTTTTGGAATCATCCAGGGTGGCAGCCAGAGCTCTCTCCAGAAACGCGTCTATGGATTCCTGCCGCTCCCCCAGAGCTTCCGCATGATTCAGATAGGCGGCCATTCCTTTCAGACCGTAGGTGAGAAGCTCCCTTAAGCTGCGCAGATCCTCATCCTCCGTAGCCAGAACTCCTGCTCCCGGATGGGAAATCTCCTCCGCTGTCCAGCACGCTGCTTCACACAGATTCCCCTTCCGTTCTGCTTCCTTCAATAAAAGCACGGAATCCAGCAGCTCCCTCTTGATCCTCTGAGTCATTCTGATTCGCTCCGCAATCTTCTCATCGTCAAAATTAGCATTGGTAATGGTGGTAAACAGATTGTCCCTCACGATCCGATTCAGCTCTTCTTTTACGGACTCCCCTCCGTCCCTCATCACCGTCAGCAGCCAGGCCAGTCCCTTCGTACTGTAGATCAGCACGTCCTGAAGTCCCGATGTGGACGGTTTCTTCCCGCAGACTCCCGCAGACGTGCAGCCGCTGCAGCCTGCCGTCTCCTGACACTGGTAGCAAAACATCTTATATTCACTCATATGGAATCTCCTCTCTGTTGTCTCTCTCTTGATGGATCCACTATAACAGATAGGAGCAGATAATTCTGTTGGATTTCCAACATTATTCTGGTTTTTTACGTTCTGCCCGGTAAATATAGGCGGCCATCACCACCGTAGCCGGGACGCTGAGCACCACTCCGAAGCTTCCGGATAACCCCTGCATCACTGCAATTCCGATGTTATTGGAATTGATCACCTGGAGAAAGGGCAGATCATAGGCATAATTCATCACCAGCATGGAAAGGCTCGTACCCGCAAACGCCAGGATCAGAGTATTGGAATCTGTTCCCATCATATCCCGGCCCACCCGCATACCGGCAGCCATCAGCTCCAGACGGCTGATATGGGGATTCTGTTCGCAGATTTCCTGCATGGAGCTGGAAATAGACATGGCCACATCCATCACTGCTCCCAGGGCACTGATGAGAAGTCCGGAAAACAGCAGTCCGCCCACCTGAATATCATTGACCTGCTGCAGTGTCATCAGGCTTTCTATATCCGATACATTCCAGCCGGTGATTCCTGTCAGGGCGGAAAAGGCGGAAGCCGCCGCTCCCGCTATGATTACTCCGGCCACTGTTCCCAGGGTGGCGGCTGCCGTCTTTCTGGACAGCCCGCCGATAAGGGCCATGGTCACCAGGGTGGTGATCACACAGATGAACACCGATACCCAGAACGGGGAATATCCCAGATATACCAGGGGCAGATAGATATAGATAATGGAAACAAAAGTGAAGATCAGTCCAAGAGCTCCCCGCACTCCCTTCCATCCGCCCACCACGCAGAGGGCCAGAATATACAGTGCAGCAAAGCCGATGATGATCTCTTTTCTGTCCATGGAATAAACACTGGTAATCACCGTGTCTCCCGCCACGCTCTGAAGAACAACTACCTTCATCCCTTCTTTGCACGCTGCTCCGAACAGATAACCGGAATTGCTTGTGGTGATCAGATCTTCTCCCTGCCGCTCCCCACTGGTCATATGGACCACTACGGTCTGCTGTCCTGCGCGGGAACCGTCTTCCTGAAGATTATCCTGAATGATTTCCGTCACTACGCCGGTTTCAAAAGTCTGTCCTGTACGGTTTACCAGTTCTGTCCTGGTAACGCCGTTCAGGCGGGCTATCAGCCCGCCTGCAGCTGCCAGGATCAGAACCACGGTCACAATCTTAAACAGATGGGTTCTGATTCGTTCTGTCATAGCACTTATCTTCCTGTAGTCTTATGAATGGTAAAGGTCTGATCGATGGTCTCCACTGCGCCGGAGTCTGTGATCTGATACGTGGTGATGCTGAA
>CALWRQ010000158.1 GCA_944383965.1 uncultured Lachnospiraceae bacterium
TGACGGAGTGGGCAGTTTTGTGAAAAAGCACGAGGACATGATCCCCATCGATATCAACGCCCCGGAAGGCTTCACCGCCAGGATGCAGCGTATGAACAAAAAGCCCAGCACATCCATTAATCAGATCTGCCTGAAAAAAGTCTACCACCCTCTCATCGAGAAGTTTCAGTGCACTCCACAGGATGAATGCCTCTTTTTCGAACGGGTGCGTCTGATCGATGATACTCCTGTGATTCTGGAGTGCTCCTACATCAATCCCAAATATAAAAACATGATCAGCGCCGAGAATATCATCCATTCGGTCAATGCCTGTCTGAGGGAAAAAAATCTGGAGCAGGGGCTCATTCATAAGGAAATCTTTTCCGTCATTCCCAGCGACGATATCCGCTCCAAAATATCTCTTTACAAGGATACTCCCATTATCCGTATCGACTACCACAACTATCTGACAAACGGAGATCTGTTTGAGTATTCAAAAGTCTTTTACAATACATCCGTGTTTCAGTTTATCTCAGAGATTCATCCATAGCAGCAAAACAGCACCGCCTGCGCACTGAACTTCTGTCAGCCGCAGACGGTGCCGCTTTTTTTAAATCATTTCTTCCTCCGGTATCTGTCCCGCCTGTATTTCCGGCAGGTGGCGGGCAATGCGCTCCTTCGGCCAGTCCCACCATCTGATCTTCTGCAGTGCATCTATGATCTCCTGCGAAAATCGTTTTCGGATGGGCGCAGCAGGTACTCCGCCGACGATCGTATAGGGCGGAACATCCTTTGTGACTACAGCCCGGGCCCCGATAACCGCACCGTCTCCGACAGTGACCCCTGCCAGAATAACCGCTTCAAAACCGATCCAGACATCATTTCCAATCACAATATCTCCTTTGTTGTCCCATGCCTTCCGGATATCTTCCACATCCAGGCCCCATTCTTCAAAAAAGATGGGAAACGGGTAGGTAGACAGCGATGACAATGTATGGTTGGCACTGTTGAACAGGAACTTTGCTCCGCATGCTATGGAGCAGAACTTGCCGATGATCAGCTTATCCTGATTGACCGGATACTGATACAGCACGTTGTTCTTCTGAAAATCTCTCGGATCTCTGGTAAAATCGTTATACATGGTATAGTCCCCCACAACGATGGCCGGATTGGAAATCACCTGGTTCAGATAAACCGTTTCTCTGTCCTTTGAACGCGGGTAAATGTTCTGCTGCATGACTGATCCCCCTTTTCTATGAAAAAGAATATTTTCTGCCTTCTTTTTCATCATACCGGCTCCGGCAGAAAAATTCTACGTACAGAATGCTGCCGAACCAATCTGTATAAAAATAAGGGGCTGCAGTCCGGCAGCCCCTTACGTTTACTTCTGATATATGATTTTCCGAATGGCATATGAGGATAATCCGTATTTTTCGGACAGAACGTCCACGGAATTTCCCCTTCGGTATTCTTCCCTGATCTGCCGGTTCCGCTCTCTGAGCTCCTGTCTGTAGCCGGAGACTTCTCCCCAGCGTTTCTGCTGCTCCACAGGGACGTAAAGATATCCGCCCTGGATATAATTCTGCAGTTCCTTTACCAGTGTGTCCGGCAGGATCGCCTGTGCGTTCTCATATTTCATGCGGGCTTCCTCCTTGATCTGATGATAAATCAGCAAAGCCTGCATGTTCTGCGACCATCTTTTACTCCATGCAGCTGTCGCAGACCATTGGCTTTGCATGGAGTAAAGCTTCGTTTCTTTTTTCTGTGCCAAAGCACATAGCAACCCCCCCTTTCAGTTGTTTTTTCTTCTGTCAGGGAACAGCAGCTTTCCCCCCAGAAGCCCTGCCAGAACGATTCCGGCCGGCAGCAGATACGCAATATACTGAACCCTCCCTCCATAGGCGATCAGCAGATTGTAGATCCCGTGAAATCCGATGGTCACTCCCAGAAGTCCCAGAGTCCCGGCGAATTTCAGCCAGGTCCTCTGCCATACATAAACCAGTCCATAACCGATGACCGCACCGCACAGAACATGCATCGCTCCCGTTCCGAACCCGCGGATCAGCAGAAAAAGCAGTTGTTCCGCTCCGTTCTGCACCAGATAGCAGATATTCTCAAACGTGGCAAAGCCGGCGGCAATAATCAGCACGGCCGGGCGTATGTCCTCCGGCTCCGGTTCAAACACCATCAGATAAAAAAGCAGCGGCAGCAGCTTCATAACCTCTTCCACCACCGGAGCG
The DNA here is from genome assembly GCA_944383965.1 of uncultured Lachnospiraceae bacterium. Taxonomy (GTDB): domain Bacteria; phylum Bacillota; class Clostridia; order Lachnospirales; family Lachnospiraceae; genus Lachnoclostridium_A. Next base: position 2,220 of record CALWRQ010000158.1, read on the forward strand.
ATCTCCGCAGCGGCATGAAACCCATCCGCCTGATAGAGCACCGCAGCAAAGGTATTGATATAGGCCGACAGCAGACAGACCCCCATTCCCGCAAAGGCAAACAGAAAAAACCGGAGATATCGTTTGCCCATGCACAGAGCAGCCACCAGCAGCGGCGCGGCAATGCAGACGAAAATATTTTCCATGTAAGTCATACATTCACCGCCTTTCTTACTGCAGGCAGCAGAGAAAAGGTGACGGCTGTCACCGCAAAATCAATCCAGAAATAGGGATTGGACCATCCGTCTCCCCTCCACGGGTAACTGGAAAGCCACAGACCGTTCTCCAGTATGACGAAAGCCATCACTGTCAGGTGAAAAAGCCTCAGATTCCGTTCCTTTCCCTTCTGCTTTCTCCAATAGAAAAAGCCGCGCAGGGAAGATCGGAAAATCACCAGCATGATTCCCCCTATGATCAGATTATAGATCACTGTGCCGATGGTAATATAATAGACCGTCAGCGGAACAATGACCAGCGGAGCGATCCACATCGCCCGGCAGCGGAAGGTTCTCTCTTCCGGCCGGCAGAGGGAATCCTGCAGCAGGATCAGGAAAAAATAACCTGCCGTCCATCCAATTTCCGACACATAGAACATGGGCGGCGCATCTGTGATCAGGATCGTGTAAAGCAGCCAGTACAGATTGGCCAGGGTAAAACTTCCGTAAAAGCAGTTCAGAATAAAATAGGACTGCCTCCGGCTCCTCACATATAGGATCCCCGAAAAAATGCAGCCCAGCAGAGAGCCGGACAGCTGCAGACCGTTATCCACGATTTCCGGCATGGTCATTCTCCTCCTTTCTCCGGAACGTTTCAAAATGCTGCCGTTCTGCAGATAGTTTCTTCCGTATTTTCAGTCACTATGGAACATCCCTGCTTTGTATACGCGGTTGCTCCATAATGATCTTTCTGAACCGGCAGAAATCCGCAGATCCGGACGAAGACGCCGGGCGAGCTCATCCGTCCGGACGGCAAAAGCCCGGAATCCGGCATTCATACCGGATTTCCGAGCTCAGGTTTTTACTCAAATTCTATGGTTGCCGGGGGTTTGGGCGACATATCATAGCATACCCGGTTGACGTTGTGAACCTCCGCCAGGATTCGCTGCGTGATCGTCTCCAGCACATCCCAGTCGACCCGCTCAATGGTGGCACTCATGGCATCTATGGTATTGATAGCCCGTATGATTACCATATAATCAAAGCTTCTGGCATTATTCTTTACGCCCACGGACTTAAAGTCCGGCACTACCGTGAAGTACTGCCACACCTTCTTGTCCAGGCCGGCCTTTGCAAACTCCTCCCGCAGGATCGCATCCGATTCCCGCACCGCTTCCAGACGGTCCCTGGTGATCGCACCCAGACAGCGCACTCCCAGTCCCGGTCCGGGGAAGGGCTGACGGTAAACCATGCTGTGCGGCAGTCCCAGCTCCACGCCGCAGGCGCGGACTTCATCCTTAAACAGCTGCTTTAAAGGCTCCACCAGTTTGAACTGGAGATCCTCCGGCAGTCCGCCTACATTATGGTGAGACTTGACCATTTTCGCCGTTTTGGTCCCGCTTTCAATAATATCCGGATAAATGGTTCCCTGCCCCAGGAATTCGATCCCTTCCAGTTTCCTGGCTTCCTCTTCAAACACACGGATGAATTCGCCGCCGATGATCTTGCGCTTCTGTTCCGGATCGGCCACGTGCTCCAGCTTGCCCAGGAAGCGCTCGGACGCATCCACATAGACCAGATTCGCATGAAGCTGATCCCGGAATACCTGAATCACGCTTTCCGATTCATTCTTCCGCATCAGGCCATGGTTCACATGAACGCACACCAGCTGCTGACCGATAGCCTTGATCAACAGAGCCGCCACAACAGAAGAATCCACCCCGCCGGACAGAGCCAGAAGAACCTTTCCGTCTCCCACCTGACGGCGGATCAGTTCCACCTGATCTTCAATAAAGTTTTTCATGTTCCAGTTGGCTTCCGCCCCGCAGACATCGAATACGAAATGCTTCAA
>CALWRQ010000159.1 GCA_944383965.1 uncultured Lachnospiraceae bacterium
TTTCAGGCTCTCTGAAGCCGATAACCGCATCCAGATCACCTTCCTCCAGCATCTGATAGATATGATGAAACGGAATAACCTGAATGCGGTGATGCATATTCGGTCTGACTGCCCGAAGCCGCTTCAGCACATCCACAAGCAGAAACATGCACGGAAAGCTGTAGCATCCCAGATCCAGCGTCTCCACATTTCCCGACATAGGACCGTCAAACCGTTTCTTTGCCCGCTCCGATATGGATACGATCTGCTCCGCATCCCGCAGAAACATCTTTCCTTCCTCCGTCAGTCTCACGCTCCTGGTTGTTCTGCGGAACAGCTTTACGTTCAGTTCCTTTTCAAGGGAACGGATCTGCTGGCTGACCGCCGGATGCGTCACATGAAGCTGCTGGGCTGCTTTCCCGAAATTCAAATATTCCGCTACCGCCAAAAAGCAGGACAGCTGAAAGGTATTCATAGGATCACTCCTTTTGTATTATTAAGATTTTCTTTCTAATAGTAACATATTTTAAATTCACTTTCAAAGAGAAATCCGTATAATGTTCTATGAACAGATAAGTAGGACCCTAACATTTTTTCATATGGGCCCCTATAAAACAAAATTGGAGGAAATCAAATGAAATCACTGTTGGCACAAATAAAACAATATAAAGCTGCCTTCATTCTTGCACCGGTCTTTACGGGAGGAGAGGTATTAATGGAAGTGCTGATCCCTTTCATTACCGCCCTGCTCATTGACAGAGGGATTGAGGCAGGAAACATCCGCCAGGTTTACCTGTACGGCGGCCTTATGCTGCTCATGGCCTTCTTCAGCCTGGTATTCGGAGTTCTGGCCGGCCGGTATGCGGCCAAAGCCTCTTCCGGTCTGGCCTGCAACCTGCGGGACGGCATCTATGAAAAGGTTCAGCAGTTTGCCTTTTCCAACATCGACAAATACAGCACCGCCGGTCTGGTAACCCGTATGACAACCGATGTGACGAACGTGCAGAATGCCTGCCAGATGATTCTGCGCATTGCCGTCCGTGCCCCTCTCATGCTGGTCTGCAGTCTGATCATGTGCTTCCTGATCAGTCCTAAGCTCAGTTCCATTTTTTTCGCAGCCATTCTGGTTCTTGCCGCCGCCCTGATCTTTATCATGAGCCGGACCACCAGAGTGTTCCGCCAGGTTTTCCGCCGGTACGATGATCTGAATGCCAGCGTGCAGGAAAACATTTCTGCCGTCCGGGTCGTAAAAGCATTCGTACGGGAAGAACATGAAAACAGCAAATTCCGAAAGGCAGCGGAAAACCTCTGCCGTCTGTTTGTAAAAGCCGAAAGTACTCTGGCACTGAACAGCCCGGTCATGATGCTGGTGGTATACGGCTGTATCCTGGCCATTTCCTGGTTCGGCGCCCGCTTCATCGTGGCCGGCAGCCTGTCCACAGGGAATCTGACAAGCCTGTTCAGCTATGTTATGAGCGTGCTCATGTCCCTGATGATGCTTTCCATGATCTTTGTAATGATCACAATGAGCACGGCCAGCGGGCAGCGAATTGCAGAAGTTCTCAACGAGACCCCCGATATGTCCGATCCTGACCATCCGGAAATGCAGATAGCCGACGGCAGCATTGATTTCAATCAGGTGGATTTTTCCTACAAACACGGCGGCAGCGGAGAAAAAACTCTGAGCCATATCGACCTGCACATCCGTTCCGGCGAAACCATCGGCATCATCGGCGGTACCGGATCGGGAAAATCCAGCCTGGTCAGCCTGATCAGCCGTCTCTATGACGCAGACAGCGGCAGTGTCTGCGTAGGCGGCAAAGACGTGCGTTCCTACGATACGAAGGTACTGCGCAGTCAGGTGGCCGCCGTACTTCAGAAAAATGTGCTGTTTTCCGGCACAATCCTGGATAATCTCCGCTGGGGCAAAGAAGATGCTACGGAAGAAGAATGCGCCGAAGCATGCCGGCTGGCCTGCGCCGACGAATTTATCGAGCGGTTCCCGGACGGCTATCACACCTGGATCGAGCAGGGAGGCAGCAATGTTTCCGGGGGGCAGAAGCAAAGACTCTGTATTGCCCGAGCTCTGCTGAAAAAGCCGAAAATTCTGATTCTGGACGATTCTACCAGCGCTGTGGATACGGCTACGGATGCGAAAATCCGCGATGCCTTTGCCAGAAAGATTCCCGGAACCACAAAGCTGATTGTGGCCCAGCGGATTTCCAGTGTTCAGGATGCGGACCGGATCCTTGTACTGGACGGAGGAACGGTCAACGGCTTTGATACTCATGAAAATCTTCTGAAAACCAACCGGATCTACCGGGAAATTTACGAAGCACAGACCCGGGGCGGCGGAGACTTCGATCAGCCCGCTCCGGAAGGAAAGGATGGTGTTCCGGCATGAATACACAGAAAAACACCCGAATGGACGCGCGCCGGCAGCTGCAGGCCATGAAGCGCGTACTGGGCTATATGCTGAAAGATTATAAATTTTCATTTTTTGTTGTGGTCATATGTATCCTTGGTTCGGCTCTGGCCACTCTCCGCGGCACCCTGTTTATGCAGAGTCTGATCGACGATTACATCCTGCCTTTGACCCAGACGAAGAATCCCGATTTTTCCTCTCTCGCCGCTGCCCTTGCATCCCTTGCAGCCACTTACGCAGCCGGAATCGTATGCGCCTACGGATATAACCGGATCATGGTAAACATCAGCCAGGGAACTATGAAGAATCTCCGTATCCAGTTGTTCCGGCATATGGAATCCCTCCCGATCCGGTATTTTGATACCCATACCCACGGCGATATCATGTCTGTTTACACCAATGACGTGGATACGCTCCGCCAGCTGATGAGCCAGAGCATTCCCCAGGTCATCAACTCCAGCGTAACCATCCTGACCTCCTTTGTCAGCATGCTGATCCTGGATATTCCCCTGACAGTCATCACTCTGGCGATCATAGGACTCATGACCTTCACCACCTCTAAAATAGCGGCCCGGTCTTCTCTGTATTTCTCCAGACAGCAGAAAAATCTGGGCATCGTCAACGGCTACATTGAAGAAATGATGGACGGCCAGAAAGTAGTCAAAACTTTCTGCCATGAAGAAAAGAGTCTGGAGCAATTCCGAAAGCTGAATGAAGAGCTGAGGGAAAGCGCCGACAAGGCAAATACCTTCTCCAATATCAGCATGCCCGTAAACGTAAACCTGGGGAACATCAGCTATGTACTGTGCGCGGCAGTGGGCGCCATTTTCGCTTTGAACGGGTACTTCGGACTGACTCTGGGCACTCTGGTATCGTTTCTGACGCTGAATAAAAATTCCACTCAGCCTGTAAGCCAGGTCAGTCAGCAGCTGAACAGCATCGTAATGGCTATGGCGGGAGCTCAGAGAATCTTTGACCTGATGGACGAACAGCCGGAAGCGGATGAAGGCTATGTGGAACTGGTAAACGCCCGGGAAAATCCGGACGGCAGCCTGGAGGAAACCGACAGCCGCACCAACGTCTGGGCCTGGAAGCACCCCCACCAGGCAGACGGTACGGTCACCTACCGAAAGCTGGAAGGAGATATCGTTTTTGACGATGTGGATTTCGGCTACGAAGAAGGAAAAACCATTCTGCACAACATCACGCTGTATGCCGAACCGGGGCAGAAAATTGCGTTTGTCGGCTCCACCGGTGCGGGCAAAACCACCATTACCAATCTGATCAACCGTTTCTACGATATTGCCGACGGAAAAATCCGATATGACGGCATCAACATCAACAAGATCAAAAAAGGGGATCTGCGGAGGTCCCTGGGCATCGTACTCCAGGATACCCATCTGTTTACCGGAACCGTCATGGACAATATCCGGTACGGAAGGCTGGA
>CALWRQ010000160.1 GCA_944383965.1 uncultured Lachnospiraceae bacterium
GGGTCCAAGCACAGCGATAATTTCAGAAGAGGACGCGGACACGGCTCAGGCAACGGCAAGACTGCCGGCAAGGGCCATAAGGGTCAGAAGGCTCGTTCCGGAGCTCCCAGACCGGGCTTCGAGGGCGGCCAGATGCCGTTATACAGACGTCTTCCGAAGAGAGGCTTTACCAATAGAAATACAAAGACGATCGTAGGTATCAACGTAAGCGCGTTAGAGAGATTCGACAATGACGCAGTAGTTACTGTTGAGACTCTTATCGAGAGCGGAATCGTGAAAAATCCCCGCGACGGCGTTAAGATTCTTGGAAACGGCGAGCTGACCAAGAAGCTGAACGTGAAAGTGGATGCATTCAGCGAGGGAGCAAAGGCTAAGATTGAAGCTTTAGGTGGAACCTGCGAGGTGATCTAATATGTTGACGACACTCAGGAATGCGTTTAAGATCCCGGATCTGCGGAAGAAGCTGCTGTATACGGCCATGATGATGGTAGTGATCCGGTTCGGCTCCCTGCTCCCCATTCCGGGAGTGGACAAGAGCTTTATCCAGGATTGGTTTACCAGACTGTCCAATACAGGAGACGCATTTAACTTCCTCGACGCACTGACAGGCGGTTCCTTTACGAACATGTCTCTCTTTGCGCTGAGCATTACCCCGTACATCACATCTTCCATCATTATGCAGCTGCTCACCATAGCGATTCCCAAGCTTGAGGAGATGCAGAAGGATGGAGAGGACGGAAGAAAGAAGATTGCTGAGTACACCAGATATGTGACCGTTGCCCTGGCGCTGATCCAATCCAGTGCCATGGCAATCGGCTTTGGCCGTCAGGGTCTCCTGACCGCTTATAATTTCTGGAGCGTGCTGGTAGTAATCGCAGCCATGACTGCAGGAAGCGCACTGCTGATGTGGATCGGTGAGCGGATTACTCAGAACGGCATCGGAAACGGTATTTCCATTGTCCTGCTGTTCAACATTATTTCCAGCCTTCCCGGAGATGCAACGACTCTGTATACCGTATTTATCGCAACAGCCAGCAATATCGGCTCGGCAGTGGTGATCGCTGCGATTATCATTGCCATCATTGTCGGTGTTGTGGTATTTGTTGTGATTCTTCAGAACGGTGAAAGAAGAATACCGGTGCAGTATTCCAAGAAAATGCAGGGACGCCGGATGGTGGGCGGACAGTCTACCCATATTCCGCTGAAGGTGAATACGGCAGGCGTGATTCCGGTTATCTTTGCATCTTCAATCATGTCTTTCCCGGTGGTGATCGCACAGCTTCTCGGCGTGCAGGCTACGGGAATCGGCGGACACATTCTGGCGGTGTTAAATTCTTCCAACTGGTTCCGGCCTGAAATGCCGGTATATTCTGTTGGAGTGGTCATCTATGTGGCGCTGATTATTGTATTTGCTTATTTCTACACTTCCATCACCTTCAACCCGCTGGAAGTGGCAAACAATATGAAGAAAGCCGGAGGCTTTATCCCGGGTATCCGTCCGGGCAAACCCACCTCTGACTATCTGAACCAGATTCTGAATTACCTGGTGTTCATCGGTGCGATCGGACTGATCATTGTCTGTCTGATTCCGATCGTTGTGTCCGGCCTGTTCGGGGTAGGACATTTATCCTTCGGAGGAACATCGATCATCATTATCGTTTCCGTAACGGTGGAGACCATTAAGGCGATTGAGTCTCAGATGCTGGTGCGCAACTATAAGGGATTCTTAAATGACTGACATACTTGAGGAAACACGCACGCTACGCGTGTTTCTTCTGGTATAAAGGAAAAAACAAAATGGCTAAGAAGGGGGTATAAGCAAATGAAAATTATCATGTTGGGAGCTCCTGGTGCAGGAAAAGGTACTCAGGCCAAGAGGATTGCTGCAAAATACGGCATTCCGCACATTTCCACGGGGGATATTTTCCGGGCCAATATCAAGGGCGGCACGGAACTGGGAATGAAGGCCAAAGAGTATATGGATCAGGGAAAACTGGTACCGGATGAGATTACCATCGGCATGCTTCTGGACCGGATCCATGAGAATGACTGTGAAAAGGGGTATGTGCTGGATGGCTTCCCCAGAACCATTCCTCAGGCGGAAAGTCTGACAAAGGCCCTGGCGGAGATGGGAGAAGCGATCGATTACGCAGTGAACGTGGATGTGCCGGATTCTGCTATCGTTTCCAGAATGGGCGGAAGAAGAGCCTGCGTAAACTGCGGAGCAACCTATCACATTCAGTTCAATCCTCCCAAGCAGGAGGGAATCTGCGACGCCTGCGGGGAAAAGCTGATCCTGAGGGATGATGATAAGCCGGAGACCGTGCAGAACCGCCTGACCGTTTACCATGACCAGACTCAGCCCCTGATCGATTATTATAAGAAAGCAGGCGTTCTGGCAGAGGTGGACGGAACCCAGGATATGGATAAGGTATTTGCGGACATCACAGCTATTTTAGGAGCTTAAGGAATGGCAGTAACGATCAAATCAGAACGGGAAATCGAGCTCATGAGAAAGGCGGGGGAAATCCTCGCCCGTACTCATGAGGAACTGGAAGCAGCTGTCCGGCCGGGCATGACCACCATGGACATTGACCGGCTGGGAGAAAAGATCATCAGAGGATTCGGATGCATTCCTTCTTTCAAAAACTACAACGGGTATCCGGCTTCCATCTGTGTATCCGTGAATGACGAAGTGGTTCACGGAATTCCCAGCAAAAGACGGTATCTGGAAGAGGGAGACATCGTCAGTCTGGACGCGGGAGTGATCTACAAAGGATATCATTCCGATGCGGCCAGGACCCACGCAGTAGGGACGATTACACCCGAAGCGCAGAAACTGATCGAAGTGACAAGACAGTGCTTCTTTGAAGGAATTAAATTTGCAAAAGCTGGCAATCATCTGAATGACATCTCTTCCGCTATTCAGGCCTATGCGGAGAAATTCGGCTACGGAGTGGTGCGGGATCTGGTAGGACATGGGATCGGCACCCATCTGCATGAGGATCCGGAGGTGCCCAACTTCGCACAGAAGAGAAAAGGGATCCGTCTGGAGCCGGGAATGACTCTGGCGATTGAACCGATGATCAATGCAGGACGGGCCGATGTAATCTGGATGGACGATGACTGGACGGTGAAGACGGAAGACGGTTCTCTTTCCGCTCATTATGAGAACACGGTTCTCATTACTGAGGGAGAGCCGGAGATCCTTTCTCTTCGTCTGTAGGAGAAGGCTATGGAATACAGAGCAGGAGATCTGGCCAGGTCCCTGGCCGGGCATGACAGAGGAAACCACTTTATCATATTGGCAGAAGCCGGAGAATATGTTATTCTGGTGGATGGGATTTCAAGGACCCTGGAAAAGCCGAAGAAAAAGAAGAAAAAGCATATCCAGGTCATTTACCGGAACGGCGGCGTGCCCGCCACGGATGAGGCCGCAAGGCTTTCCATCAGGGATTACGAGAGAGAAAATCATCTTAAATAGGAGGAAATCGGATGTCTAAGGCAGATGTGATTGAAATTGAAGGAACCGTTGTGGAAAAGCTTCCCAACGCCATGTTCCAGGTAGAGCTGGAGAACGGTCATCAGGTACTGGCTCATATCAGCGGCAAGCTGCGTATGAACTATATCAGGATCCTTCCCGGCGACCGTGTAACCATTGAGTTATCCCCTTATGACTTATCCAAGGGCAGAATCATCTGGAGAGACAAATAAAGGCATTTTCCCCCGAGGAAATGCCCGAAAAATCGCAAAAAACGCTTGCATTATGGGAAAAACAGTGCTATAATGCTCTAGCGACTTTGTTGAGATACTGGGTGAAGTTTGCCCAAATGGAAATAGATTCCATGG
>CALWRQ010000161.1 GCA_944383965.1 uncultured Lachnospiraceae bacterium
GTCTTTAGACTCCAGTGCCGGTAACAGGCCCTTATAGGGCCAGAACAAACCACCGGCTAAGCCGGTGGTTGTGATTGCATGACGGACAATCTGAGTCAGGCCGTCCGGAAAATCATTCCATAATACGGAAAATACCGATTACCTTTCCCAGGATCTGGACACTGTCAGAAATGATGGGATCCATGGCATCATTTTCCGGCTGAAGGCGAAAATGATCGGTTTCTTTGTAGAAGGTTTTGACCGTAGCGGAGTCATCCAAAAGAGCGACTACCTTGTCCCCGTTTTCAGCAGTGTTCTGAATGCGGACGATTACTTTGTCTCCATTGAGAATTCCGGCATTGATCATGCTGTCACCCTTTACCTCCAGCATAAAGATATCAGCATTGGGCAGTACGTCGGCCGGTATGGGGAAATAGTCTGATATATTTTCCTCCGCCAGAATAGGCTGTCCGGCAGCAACAGTACCGATCAGGGGAACATTAACCAGCTCCCGCCTGACAGGGTTGAACTCCTCATCGATGATCTCGATGGTTCTGGGCTTGGTAGGATCCCTTCTGATATAGCCCTTTTCCTCCAGAGTCTCCAGATGGGAGTGAACGGAGGAAGTGGACTTCAGATGGACGGCTTCGCAGATCTCCCTTACGGAAGGCGGATACCCTTTCTTCAATACGCATTCTTTTATATATGCCAAAATTTCGGTCTGCTTTTCTGTAATCCGTTCCTGCTGCATAGCCGAACCTCCTCGAACTGATATTCTGTTTTTATAGTACCATATGTCCGGTGAAAAAGCAAACCTTTGTTCGAAAAAAAAGAAAACGCCATTGACAAACATATGTTCTGGATATATAATGCAACCATACAGAACATATGTTCGCAAACGGAGAATGAATGGGAGGGGCGTGGATTTATGAAGAGGTTTTACGTGATGCTGATGGTGGTGCTGTTTGTCATGGGAGTTGTTTTCGGGATCTCGCTGGACAATGTACTGGCAAAAGACAGCCGTCCGGTTCCTCAGAGGTACTACAAGAGCATACAGATCGAAGAAGGGGACAGCCTGTGGAGTCTGGCGGAAGAATACAGGGACAGCCAGATGCCGGCTGCAGAGTATGTGAAGGAACTTCGCAGTATGAACGGCCTGACTTCAGATACCATCCACTGGGGACAGTATCTGACTGTACTGTATTTTCAATGATGGATCTGCCGAACAGAACGTCAGGCGTCCTGTATCGACGAAAGGCTTCTTTTATGATATATTAAAAAATATGTCATAAAAAGGAGGACATTTTATGTGTGATCAGAAACCTGAAAGCATGAGAAAACGCGTATGCGTCGGTTTGCTGGCCCATGTAGATGCGGGAAAGACAACTTTTTCAGAGCAGGTGCTGTATCGGACGGGGGTTCTTCGCCAGATGGGAGGAGTGGACAGCGGCGATACGTTTCTGGACTGCAACGAGATAGAACGGGAAAGAGGAATCACGATTTTTTCGGAACAGGCGGTGTTCCGGAACGGAGAAGATCTGTATTATCTGATTGATACGCCGGGGCATACGGACTTTTCTTCCGAAATGGAACGGGCGGTGGACGCTATGGATTACGGAATCCTTATCGTCAGCGGAACAGAAGGAATCCAGGGGCATACGGAAACCATATGGAAGATCCTGGAAAAACACAGGATTCCCCTGTTTCTGTTCATCAACAAACTGGATCGGGATACGGCTGATTACGGCAGAGTACTGACGGAGCTGCAGAAAAGACTTTCTCCTGAAATATGTGACATGTCTTTCTGGAATGAAGACGGTGAGATTCCGGAGACGCCGGTTATGCTTGCTTCTGAGGGAAAAGAAGAGATTCTGGAAGACTATCTGAGCGGAGCCCTTACCCGGGAAAAGCTGGCAGCCGGTCTTGCTCCTCTGATGCTCAAAAGGAAGTTTTTCCCATGTATGGGGGGATCTGCAGTGAACGGAGCAGGGATTGACGGATTTCTGAATCTGTTTTTTTCACTTACGGTTTCCGGCTGGAGAGAGGATCAGCCAATGGGCGGAAGAGTCTATAAGATCCGCCGTGACACGCAGGGAGAACGGCTGACATTTATCAAGCTGACATCAGGCAGTCTGTCTGTGAAAGAAACCGTAGGGGAGGAAAAGATCCACCAGATCCGAATTTACAGCGGATCAAGATATCTCACTGTTCAGAAAGCGTTTGCCGGCGATCTGGCGGCAGTAACAGGAATCACATCTCTGAAAGCCGGAGACGGGCTGGGAATGGATTCTGGAGCCTCAGAGGGGCAGATATGTCCTGCTCTCCGGGCAAAAGTCCTGTTTGATTCCTCCATACCGGTAAAAACGATCCTGTCCGTGTTTTCTCAACTGGAGGAAGAGGATCCGTCCCTTGGGGTGAAATGGGAGGAAGAACTGAAGCAGCTTTCAATCTGTATTTTGGGAAAGATTCAGCTGGAGGTTCTTGCGGATACGGTATGGAACCGCTTTGGATACAGGATTTCTTTCGGAGCACCTGAAGTGCTTTATAAAGAGACGGTTCGTACTGCGGTATATGGATATGGCCACTTTGAGCCTCTTCGACATTATGCTGAAGCTGTGATCCGGATAGAACCGTCGGCTCCGGGAACCGGAATTTCTTTCCGCAGCGAATGCCATGTGGATCGTCTTCCAGCCAATTACCAGAGCCAGATCCGAACGCATGTGTATGATCGTGTCCACAGAGGAGTTCTTACAGGGTCGGAACTGACGGATGTGGAAATAGTGCTGACAGATGGGAGATTCCATATCAAGCATACAGAAGGTGGAGATTTCCGGGAAGCGCTTTACAGAGCGATTAGACAGGGGCTGATGAAGGCAGAGAGCGTTCTTCTGGAACCTTATTATGACTTTTCTTTTTTTGTGCCGGAAGAATGTGTAGGACGTGTAATGGCAGACATCAGCAGATATCACGGAACGTTTTCTCCTGTGGAAATCACAGGGGGAACTGCTGTGATTTCAGGAAACGGACCAGTGGCAGAATTTATGAATTACAGTGAGGAATTGGCAGGGTTTACGGGGGGACGAGGCACGGTCAGCTTCCGGTTTTCCGGTTACCGCCCGTGTCATAACCAGAATGAAGTCATAGAAAAGATCGGATATTGCCCTGACAGTGACACAAAACAACCGTCGTATTCTGTTTTCTGCAGCAAGGGTGCGGCAGTAGCGGTCAACTGGAAGGAAGCGGAAGAGAAGATGCACTGTTTGAAAAAGTAGTTTAAAAGTGTGATGTGTGATATTTGAAAATGTTTTATGTTCCAATGTACTTTATTTTTTAGTTAAAATAAAGTACATTGGAAGACTAAAAATATGGAATCACTTGATATCCTGACGTTTGAAAAGTCGGAAACCGATAAAAACAGACAGAATAAAATACCCGCATAATACAATGAGGCATGGCAAGAATGATGATATGTCATTCGACGCGCTATAAACAGAAGGCATATGTGCAGAGATTTTGAAAACATCAAGGTCGATATGAATTCTCAAAAATCCAAATCCCATTTCTAACATTTGCGGGATATTCGGAATTGCAAGACCGAAAATCAATCCTGCAATTGCATTTGTAGTGAGGATTGTCATTGTAAGAGCAAAGCTGATATGCACCAACACAAAAAGAATGCGAGCTATTATGGAAAGAGCGTAGTAACCGGGATAAGAAATTGTCCCCATGCCAAATCTGCTGCCTGCAAGAACTCCCATAATAATACGGGAGTATCCCAAAGTTTGTGTAAACCTCCAAACTGATGTAAGATAAAATTACTCAGTT
>CALWRQ010000162.1 GCA_944383965.1 uncultured Lachnospiraceae bacterium
TCCAGCATGGATCTGAGTGAGAACAACGAAGGGGTTCTCAACCTGCTGAAAAATGATCAGGGAAGCCAGGTCCTGGTGGACCATGTAAGAGGAGTGCTGGAAGGGGGACAGGATCAGAAGTTCATTTATTACACTACGGATCAGGAGAATCTGGCATATGCGGAAAAAATATATGATCAGGGCCTTTACCTGCTGACGATTGTGCCCACCTCCTCCCTGACGGACCAGGCCAAGAATCATATATTTATCGTTCTTCAGGTTGCGCTGACCGGTCTGACCGTGTTTGCCGCATTATCTGTAGTGTATTTTCTTCTGGTGAATAAGGAGCACTTCAGAGAGGTACGGTATGTCACCTATCATGATCCGATTACCGATGACATCAATTATCTCAGCTTTAAGGAGAAAGCGATTGAGAAGATCCGGTCCGGCAGACAGATGTTTGTGCTCCTGAATATTAAAAAATTCAAGATCTATAATGATATTTTCGGCTTTGAAGAAGGCGATCGGCTGCTGAAAAACATTCACCGGATCCTGAAAGACCATTGCAGAGAGCAGGAACTGATATGCAGAGTCTATTCGGACCATTTCTGTATGCTGTGGGAGGACAGGGGAAAGGAAGAAAACGGGAAACGGCTGGAAGCGCTGATGGATGACCTGAAACTGCTGGAGAAGCAGAACCGGAAATTCAAACCGGAATTTTCCGTGGGAATTTCCTATAGCGGCAGCTTGAACCAGCAGAATTCCGCGCTGGACGTGATCGATGTCCTGTACAGCGAGACGGCCATTGCCTGCCAGCACAGGAGGAATGAGTCCGGCAGTACTCTCTGCGAATATGATTCCTCTTTGCGGTATAATTATCTGGAACAGAAGCTTCTTCAGGACAGGCTGCTCAAAGCTCTGGAGGAAGAGAATTTTGAAGTCTGGTATCAGCCCAAATATGATCTGGAGTGCGGCGCTTACGTTTCCTGCGAAGCGCTGGCAAGACCGGGAAAGGAAATCGCTGATATCAGCACGGGAGTCTTTATCGGCTTCTTCGAAGAAAGGGGATGGATCGGCAGATTTGATCTGCTGATGTTTGAAAAGGTCTGCCGGGATATCCGGCGCTGGAAAGAAGCGGGCAGGCAGGTGCTTCCGGTTTCAATCAATCTGTCCAGGGAAAATACCTATGATCTCCGGTTTGCGGAGGCCTGTCTGAAACTGCTGAAGAAGTACGGGATTCCCCGGGATCTGATCCAGTTTGAGATTACGGAAACGAGGCAGATACTGGAAAATCATTATCTGAGCACTCTGTGCGAATACCTCCATCAGCAGGGATTTGTTATTCTGCTGGATGATTTCGGAGTAGGCTATTCCAGCATTTCCACTCTGACGGATATACCATTCGATATTCTGAAGCTTGACATCGGCCTGATCCGGAAGATCGGTTCCGGGGAAGGGGAAAAGATACTCCGGTCTCTGGTCATTCTGGCCAAAAGTCTGGAAAAGCAGCTGATTGCGGAAGGAGTGGAGACAGAGGAACAGGAGGTTTTCCTGAAGGAACAGGGAGTATATGTGATGCAGGGATACCGGTATCAGCCGGCTCTGGATAGGGAAACCTATGAGAAACTGCTGGAGAACGAAGGAACGGGAGCCGTCGGGAACAGCCGGCGAGGCCCGTACAGGGATAACAGGAAAGGAGGACATTGACGGTGAATCTATCTTCCATCCACCATGTTGCGATTATCGTATCGGATTATGCGGCTGCAAAAGAGTTCTATGTGAATAAACTGGGATTTTCCGTGATCCGGGAAAATTACCGCTCGGAAAGAAGGGACTGGAAGCTGGACCTGAGGCTTTCCGATACGGTAGAGCTGGAGATCTTTGCAGAAGAAAATCCGCCGGAACGGGTCAGCCGTCCGGAGGCCTGCGGCCTGCGTCACCTGGCTTTCCGGGTGGATGATGTGGAAGCGGCGGTGAAGGAACTGTCTGAGCTGGGGATTTCGTGCGAACCCATACGTCTGGACGATTATACGGGCAAAAGGATGACTTTTTTCCATGATCCGGACGGCCTTCCTCTGGAACTTCATGAGTAAGGGAGCGAAAGACAGAACGGGGCGAAAGGATGATAATATCTTAAGTATGATGATAGGGGGAAACCGCATGAAAAAGAAAATCAGTCTGATATGGCCGGGAATTGCGCTGGGGCTTTGCCTTGCTTCCGGCTGCGGCTCATCTCCGGCAGGTACGGTTTATCTGATGGGAGATGCAAAACTGAAGCTGGAGATCGGAGAAAAGGAACAGGTAAAGGAAGCGGAAGGTCTGAACAGACAGGCGGAGTCCGTTCTGGAATCTTACGAAGGAAAAGGAATAGGAGTGAAAGAGGCGGCAGTGGGATATATATCACAGATGGCCGCTTCAGCCGTTTCCGGCAGCTCCGTGGAGGTCAGTGTGGTCTCTGGAGATCAGGTCTGGGCAGAAGCAGTGTCAGAAGAACTGGATCAGGCCCTGTCCGAACTGAGGGAAGAGCTTCAGATAGAGCTTTTGGTCCAGACGGCGGAAGAACTGAATGACAGCCATATTTTGGAGCAGCTGACGAGTACGGCGGAAAGCGGGGAGGAAGAAACTCCCGCAGCGGAAACGATGGAGGTACAGCCCTCGGAGGAGGAGACAGAGGAGACAGAAGCGACAGAGGCGGAAGAAACAGAAGCCTCTGAAGGGGAGACGGAAGAGGAAGAACCTGCGGCGGCGGAGGAACCGGTGGCTGCGGAAGAACCTGCGGCGGCAGAAGAACCGGTGGCTGCGGAGGAACCTGCGGCTGCGGAGGAATCTGCGGTTCCGGCAGCTCAGACAGAGGCTGCCCGGGAAACGGAACGGGCAGCGGTTCAGACACAGCCGGAATCTTCTGCGGCAGTGGAAATTCCGGAAACAGAGCCGCCGGCTGCGGCGCAGTCCGGGGAAACGACTTCCGGGGAGTCTCTGCCGGAATCGTCTGCCGGTGAAGAATCCTCCGCTTCTGTGCCCGACGGCCCCGGTGCCCTGATCGGGGAGAGCCGGGAGCAGATGTGAGACAGGCAGGCGGAATATGGAGTTTGAGTGGATGCTGAATGGGTTTGGAGAAGTGGCTGTCTGTATGGCAGAGGATCTGAAGGAGCCTCTGGGATATGCGGCAGCGGGGATGGTTCCTGCTCTGGGAGCTGCTGTGCTGTGGACCGCGGTGGGATGCTGCTTTCTCGGAGAAAGATGGAGATGGAGAAGGGCGGGAGTGAGATTTGCCTTCTGCCTGTATATATATGTAGTGCTCTGGCAGGCCTTTTTTTCAAGAGAATCCGGATCCCGTACGGGAGTGGATCTGGCCCTGTTTTCCACCTGGAGGGCGTCTGCTCAGTCCAAGGCTTATGTACTGGAAAATGTGCTCATGTTTGTGCCTATGGGGGCCATGCTTCCCTTTGTATGGAAAAAAGGCAAAAATCCTGCAGTCTGCGTACTGACAGGTGCGTTAAGCAGTACACTGATCGAAACGCTTCAGTTCATCACGTCCAGGGGGCACTGTCAGACGGATGATCTGGTCATGAATACCCTGGGGACACTGGTCGGGTGGTGTCTGGCTGCGGTGCTCTGTTTTTTTGCAAGGAAAAAAATTCCCATATTTGAAATAAAAAGTAGTTGACATTTCCCGACAGATATATTATACTACCGGAGTGCTGAGGCACGAAAGAGATGGCCTATTGGTCAAGCGGTCAAGACGCCGCCCTCTCACGGCGGAAACCCGGGTTCGATTCCCGGATAGGTCAT
>CALWRQ010000163.1 GCA_944383965.1 uncultured Lachnospiraceae bacterium
CACGGCTCCTCTTTCGAAAGCGGAGACGCTTTTTGTGCCTAATCCGATCAATTCAGAAAAGCGTTCCTGGGTCAGACCGGCTTTTTCCCGTTCTGCTTTGATTCTCGCGCCGATTTCTACGTTGATTTCTTTTTTCTCCTGCAATTTTAACTCCACCTCCTGCGATTAGTTTAAGTAATGGTAAGTGTCACTTGAACCCATTAACAAAAGGATTATTACTGCTATCAACAATGCGACATTCTGCTTTCCGGACATTTTTATGCCGTCAGACAGGGTATAAAGGCATTGTAACAAAAGAAATCGGGCATGAGTAGGAAAGAAAAATTAAATTTTTTTTAGGATATGGGTTATGACCCGAGGAGGCAGGATTGACGAAGTCATATTAATAAGGGTATAATTGTTACAATTATTAATGGCATACCTGGGCGGGGGAAAGGATCACAGGATAGGAACAGCACAGGCAGATGGGAAAAAGCTCGGGCAGCCGAAAACGGCTGCCCTGCTTTTTGGAAACTCCCCGGGGAGCCGGGCCGGATGGCAAGGAGGGAAATGGGATGAAAACGTATACGCAGGTTTTGGAAATGTTTCGGGATTACCTGAAAAAAGAGTCTTGCATTGAAGTGGCACAGACCAAATGGGGATATGTAAGGATGTTTTATGAAGAGCCTTATGACAGCAGCTTTGAAGCAGTTCTGTGCAGAACGCCGGAAGAACTGTTTGAGGAGCTACTGGATGATTATCTGGCCAGCAGGGAACAGACCTTGGGCCAGCATGGAAAATCACAGGAAGAGATTTCAGAGGAAATAAGAAAAACAAGGGAGCTTTATCTGGAACAGGTTCCGGAGGAATCCTGAAGGAGGGCGTCAGACGAGGAATCGGGGAGATTCTGTACGGAAAAGTACAGATGGCTACAGATACTGGTGATGGTATAATTTGGCATATTACAAAAAGATGCGGCAGCGGTTTTTCGAAGAGGTCTGTTTGCGGGGAAAGAGAAAAAAGAGACGGAAATGCCGGGATAAGGGTGCGGAAAGAAGATTATTTCCGCACCTGCTTTTTATCTGTAAACAGCGCTTTTCTTTGGCTGTATTGACTTTGTAACATTAATAAATGTATAATTAATCATATTATTAATGCGATAAAACAAAGGAATTAGGGGGACCAGAACAGGTGTATGAAATAAGACTTTATCAAGATGACCAGGTGAAGACAATCCCGCTGAATCCGACGGAAGAGATATCCTTCGGAGAAGGAAAAAGCTGCAGTTGTATTCTTCCTGAGGGCAGCTGCCCGGGAAGCATGGTGACTTTTTCTTTTCAGAACGGCAGCTGGGAGGCAGAGTGCCGGGGAACGGTCCTGTACGAAGGAAAGCCGGCAGGGCATATAAAGGTCCGGAACGGAGATATGCTGGTGCTGAACCGGAATACGCATCTGGCGGTTCAGCTGGCGGAAAAGGGGGAAGAGCCGGAGGCGGAGATCTCCCTGACAGGAATGGGAGAACTGCTCATCGGCCGTGCATCCGGATGTGCCCTGCAGTTAAATCATAAGCGGGTGTCCAGCAGTCATGCCAAGGTGTATCAGAACAATGGTCAGTGGAGGATCGGAGACGTCAACAGTACCAACGGAACCTTTGTGAAGGGAAAGAAGATCCGGGACTGTGTGCTGAAAGAGGGAGACCAGATCGTGATCGGCCCCTACGGTCTGATTCTTGCCGGAGGGATGCTGCAGGTATACGGAAAGAAAGGAACGGTTCTGACCGCGCTTCCCAAGGAAAAACATCCGGTGCGGGAGGAGTATCCGTATTTTGTCCGGTCTCCCAGGCTGACCAGAGAGCAGGCTGCGGAGGAACTGGAAATCGAGGGGGCTCCTTCCATCGGAAGCAGGCCGGAGGTGAACTGGCTTTCCGTTCTTCTTCCCAGCCTGGGAGGCGTAGGCCTGATGCTGGTGCTGACGGTGCTGACGGGCCTCAGTCCTGTGGGTCTGATCGTTTCCGGACCCATGGCGGTGCTGGGAGTCATTATGACTGTAATCAATTACCGGAAACAGACGAAGGACTTTTCTCAGATGGATACGCTCAGAAGAGAAAAATATGAAACCTATCTGTCCAAGTGCGAGGAACAGCTCCGCTCTTTTGCCGCGGAACAGAGGGAAATTGCCCTGTCTTCCAATCCTAACCCGGAGGACTGCATTCGCCTTGCGGACAATCTGGACGCAAAACTCTGGGTCCGGACGCCCAGAGACGGAGACTTTCTCTCCCTTCGGGCCGGGCTGGGTGAGGAGCCTCTGGGAATGACAGTGAGGACGCCCAAGCTGGGACTGATCCTGGAAGAAGACGAGTTCACCCGCCGGCCGGAGAAGCTGGCCGACCGGTACCGTACGGTTTCCGGAATTCCCGTAACTGTGGATCTTTTGAGATACTCCCGGGCGGGAATTGTGGGAAACCGTGGAAAAGCCCTGAATGCAGTGAGATGCCTTGCGGTGCAGCTGACCGCTCAGCACAGCTATGAGGAAGTGAAGCTGGCGGTGATCTTCCCCAGGGAGGAATATGAACAGTGGAGCTGGATGCGCTGGCTTCCCCATACCTTCAACAACAGCCGTACGGAACGGTACATGGCCTGCACTCCTTTTGAAGCAGCCAGACTTCTGGAGCGGCTGACGGAGGAGTGCCGGGGGAGAAAAAAAGATGCGTCCGATCTGTTTGCAAAGACGAAGCCGGCCATTCCCCATTATGTGATTATCGTGGGAGACGGGGGACTGATCCGGGGACCGGGAATTTCGGAACTTCTGGACACGCCGGGGGTGAGCTGCATCTGGATGGCGCCGTCTGTGGCGTCTCTTCCCCAGGGAGTGGATCAGATCCTGGAATTCAGCCCGTCCGCTCAGCTTTATATGAGGGAGCAGGCTTCAGACAGGAAAACCTTCCAGCCGGATGAGATGAGCCCGGAGGCCTGTGAACGGTTTGCCAGGAGCGTGGCTCCCGTGCGGCTGCGCCGGGGAAAACAGCAGGGAATTCCGGACAGCGTCACCTTCCTGGAGGGATACCATGTGTCCAGGACGGAGGAACTGGAGATCGAGGATTTCTGGCAGAATTCCCGCTGTGAAAAGACCCTTTCCGTTCCCATCGGCGTGAGAGAGAACGGAGAGAATTACTATTTTGATATTCATGAAAAAAAGGACGGACCTCACGGTCTGGTGGCCGGCACTTCAGGAAGCGGAAAATCGGAAATGGCCCAGAGCTGGATCGCTTCCATGGCCCTTCAGTTTTCTCCGGATGATGTGAATTTCATACTGGTAGACTTTAAGGGAACCAGCCTTCTTCAGCCGTTTCTGGGTCTTCCCCATCTGGCGGGGAGCATTTCCAACCTGGATGAGGATATCGGAAGATGCCTGATGGCTCTGGAAAGCGAGATGGAACGGAGGCAGAGACTGTTTGACCAGGAAAGGGTTACGGATATCAGGGGATATCTGTCTGCCCGGAGAAAAAATCCGTCCATGGAAAAAGTCCCCTTCCTGATCCTGGTGATTGATGAATTTGCGGAGTTCAAGGCTCAGTTCCCGGATTTCTCCGAACCGCTGAATCATATTTTCCGAGGAGGCAGATCTCTGGGCGTCTATACCATGATCATGACCCAGAAACCTTCCGGAGTGGTGACGGAGCAGATGAATGCCAACGCCAATTTCCGCTGGTGCCTGAAGGTGCAGTCGGAGAGTGACAGCCGGGATATGCTGGG
>CALWRQ010000164.1 GCA_944383965.1 uncultured Lachnospiraceae bacterium
CCACATCGGCATTCAGGTCTTCTGCAGGCATGGTAGTCTCCACTGACGGCTCAAAGGTTCCTTCCTCGCTGCAGGTCAGATCGCCTACTGTGACGATTGCCGTATGAGCGGAAGTCAGTCCTCCCGGATTGGCCACCTCCACATGCACATAGCGGATGATCCTGCCTCCGGAAATGGTTTCATCCATATTGGAAACAGAAGACACGGTACCGCTGATCATCTCTCCCGTATCCGTCAGCATCACGGTACAGGCAGATCCCGGTGCAATGGCTGCTGCATCTCCTGCCAGAAAAGGAACCTTCAGTTTCATCACCTTATCATCATATACATCTGCGATGACAGTCTGCCCGCCGATCCGGTCTCCTGCCTGGATATAAAGATTTTTCAGATAGCCGTTCCTGGTAGATTTATAGGTGTTTCCTGAAAACAGGGCCTGAGCCTCACTGTAATCTGCCAGTGCATCTTCATAGCTTTCCTGTGCCCTTCGAAGGCTGTTGGCTGACGAGGACAGCTGCGATTCCATGGATGAGCTGTCGATCTGATAAAGGATCTGTCCCTTCTCCACCTGATCGCCTTCTTCAAAGTCTGCAGTAAGAACCTCTCCTTCCACCAGAGAAGTGATATTATAGGAATCTTTTGCTTCCAGACTGCCTGAAGCAGACAGCGTGGAGACAATATCCCTTGTCTGCACAACCGCCGTCTGCTGTTCCTTCGCCTCAGGTACAGCCGCCTTCCGGCTTCCTCCGGCTCTCACCAGAACCATACCGACAGCCGCCGCTGCAAGGATCCCCCCGATCACCCATCTTTTTCGCACGGGTATCTTTCCTCTGATCTGCTTTCTATTGATTTTCATACCATTCCCCCTCAGTCCGCATCTTCAGCCACATAGTCCGCCACTGTATAGGTTTCATTGCCGTTGCTGTCCGGAGAAACCGTATAGATCAGGGTGATCCGGTCTCCTACCTCCAGCGATCCATACATGGAAAATGCAAACTGCATCTCCGAAGTGGAAAGCAGATACCGGTCTCCGTTGTCCAGTTCCACCTCCGTAGGCGTCATTACGTCAGAAGAATTGTAGTAAATGTGGGTAATGAATCCGTTCACCACATTCCGGTCGGAGTTTCCATCCGCTGACTCGCTGTAGGCCCATACCGTCTTTGCCCCCGGATTATAATAGATCACCAGATATCCTGTATTCAGATAGGATTTAAACGTTTCCATCTCCACGGCAGAACCATTTACAAAAAAATTGGCCTCGTTCATTCCGAACGGCATATCCTCCACAAAGCGGCTCCAGTCCGCAACGACCTTCGGGCCTTTCAGACTGCTGTCTGCCATGGCAAGGGGATTGATCTCTCCGTCAGAAGTAAGCTCACAGCCCAGCACCTGTCCGTAGATTCCTCCTCCCTCTTTCGGCTTTGCCTTCAGCAGATTGTAAAACAGATTCATGCAGTCCTCCCTGGTGAGCGTATCCGTTCCCTTCTTCCCGATTTCATCGTTCAGATCCAGATATTCGAACATGCTCATCCGGCTTCCGATCTGATCCCCTGTGAAATCCTCATTGGTATAACCGAGGAGGGCAAGCACCCCTCTTGCTGCTTCCTGCAGGGTGATGTGCTGATCCGGCCGGAACACACCGCCCAGATATCCGGACATCCATCCGTTGTTTACTGCCGTCCTCACATAGGACGCATACTGATTGTCCCTGGGGACGTCGGAAAACACCGACACAGTGCTGCGGCCGGAAGTGATATTCCTATATTCTGAAGCATTTACCAGCATCTGGGCAAACTGAGCCCTGGTTACGTTCCCGTAACCATCCGTGATTCCCATAATGCCGGAAATGCCGATCACCTTTTTCCGCAGTTCAAAACCGGCAGATGCCCATACCTCTGCACAGGGAACCGCTGCCGTGAACACAGCGGCAGCGGTTATGGCTCCTATCCATCTGTTTCCTTTCATCATACTCCTCCACCATACTTTCTCAATTTCCGTAACGTCTTTTTCTTTTACATGAGAGGCGCGATCAGCCTCAGCAGACTGCCGGCCAGTTTTTTTGCCTTGGGATAGGTACGGCAATCCTCCAGAGTAATCTCCCGGCAGACCCTGAGCGTCTGCTCAAAGTCTCTCTCCACATTCCATACCGCCGGATTTTTGCAGAAGTATGCAGCACATTCAAAATGCAGGTACAGGCTTCTGTAATCCATGTTGATCGTCCCGACCACTGCCCTGTCGTCATCGCTTACATACACCTTGGCATGCACAAATCCGGGCATGTATTCATAGATCTTCACTCCTGCCAGAAGCAGTTCTTCATAATAAGACCGCGCCAGCACATAAGCATAGATCTTGTCCGGAATGTGAGGCATGATAATGATGGTTTCCACTCCCCGCTTTGCCGCATATGTAAGAGCTGTGATCATATCCTGATCCAGGATCAGATAGGGCGTCATCATATGGACATATTGCTTCGCCTGATAAAGAATATCCATATATACCTGTTTCCCCACATTTTCTCCATCCAGCGGACTGTCTCCGTAAGGCATTACATATCCCGCTTTCTCCGCCGGAACCGGACACAGATCCTCATAGCCCCTCATATAAGAACCATAATCTTCTTTTCCCTTTTCCGTAATATTCCAGTTCTGCAGGAACATCACCGTAAAGCTCTTCACTCCGTCACCTTTCAGCATTACGGCAGTGTCCTTCCAGTGACCGAACCGTTCCTTTTCATTGATGTATTCATCCGCCAGATTGACCCCTCCGGTAAAGGCCGTATGTCCGTCGATCACAACGATCTTTCTGTGGTCTCTGTTATTCTGATACGTGGAGAGCACCGGGCGGACCGGAGAGAACACCTTGCAATGGATTCCCTTATTTTCCAGTTCCTGAGGATAATTATGAGGAAGAAGGGCGAGACAGCCCATTCCGTCATACATCACCCGGACCTCCACTCCCTCTCTTGCTTTTCTCTCCAGAATCTGCAGAATGGAGTCCCACATCTTTCCCTTGTCCAGAATAAAGTATTCCAGAAAAATGAAGTGTCTGGCTCCTTCCAGCTGTCTGAGCAGCTCTGCCAGTTTATCCTCTCCCAGGGGAAAATAGGTGACAGATGTATTGCCGTATACAGGATATCCACCCCAGCGGTTCACGTATCTGGCCAGCGCGCACACAGCAGGTGCCTCCTGTTCCAGTCGTTTTTCCGTTTCACGATCCTGAAGCAGATAAGGCTTCGTTTCCCGAAGCACCTGCTTCACCCGCTTTGCCATCAGCCGGGTCGGAAGCTGCAGTTCGATAAACAGATAGAGAAGCGATCCGAAAACAGGAAACACCAGTACCGGAATGATCCAGGATATTTTATACTCCGGCGACTCCCTTTTATTCAGAATATGCAGAATAACCGATGCTCCAAGCAGCAGATAGATCCAGAAAACATAAAACAGATGCTCTGTCAGAAACAGAAAGCAGCCCGTCAGGACTCCGATCTGGACCAGAAGAGCCAGGACCGCAAATGTGGTCCTTCCAAAAATGATTCTAAGCAGTCCCTTCAGTTTCTTTTTCATTATCATTTCCTCCGTAATAATTTGGAATTATACTCTTTTTTAACAGCCTAGGCAACTGAATCTTTCAAGTTTCCGTTGAAGGAACGGAAAAGATAGAGTATAGTATATAAGGATCTCTTCCGGCATACAGACCGG
>CALWRQ010000165.1 GCA_944383965.1 uncultured Lachnospiraceae bacterium
GGATCCGGAGGGATATTATTACGGCTCCAGGGTGATCAATATGGTTCTTGCGTACAATACGGCTATGGAAGCCCCGTCTTCCTGGAAAGATCTTCTGGACGAATCTCTGAAGGGAAAAGTGGGAATTCCCAGTGTGAGCAGCGGGTCCGCATTTCAGTTTGTAGGTACGCTGGCTGCAGATCCGGATTTCGGATGGGAGTATTTTGAGCAGATGAAGGCCAATGGGGGAATGCAGTTCAAGGCCAATAACGACGTGCTTCAGCGTATCGCCACAGGGGAGATCCAGGCGGGAGCGGTGCTGGATTATATGGTAGCAGATATGAAAGAGCAGGGCTCTCCTGTGGATTATGTGATCCCGGAAGAGGGAGCGGTGGCAGTGGCTTCTCCCATCGCTCTGGTAAACGGCTGTGCCAACGAGGATACAGCTAAGGCATTTATTGACTATGTGCTTTCTGATGAAGGACAGAACCTCCTGGCTTCTCTGGGGACCACCCCGGTAAAGAAAGGGATTGAGACACCGGAAGGAGTGCTTTCCCTGGATACGCTGGAACTGATGGAGTCTGACAGCGCTTACATTTCCGGTCATTCCGCAGAGATCAAGGACCGGTTCAACGAGATCTTCGGTGAATAATGACAGGTGATTTTTATGAATAAGACAAACAGAGGAATGGTACTGCTGGCAGCTTTGCTGCTGGCAGTACTGATCGGTTATCCCGTATGTATTATTCTGCTGCGGAGCATTATGCTGGATGGAGGATTTACTCTGGCCAATTACAGGGATGTATTTCTGGATTCCAGAAACTATGAAGCCCTTTTCAACAGCCTGTGGGTTTCCCTGTCTGCTACCGTTCTTGCTACAGTGATCGGGTGTGGGGCGGCGTATTTTGCTGTCAGGACAGATCTTCCCTTTAAAAAACTTGTTCACAGACTGTTTCTGTTCAATTTTTTCATTCCCCCTTTTATTATCGCCATGGCCTGGCAGCAGATTCTGGGACCGGTAGGGGTGGTGAACCGCTGGTATCAGGCAATTACAGGGAGTGAGGAAGTTCTGGTGAATATATACGGCCAGAACGGAATTATTTTTGTATTCACGTTAAGCGGATCAGTTATGGTCTATATGGTGATGAGAAGCAATTTTGAAAACATCCGCTCTTCTCTGGAAGAGGCGGCAGTGATCACCGGGGCAAAGCCTTTCCGCATCTTTGTGGATATTGTGATTCCCGTGCTCAGACCGTCTATTTTTTCGGCCATGATCCTGGTATTCGTATCCAATATTTCCAACTACGGAGTGCCGTCGGTTCTGGGCTTCCATGTATCCTACTATACGCTGACGACCAGGATCCATCAGGTGCTGGAGGACTTTTCCATGACCAATAATATGGAGGTGGCAGCCTCTCTTTCCGCAGTGCTGGTGGCCATTACCGTGCTGACCCTTACTCTGAAGGACAGGATGCTGAAAGGCAGAGAGTTTACACTGATCACGGGAAAATCCGAAAAGGCGGCTCTGAACCGTCTGGGAAAATGGAGAGGGGCAGCGGGAGCGGCATGGGTCCTGTATGGAATCTTTATTACCGTGCTTCCGGTGTGCTCCATTCTGACCACTTCTCTGACCAGGGCCTACGGTCTGTCCTTCAGCCCGGCCAATGCAAGCCTGAAGAACTTTTCCACAGTCATTCATATGCCTCTGTTCCGCCGGGCCATGGGAAACAGCCTGTTTCTGGCCTTTGCGGCGGCGTTCCTGGCAGTGGGGATCGGATTCCTGGTAGCCTACCTGTGTGTAATGGCAAAGACGCCTTTCCGAAGGCCTCTGGAATTTGTGATCACCATGCCTGGAGCCATTCCGGGAACGGTGATGGCCATAGCCATGATCCTGGCCTGGCTGAAGCCTGTGCCGGTGTTTGGGTTCAGCCTCTACAATACCATCTGGATCATTCTCATCGCCTATGTGGCCAATTATGCTACCCAGGCGTTCCGGACCATTTCCGGAAGCATGTATCAGATCAACCGGTCTCTGGAGGAGGCGGCGGTGATTTCCGGAGCGTCTCTTCTGCAGGTGATGACCACTGTAGTGATCCCGCTGATCCGGGAAAACGTGGGAACGGCATGGTTTCTGATCTTTATTCCCTGCCTGCGGGAGCTGACTCTGTCCATTTTTCTCTGGTCATCGGGGAATGAGACTCTGGCAACGGCTATTTTTACACTGCAGGAGGCGGGAAATTACACGGCAGCCTGTGCCCTGAGCATGATCATTATCGCCATGATTGCTCTGGTGAACGTGGCTGTGGGAAAACTGTTCCATATGGAAGGAACTGTGTGAAAAACGGAAAGGCGGAAAAATATGGCATATATTGAGCTGAAAGGTCTGAAAAAAAGATTCGGAGACAAAGAAGTGATCCGCGGACTGGACCTGGAGATTGAAAAAGGAGAATTTGTGTCCCTGCTCGGTCCGTCCGGCTGCGGAAAAACCACGATTCTGCGCATGGTGGCGGGATTTGTGGATCCTACGGAGGGAGAGATCACCATCGAAGGAAGGACGGTCTATTCTTCGGATAAAAACATTTACGTAAAGACGGGAAAAAGAAATTTGGGAATGGTGTTCCAGTCCTATGCGGTTTGGCCTCACATGAACGTGTTTGACAACGTGGCATATCCCCTGAAGATTCAGAAGCTTCCGAAGGAGGAGCGCAGAAGGAGGACCATGGACATATTAAAGCAGGTAGGGCTGGAGGACAGGGAAAAGGATTTTCCGTGGATGCTGTCGGGAGGACAGCAGCAGAGGGTGGCACTGGCCAGAGGCCTGGTGATGGAGCCTTCCGTCCTGCTCCTGGACGAGCCCCTGTCCAATCTGGACGTGCAGCTGCGTCAGAAGATGAAGGAAGAGATCATGGATATTCAGAAGAGAACGGGAGTTACCGTGCTTTATGTGACCCATGACCAGGGAGAGGCGCTGCAGATGTCCAGCAGGATTGTGGTCCTGAGCGAGGGAAATGTGGAGCAGATCGGCACGCCGGGAGAGATCTATCACCACCCGAAAACCAGATTTACGGCGGATTTTGTGGGAAAGATGAATTTTCTCTCCGGGGACGGCAGGACGGTGGGAGTCCGGCCGGAATATATTTCTCCGGGAACGGAAAAGACGGGTGCTTACGGTATTTCCGGCGTCCTGGTCCGCAGTCTGTTTGAGGGAAGCAGAAATTCCTATGTGTTTTCCACAGAGGCGGGAGAGATCACGGCGGAGTCGCCGTTTGCCCTTCCGCTGACCATAGGAGAGCAATCCTGGCTTTCCTGGGACCGTCAGGTGGAATTTTGACGGAGAGGAGAGAAGGAGTATGAAATGGATGCTGAAGACGCCCAGGGGCATGGGACTGGAAAAGGCCCTGCTTCTGGCAGAACAATGCGGATACGACGGGGCGGAGATCCAGCTCTATGATTTTCCTGACGGGAAAGTATGGAGATCACAGTTTCAGAGAACTGCGGAAAAGGCGGGAGAACGGGGGCTCCTTCTGGCTGTTCACGCCCC
>CALWRQ010000166.1 GCA_944383965.1 uncultured Lachnospiraceae bacterium
TGGATTCAGGAGAACTTCGGCGATCAGTGGAACATCACCGTGGAATTCGTTCCGATCACCCGTAACGATGTTATGACCGATTACGCCCTGCTGGCATCCGCAGGCACCCTGCCTACGATGCTGATGGAGTTCGACTATCCCAAGCTTTCACAGTGGGCGAACGATGGATATCTGACCACCTTTGATATGAACGAGTTTGCTTCCGTTGCTCCCACCTACTATAACAGAATGGTAGAGCTGGATCAGCTTCAGTATTCCACCATGGATGGCGAAACCTACTTCGTATTTGCTGAAAGACCTTATTCCAACACCGCTTACAGCTTCCAGATTTTCGTTCGTATGGACTGGCTGGAGCAGGTAGGATATGACCATGTTCCTACCACCCGTGAGGAGTATCTGGATGCCATGCAGAAGATCATGGATGCAGGCATCTGTGAACATCCCGGCGGAGGCAGCATGCTGACCGGTCTTGGTTCCGACCAGAACGACGCTTTCAGAACCATGCCTTTTGATGAGAGAGAATGGGCTCAGTACGGCGATTACAACATCGTGGCTATGAACTGGGAACCCAACAAGAAGCTGGTACAGTATGCAAACGAAGAGTACAACCTTGGAATCATCAATCCGGAGTACTATGTAACTGATAATGAGACCGCAAAGGCCAACTTTGTAAATGGCGGACAGTATTCTTTTGGCGGATACATTTCCGGAAATGTTGACTTCCTGACCGCGTTCTATGAGCAGAACCCGGACGGCAAGCTGGCAATTCAGCCTGCTGACTATGTATATGGCGAGACCTCTGCATACCGTGCGGACAACCCGTTCGGCATGATGGTTGGCTTCTCCTCCTCCGCAACGGAAGATGAGATCAAGGCAGCCTGGATGTATCTGGAATGGATGAGCCAGGAGGACGTTCTCTTCACTCTGCAGTGGGGTGTTGAAGGCGAAAACTATACCGTAGGCGAGGATGGAAACCCTGTAAGCGTAGGCGACTATGATGGCGATTATAAGCAGGGCTACAACAATAACGCGGACTATGTTGCTCCTGTTACCGCAGCCAGAGTGCTGGGTGATCCGGAAGCTGACATCAGAGCAAGCTTCCCGACCGATCTGCCGCAGACGGAAGAGCTGGTTGCTCAGATTCTTGAGTACTACAACACCCGTGTGGAGCAGGCGGAAGAAGGCCTTGCCATCGTTCCCTGCATGTTCTCCACGGTTATCGATGCGGAGTCTGATTACAGAGATACCTTAGGTTCCCTGTATATCCAGTATCGTGACGAGCTGACCATGTGCTCTCCTGAGGAGTTCGATGCCCTGTATGACCAGAGAGCCCAGGAATACCTGGATGCCGGATATCAGGAGATCATCGACCAGAGAGGCGAAGCTTACGACAAT
Organism: uncultured Lachnospiraceae bacterium; assembly: GCA_944383965.1. GTDB lineage: Bacteria > Bacillota > Clostridia > Lachnospirales > Lachnospiraceae > Lachnoclostridium_A. Next base: position 1,396 of record CALWRQ010000166.1, read on the forward strand.
GGTCTGACCACACATCTTCCTGAATAAGAAGAGAAGAACATAATATTTCCCGATCCTATGCAGACGGTTGAATGCCGGAATTGACCGACCGGGAATATCACATGGTGAGGAAGCCCCCCGGCTTTGGTTGGGGGGCTTTTCTAAAAAGCAAAATCATACCTGAAGAGAGCCGGAAAAGAACGGATTATTCCGATTGAAAAATGATTATTGCAGGATAGACGGCAGAACAGTATGATGGAAAAAAAGACAAGCCCTTTTCTTTATGATGAGAGGCGGGCAGAATGGAGGAAGTATGCTGAAGCTGGAGTATGACAGGAATCAAATCGAGGATGTGATTGACCGCATCGTACATAAGACCATGAATATGGATCTGACCTGGGACTGGCCCTGCGGCGTTGCCTACTACGGAGTCAGTGAGGCTTATGAAAAGACGGGAAAGGAAGAATACCTGAAGCTTTTAAAGGACAGGGTGGACGAGCTGATCGATCTTGGACTCCCGAAGGTATGGACAGTAAACGCCTGTGCCATGGGCCACTGCCTGATTACGCTGTATGAGGCAACGGGAGAACAGCGCTACTGGGATATCCTGATGAGCAAGGTTGACTACATCAGAAACGATGCCCTTCGTTTCGGCGACCATGTGCTGCAGCATACGGTATCCGCCAACAATGACTTCCCGGAGCAGGCCTGGGCTGATACTCTGTTCATGGCGGCTTTCGTTCTGCTTCGTGTGGGTGTGAAGCTGAAGGACGAGGACATGATCAACGATGCGCTGAACCAGTGGTACTGGCACATCAAGTATCTGCAGAATCCTGGAAACGGTCTGTATTATCATGGCTACAACAACATCACGAAGGACCACATGTCCGGCATTTACTGGGGAAGGGCAAATGCGTGGGCTGCCTACACCATGTCCCAGGTGGGCGGAAGGCTTCCGGAATGTTATCTGTATCCCAAGTACATGGATGTGGCGGGCTCCCTCAACGAGCAGCTCTCCGCGCTGAAGGTTCTGCAGACGGAAAACGGTCTCTGGAGAACGGTTCTGGATGACCCGGAATCCTATGAGGAAATTTCCGCTTCCGCAGGAATCGCGGCGGCCATGCTGGAGAGAGGAAATCCGCTTCACTCCAAATACATCAACAAGGCCATCAAGGGACTTCTTGCCAACGTCAGCGAGGACGGAAAGGTGATGAACGTATCCGGCGGCACTGCAGTCATGAAGGACATCGAGGGCTACCGCAACATCAGCAGAGACTGGATCCAGGGATGGGGACAGGGACTTGCGCTTGCCTTTTTCTCCAAGCTGCTGGTATCCGATCAGATTGAGAAGGATGGTGCGCTGTAAATGAGCGTTCTGCATTTTCAATTTGGAAACGAAGCATATGCAAAAGAAGCACCGGTCATTACAGTGACACAGCCGGTTCCCTATACAGCCGAACAGGGCTGGGGATTCGTGACGGAAAAAATCCGGAGGGAGCAGGAGCTTCTGCGCCTTCCGGAGCTGAACTCCGGCTTTGAACCGGTCTGGTGGTATCAGGATGAGGACATCACTCAGCTGGAAATGAGAGAAGAAGGCTGCCTGATCGCAGACTGTATCGGCACGAATGGTGCGGGCAAAAATTACGACGGAAAAGAATGGGAGAGCACAGGACGGCGGATTCCGCTTCTCTTCAAGGCGGATGTGAAGAAGGAGGGCAATTACCGGATCAAGGTAAGCCTGACCGGATGTGCGGAAATGGAAACGGAGGCTCTTCTGTTTCTGGGAAGAAGGCATCTCGCCTGGAAGGGGATCCTGCAGTATGGACAGCGTCAGATGGTGGAAGGCATCGTGAATGTCTCTGCTATTGTCCCCAGAGGGAAAACGGAAATGTACCCGGATACCACGGTGGATATCGCTCTCATCGGAAAGGGAGCGGCGCTTTCCGGGGTTCAGATTGAACCGGTTGAGTGTCCTGTAATCTATATCGGCGGGGATTCCACGGTGACGGACCAGAGCGCGGATTACCCATACGCGCCGGGTGCGAGCTACAGCGGCTGGGGACAGATGCTTTCGGCCTATCTGGACAGCCGGATTGCGGTATCCAATCATGCCCACTCCGGGCTGACCACGGAA
>CALWRQ010000167.1 GCA_944383965.1 uncultured Lachnospiraceae bacterium
ACGACCGGCTTCTGACAGACGCTCTGAGCGAGATCATGGCCGGCAGATAACTCTCTGTCTGCGAATTCACAGGAAAACCGAAAAAGGCCCGGAATCCATAAGCAGGATTCCGAGCCTTCTTTTTTATTCTGTCTTTCCCAGTTCTCTCTCCGCTGCCTCCATGGCAGAAGCGATTACCTTATCCATATCATAATATTTGTACTCACCCAGACGTCCGCCGAAGATCACCCGGCTTTCCTTCTGTGCCAGTTCCGCATACTTCTGATAAAGTTCCTGGTTCTTTTCATCATTTACCGGATAATAGGGCTCCATGCCCTCCTTCCAGGTCACAGGATACTCTCTGGTAATGACGGTCTTCTCCTGGGTACCGAACTCAAAATGCTTGTGCTCAATGATTCTGGTATAGGGAGTCTCCCGGTCCGTATAGTTTACCACGGCCACGCCCTGGTAATTATCCGTGTCCTTTACCTCCGTCTCAAACCGCAGGCTGCGGTATTCCAGCTTTCCGTAGCAGAAACCGAAATACTCGTCAATGGTTCCCGTATAGACCACCTTTTCTCCCAGGCTGTCATAGTGCTCCTTATTCTCCAGATAATCCTTTCCCAGTTCCATATCGCAGCCCTCAAACAGCTTGTCCACGATCACATTATAGCCGCCGATAGGAATTCCCTGGTAAGGATCATTGAAGTAATTGTTGTCGTAGGTATAGCGCACCGGCAGACGTTTGATGATAAACGCCGGAAGATCCCGGCACTCCCGTCCCCACTGCTTCTCCGTATAGCCCTTCACCAGCTTCCGGTAAATATCCATGCCCACCAGGCTGATGGCCTGTTCCTCCAGATTCTTCGGTTCTCCCTGGATCCCCTTTCTCTGCTCCTCAATAATGGCTCTTGCCTGGGCCGGAGTGGAAATCCCCCACATTTTGCTGAAGGTATTCATATTAAAGGGCATATTATACATCTGTCCCTTGAAATTAGCCATGGGACTGTTGGTATACCGGTTGAATTCCGCCAGGCTGTTTACAAATTCCCATACTTTCCGGTCAGAAGTGTGGAAAATGTGAGCGCCGTACTTGTGCACATGGATTCCCTCTATCTCCTCACAGTACACGTTTCCTCCTGCATGGTTTCTCCGCTCCACCACCAGGCATTTCTTTCCCTGTTTTCCTGCCAGATAAGCAAATACACCGCTGTACAGTCCGGCTCCCACAAGAACATAATCATATTTCTTCATCGGATTTTTCTCCTTGATGTCTCTCTTTCTGTGCACAGCGGGCATCCGCCGCCTCTCAGCCGCAGATGCCCGCACAGGTTCCTTCCGGGACCGCGCTTACAGCACATGCCCCTTCTTTTTCATCACATCGATCACCTGATCCACATACGTTTCACAGGTCTCATGATCCGGCGCCTCAACCATGACGCGGACCACCGGCTCCGTACCGGACTGGCGCAGCAGGATCCTGCCGTCGTCTCCCAGAGCCGCCGTCACCTTTGCCACTTCAGCCTGAACATCCTCATCATCCTGAGCCGTTTTCTTATCCTTCACTCTCACGTTTTTCAGAACCTGAGGATAGATCTCCACCTCAGAAGCCAGCTTATCCAGCGGCTGCTTGGACTCCAGCATGACCTCCATCACCTTCAGCGAAGTAAGGATTCCGTCTCCCGTAGTGGCGTTCTTGCTGAAAATAATATGTCCGGACTGCTCGCCTCCCAGGCAGTAGCCGTTCTGAGACATATTCTCATATACATATTTATCGCCCACAGCCGTTTTCTCATAGCCGATGCCTTCCCGGTCCAGAGCCTTGTAAAGCCCGAAGTTGGACATGATGGTAGTAACGATCTTATTGCCTACCAGAGCTCCCTGAGCCTTCATGTATTTTCCGCAGATATACATGATCAGGTCACCGTCCACCAGGTTTCCGTTCCGGTCCACTGCCAGACAGCGGTCCGCGTCCCCGTCATAGGCAAAGCCGATATCGCAGCCCTGCTCCACCACATATTTCTGAAGTCCCTCGATATGGGTGGAACCGCAGCCGGTATTGATATTCAGACCGTTGGGCTCATTGTTGATCACATGGGTCTCTGCGCCGAGGGCGTCAAATACACTCTTGGCAATGGCAGAAGCGCTGCCGTTGGCACAGTCCAGCGCAACTCTGCAGTTTTTGAAGGAGCGGGTAGCAATGGAGATCAGATAGCCGATGTAGCGGTTTCTTCCCGCTGCAAAATCCACGGTCTTGCCGATTGCATCCCTGACAGCAAAGGGGATCTCTCCCGTCTCTCCGTCCAGGTACTTCTCGATCTCCTCGATCACGCTCTCCTCCAGCTTTTCCCCTCTTTCGTTGATCACTTTGATGCCGTTGTCATAATAAGGGTTGTGGCTGGCCGAGATCATGATGCCGCAGTGGAATCCTTCGGAACGCACGACATAGGAAACGCTGGGCGTAGTGGTCACATGCAGCAGATACGCATCCGCTCCGGATGCCGTCAGACCGGCCACCAGAGAATACTCAAACATATAGCTGCTTCTTCTGGTGTCCTTGCCGATGACGATCCGGCATTTTTCACCCGGATTCTTTTTTCCGTAGTACCAGCCCAGAAACCGTCCCACCTTGTAGGCGTGCTCTACCGTCAGATCCACGTTGGCTTCTCCGCGGAAGCCGTCTGTCCCAAAATACTTGCCCATACTCCTGTCTCTCCTTTTAAATCAGTTTCAAATACCGCTCCAGCGCATCCTGCCAGGACGGAAGACGCTCAAAGCCGTTTTCCGTGAGCTTTTCCTTGTTCATGCGGCTGTTGCTGGGTCTTACCGCCTTCACCGGGAACTCTCCGCTGGATACCGGCGTCACCTGCACCTGGTCCATACCGGCCTGCCTGAAGATCTCGCAGGCAAACTCATACCAGCTGCAGAAGCCCTCGTTGGTGGCGTGATAACGGCCGTATTTGTCCGTCTGAATCATATCCACCAGAAGTCTGGCCAGGTCGTAGGTGTAGGTGGGGGAACCGATCTGATCATCTACGACGCTGACTTTTCCCCTTTCCTTTCCCAGACGCAGCATGGTCTTGATAAAGTTCTTTCCGTTGACTCCGAACACCCAGGCAATGCGGACGGTAAAGAACTTGGTGAGCAGCTCTTCCACCGCCAGTTCTCCTTCGTATTTGGTCAGTCCGTACACGTTGAGCGGATGTCTCTCATCGTCCGGCTCCCAGGGTCTGGTACCCTGGCCGTCGAACACATAGTCCGTGCTGATATACATCATGGGAATATCCAGCTCCCGGCATACCCGGGCAATATTTCTGGTACCGTCCCCGTTGATCTTCCTGCACAGTTCTACATTTTCTTCCGCCGCATCTACTGCAGTATATGCAGCACAGTGCATCACTGCATCCGGTTTTGCTTCTTTTATCACTCTTTCGCAGGCAGCGGCGTCAGTCACGTCCATATTGTCTACGTCCGTTCCCACTCCTTCCAGTCCCCGCTTTGCCAGCTCATTCATCACGTCATGGCC
>CALWRQ010000168.1 GCA_944383965.1 uncultured Lachnospiraceae bacterium
ACCAGAGAAGAACGCCGGATTTTTTGCTGTAACGAGCGGAAGTGCCGCTCAATCATCTATTTTGATGATTTTGCGACGCTCCCTTTCTGTATCTGTGACACTCTTTCAATATGGATCCCCAGAAAGCCGATTTCTTCCCGGCGGATCTTTTGCTTCAGTTCTTTTTCCAATGTGCTGCATATCTTTTCTGCCAGCGAATAGGAGACAGGAAAGCTTTCCTTGGCATAATCCTCCAGATCCAGACTTACCTGCTCATCTCTCATGATTCTGAAAATCATATACCGCACATGGCTGACCAGACGGTTATATCCTAACGAGTCCGGCGACAGTTTCACCCCCAGACCGCTTTCTATCATGGACACACTGATTTTTACCAGTCTGGCCGCTGTCAGAGATTCATCTACATTGTCATTTGACAGCGCTGCATGAATATGAAGGGTGATCAATCCTGTTTCATCTTCCGAAAGTTTCTGTCCTGTGGCTTCCTCTATGATCCGTCTGCCTTGTCCTGCAGCCATATATTCCTGAGGAAACATCGCCCGGATATCCTGATTGAACGGATTGGGAAATTCCTTTCCTTCCCTGGCTCTTCCAACCGCCAGTGCAATATGGTCAGCCAGCGGAAGCAGAATATCCCGGTTCAGCTTTCCGCACTGCTGCTCCGCCTCTTCTATGATTCTTCCCGTAATCTCCAGATAGATGGGATCCATCCCGTTCACAGCCTTCAGGGCCGTTCCCATTCCCCGCCTCGGTTCTGCCGCATAGGCAGAGGCTCCTTTTGCATCCGAAAATCGTTCTCCGCTTTTTTTGCCGAATCCCACTCCGTTTCCGAGAAAGATGATTTCCCGTCCACATTCCATATCATAGGCCAGAACTCCGTTATTATTTAAGACCTTGATCACCCGATACATATCTGCTTCCCCCTGTGCCTGCGGTTTAGAAAAGCTCCGCAGCCTGGTCGAGGGCCTGCACTCTGTCGGCCGTCACCCGGATCTCCTCTCCTTCCTGCATTCCTGTAAACACAGTAATGCATACATTTGACGGAGCATTCTCTGTGATATATTGTAAATCAAACTCAATCAGTTTGTCACCTCTTTTTACCTGATCTCCGTCTTTTACCAGGGCTTTAAATCCCTTTCCGTCCAGTTTTACCGTATCCACTCCGATATGAAACAGCATTTCCACTCCATCTCCGGTTCGGAAGCCTAAAGCGTGTCCTGTAGGAAATACGAATTCCACTGTTCCGTCCTCCGGAGCCAGAAGCTCTCCTTTCTCCGGCTCAACCAGGAATCCATCCCCCATTGCCTTTTCTGCAAATGCCGGATCCGGAGCCTCTGTAATGGGCTTTACCGTTCCCGTAAAGGGAGAAAAGACCTTTCTCACCGTTTTTTCCTCTTTCTGTTCTTCCGCTTCTTCTGCTGCTTTGGCAGCATTCCCTGCAGGATATTCTGCGTTCACCGGTTCTGCTTCTCCCGTATATTCCACATCAGGTGCAGTTGCCAGATAACTCTCCAGATTGGATTTGATCACCGCTACCTGCGGTCCGTAGATCACCTGAACGCCCTGACCTTTCTTGATCACTCCCACAGCTCCCGTAGCCTTCAGAAGTTTTTCATTTACCAGTTCAGACTTCGCCACAGAGCAGCGCAGTCTGGTGGCACAGCAGTCAACGGAAGTAATGTTTTTCTTTCCTCCCAGACCATTTGCAATCGCCTCGCTTAACTGATCCTTTCCTGCTGCTTCTCCTTTTTCTCCGGCTCTCTTGGCATTCACATCTGCTTTCGTATACAGCTTTGTTTCTTCATCATCATCTTCCCGCCCCGGAGTTTTCAGATTGAACTTTTTGATCAGAAAACTGAAGATAAAGTAATACAGGAAGAAATATATAATTCCTACCGGTATGATACGCATCCAGCTGGTTTTTGCATTTCCCTGCAGAATACCGAAAATAAACAGATCCAGAAGTCCTCCTGAGAATGTCAGACCGACAGCGATATTCAGCATATGTGCAATCATGTAAGCGGCTCCGGCCAGTATCACCTGTACAGCAAACAGCATGGGAGCTACAAACAGGAAGGAAAATTCAATCGGCTCTGTAATTCCCGTAAACATACAGGTCAGAGCTGCAGAGAGCAGCAGTCCCCCTGCCGCCTTCTTCTTTTCCGGCTTCGCACAGCGGTACATCGCCAGTGCCGCTCCAGGAAGGCCGAAAATCATAAAGATAAACTCACCTGAGAAATATCTGGTGGCGTCAGCACTGAAATGCACCACATCCGGAGAAGCCAGCTGAGCAAAGAAAATATTCTGTCCGCCCTGAATCAGCTGTCCGTCCACCATCATGGTTCCGCCCACTGCCGTCTGCCAGAAGGGCAGATAGAATACATGATGCAGTCCGAACGGAATCAATGCTCTCTTCACAATTCCGAAAATCAGGGTTCCCACGTATCCGGTTCCCGTAACCAGACTGCCCAGCGCAAAAATACCGTTCTGGACCACCGGCCATACAAAGTACATCCCGATTCCCACAAACAGATACACCACTGTGGAAATAATCGGAACAAATCTGGATCCTCCGAAAAAGGACAGTGCATTGGGCAGTACGATCTTATGGAAACGGTTATGAAGAGCCGCTACTCCCAGTCCTACCAGAATACCTCCGAATACGCCCATCTGCAGGCTCTGCATACCGCATACATTTGCAATGGTTCCGTCCAGTACGCCTTCTGCCACTGTACCATCCGGCAGAACCTTACCACTGACCAGAAGCACTGCGTTAATAGAAATATGCATAACAAAGAATGCAATCAGCGCAGACAGCGCAGAAACTTCCTTCTCTTCCTTTGCCATTCCGATGGCCACCCCTACAGCAAAGATCAGAGGCAGATTATCAAAAATAACATTTCCTGCCTTGCTCATAATAATCAGCAGAGCATTCAGCAGCGTTCCGTCCCCCAGAATACTCTCCAGATGATAGGTGGAAATCGTTGTTGCATTGGTAAATGAACTTCCGATTCCAAGAAGCAGTCCTGCCACAGGCAGAATCGCGATCGGAAGCATAAAGCTGCGGCCCACTCTCTGCAGGACGCTGAAAATTTTGTCTTTCATACTCTTCCTTTTCCTTTCTTTCCGAATCTTTTTACCGTTACAGTTTCTCTCATGATCCCCATTTTTTTCATCCGCTATGCCGCCTGTCCTGTTTTTTCCCTCCTTTCCTACGGCGCTTCCGGTTTTCCATCCTTTTTTGAATCTGTGTACAACAAAAAAGGCATCAACTACCAGACGCACCTGCAGGTGCGGTTCCGGATAGCTAATGCCTGGATTCCCAGTAACACACTATAACGATATGTTCTTGTCTTGTTCAGAATAACAAAATCCAATTTAATTGTCAACCATAATTTTATGAAGAAGCTTTCTCCGCTGTAGGATTACAATACATGTGTTACAACTGAATAATTAAAAAGCAGGGATACCAACTTTGTGTTATATTTTAGTCAC
>CALWRQ010000169.1 GCA_944383965.1 uncultured Lachnospiraceae bacterium
TTTCCCTGAGTTTCGTATCCCACTTGGTTGGCAATATCGGCGATGGAGGCATCTGTTTCACGCAGCAGTTTCATAGCCTGGCGTACCCGATATTCCTTCATATAGTTGGCTATCGGCTGGCCGTAGACTGCCTTGAATATCTCCTTAAGGGTAGAGCTGTTTATCAAATACTGTTTGGATAGTTCTGCAATCGTAAATCGCTGATCCAAGTGCTCCGTCAGCTGGCGATGAATTTCTTTTATCAATTCGGTTTGCCGGGAGAAGTATTGAGTCAATTCTTTCCGCTCTGGCTTCAGGTTGCTCAGATAGATCAGCATTTCCAGCACCTTCAGTTTCAAGAGGGAAACTTGAACGGACGCAGGAGCAGAAAAGAGTGGAGCAAAAATATGCTCCAAATCGGAACAGGACGGGATTGCGGAGGGCTTTCCGGAGCAGAATCTCTCCCGCAACTGGTCGGCTTCTGCGCCAGCGTCCTTCAAAATTTCCGGACAAATGGAAGGTAGCTGCTTCAGATCCACAGAAATGGAAACTCCCTCCGAATATCCCAGTGGAAACATCATGGCGGAATCTGCACAGCAGGCCATGCTGTGCGCGGTCACATCACCCGCGCCTAAATAGACGGCAGTACCGCCCTGCATATTCCAGCCCACACGGCCGCTGCGGCAATAGTAAATTTCCAAAACAGAATCCGAAGCATCGTGCCGGAACTTGATCTCTGAAGCAAGAAAAATACTGGAGGAGACCTCTATTCCGGGAAAGGTTTCGTATGCTGTCATACACCCTTTCCCGGAGGTAACTGCCCGAAACTGTTCTCCAAAGAGTGTGCTGCCCATTTCACCAGCCCGGCAGTGTTTCACAGAAAGGGTGCCGTTTGGAATGGCTTGAAGTTTTTGAGCGATAACCTTGGCTTCTTCGTTTTTCATGGTGTTCCTTTCTACCTTTCTGCTTGCGACGGACAGGTGATCTTTACAATCCACTCAATCATGTGGTGGAAATTCTGGGCCGCTTCGGTATCGGAAGCCCTATAATAAACCTCTTTCCCGTCCCGGCGGCTGACAATCAGACCTGCTGATTTCAACTGCTTAAGGTGGTGGGAAACCGCAGGACTGCTCATGTCCACCATGGCCGAAAGATTGATGACGCACTCTTCACAGTGGCACAGCAGCCAAAAAATGCGAATACGGCTGCTATCCCCCAACTGTTTAAAAATACTGGCTGCGGCCTGAAAGTTTTCTGCGCTTGGCATCTGTTCCAGTTCCTGCTCGATAGTCTGTCCGTGGTTGTGGGGCAAGTGGTTTTGAGTCATTTAGCACCCCTCCTTGAAGCCTATCATACCATAGGCCGGAGAGAAAAGAAATGTCGCCTTTGAGATGCCTCAGGCCTGATGTTGTGGGTGCAATTTAAGATGGGGACACCATAGTTGCCTCTTTTTGCACTAGTTTGCGCAAATTACTCCGTCATAAACGCCGCAAGAGCATCCTGCTGTTTGCGGAAATCCTCCATGCCAAGGGAATACAGCTCCAATTCCGCCTGTTCATTCATAGAATAGGTTCCCACATGGACAGGATGGCTGGGAGCAAAAACAAATGCTTTGCCTTCGCGTTCCAGAGCAAAAACCTCCTGCAGATTTTGGTTGTAGACGATATGTCGGTGGTCAATCAGGGATACGATCTGTGGATATTGTCGGCAGCGCATGGTGTAGAGGAACCGCATCCCCTGAGGCTTGCGGACGTAATCTCTCATTTTGGACAGGATAACTACCAGACGGTCGCAGCCTTTTTCCAACGCCCGCGATACCGGGATGGCATCCGAAAGGCCGCCGTCAAAGTAGGGGATTTCGTTTAATTCTACCGGACGGCAGGCGGCAGGAATGGCGCTGGATGCCATAATGAGTCGATAGTCGTCCTGAGCCATCGTTTCTTTCCCAAAATACTCTGCCCTTCCGGTCAAGGCGTTGGTCACCACTACCTCATATTCTGCCGGGTTATTTTTCAGTGTGGGAAAATCCAGAGGGTCCTTCCCCGTAGAATTGGTCAAGGTCCCATAAATGTATTGCAGCCCGAACAAGTCGCCGGTCTTCAAGAAGCTTCTTAACCCAAAATAGCCGGGGTTGTGAATATGCTCCGTGAAAAAGCGCAGATTTCGTCCCCGTTGTCCGGCCAGATAGCTGGCCAGGTTTCCAGACCCGCCAGACACGCCAATGCAGTAAGCAAATGTGATATTATGATCCAGGAAAGCGTCCAGGATCGCTGCATTATAGGCGCACTTCATCCCGCCGCCTTCCACAACCAATCCGATTTTCATGTGTGAATCCCTTCCAACTTTATGTGATATTGTTCCAGTACATCTTTCAGCGTGATTTCTTGCATTTTGTGTTCGGCTGTTTTTTGAATGTCTAGGTAAAAATCACGCAGTACCAGTTGGATATTCACGCCTACGCCGCAGGCGGGGTTGGTGTGGATGTCTTGATGGAGCAGGGGTTTGTTGCCCTCCACTGCCCGATAGGCATCCAGCAGAGTGATTTTCTCCGGCTCACGGGCCAGGGCAGGCCGGGGATGTCCCTTCACGCTGACTAGCAGTCCTCCCTTCCGCAAGGCGGACATGAGCTGTCGCACATAGGCAGGATTCGTCTGGACACTCTCTGCCAGTTTGTTGCTGGTCAGGTCGCAATCCGGGTACAGAGCAATAAAGGCCAGAATATGAACAGCATCGCTGAGCCGGGTGGGGTATTTCATTGCCTGATCTCCTTTTGACATTTGATGTTATTTTTATTATAACAACATATTGACAGCTGCGCAAGCGGATGCTAAGATGAATTGAAGTAAAAATAAAAATAACATCCGGCTGAAAGGAATGGTGACAATGGGCTTCTATGAGAATCTGGTCATGCAGACCCAGATGAATTACTCCAAATACTATCATGTCTATGCTTCCGGCAGTACCCCGTATCAGCTGACTGACAAAAAGCCGCTGCCGTATAGCGAACAGATCAATCGGTTGGTACAGGAGATAAAGGAGGCTGACTGTGTGGTAGTGGGCGGAGCCTCCGGCCTGTCCGCTGCCGGTGGCGGCGATTTTTACTACGAGGACAACGACTCCTACCGGAAATATTTCCGGCCTTTCGCTGAGAAGTACCACTTCAAAGGTGCTTTTGCAGGGATGATGCACCACTGGGACTCCCGGGAGGAATACTGGGGGTATCTAGCTACCTTTCTGCATACCACGCAAAACGCACCGGTGCGTCCGCCCTATCTGGATTTAGACGCTTTGCTGAAAGGCAAGGACTTCTTTATCCTTACCACCAACCAGGATACCCAGTTTGTCAAACTCTACCCAGAGGAGAAGGTGGCGGAAATCCAGGGCGATCACCGGTT
>CALWRQ010000170.1 GCA_944383965.1 uncultured Lachnospiraceae bacterium
ATAAAACGGAATCTTACACTTTTGCTGTTAAATGCCATACTGATCACCAATCCTTTACAGAACCGTCAAACATGCGCTTTGCCACAATTCCGCCCCGGTCATTCAGCGGGAAAAGCTCCGCTGCATTTTCTGAAAGTTCCACGCCGATGCCGGGAGCATCGGGAATGAGCAGGCAGCCGTCTTCTACCTGGAACGGTTTCTGGACCATGGCATCCTCTGCACCGTTTAAACAGAATCCGGGAAGCTCCTGAATTCCCAGATTGGGAATGGACGCACAGATCTGAAGACAGGCAGCTGTGGAAACCGGTCCCAGCGGGTTATGGGGGATCACAAGCACATCGTTTGCCTCCGCAACGGCACAGATCTTCTTGGATGCGGTGATTCCTCCTACCGCACATACATCAGGACGCACATAGGCGGCTGCATTCCGTCTGAACAGCATTTCAAATTCCTTGATATTGATAAACCGCTCTCCGGTGGCAATAGGAACCCCGATTTTAGATGCCACCTCTGCCATCGTGTCCAGATTATCCGGAGTAACCGGATCTTCAAACACCATGGGACGGTATTTCTCCACCTCTCGGCCGAAGGCGATCGCCTCCGGCACAGTCATTCCTCTGTGCGCCTCCAGGATCAGGTCAAAATCCTTACCCACAGCCTCACGGATCATTGCCACTTTTTCCAGCTCATCCTCCACTCTTCCGCAGAAGAACTCATCTCTTCCTCCGTTTTCAGATCGGATGGGACCGTTTACGAATATTTTCGCTGCTGTAAAGCCATGATCCTTCAGATCCTTATAGCTCTGCTTAAGAGCCTCCGGATCTGTTTCCTTTGACATGGGAGATGCATATACCCGCACCCTGTCTCTGGTTTTTCCGCCCAGCAGTTCATAAACGGGAACCCCCAGCTTTTTCCCTTTGATGTCCCAAAGAGCAATGTCAATAGCAGATATGGCGCTCATGATCACAGATCCCCGGAAATAAAGAGAGCGATACAGGTTCTGTCCGATATCATCGATCCGGGACGGGTCTTTCCCGATCAGGTAACCGGAAAATTTCTTTATGGCTTCAGCCGTAGCCATCAGATGGCCCCAGTTCCCGGCCTCTCCCAGACCAACGATCCCTTCATCCGTGTAAATATGTACGAACAGATAATGCTTCGCAAATGTAAGTTTTACATCAGTTATCTTCAATGATATCTTCCTCCTTCAATCTGTGCCTTTTAAGCGGCTGTTTTCTTCATGGCTTCAATCTAAAAGGCCGGAAATACGGTCATTACATAGAAAATATATACTACCGGCAGAATCAGGGAAATAAGCGCACCGCCTTTTACCACTGTTTTCAGGTCGTAGCCTCCGTCTGCCATGGAAAGAGGTACGGCAGGAGTTGCCATAGGTGTCATGAAAGCAGTCAGACATCCTGCATTTACCAGAAGCATCAGTCCGATGGGATTTGCTCCCAGAGCATTTGCCGTCAGCAGGCAGATCGGGATAAACACTGCAGAAACGGCGCGGTTCAGCATGAACTGAGTAATTGCAAACGGAATGACAAAGAACAGGAAGCCCAGCAGATAGTTATTGTGTGTTCCTCCTACTGCATTTGCCAGCCAGTTTCCGATCATATCTCCGGCTCCCGTATTGGTAAGAGCCGTACCTAACGCAAGCGCTCCCACGTAGAGAAGAAGCATATCCCACGGAATGTCCTTCAGAACATTTTTCTGATCTACGATTCCAAACAGTACCATAAGCAGAGCACCTGCCATTGCCACGAACCAGGTTTCCAGCCCCAGCTGAGCGGAGAATACCAGTGCGAAGATGGAAAGGAAAAACAGAGCAATTCCGATCTTGTCCTTGACCGGTGCAAGAGCCTGATTTCCCTGTTTTCTGCCTTCCTCTTTTGCAGCGATTGGCAGCGGCGGCTGTTCCGGAAGGAATCTGGGTCCGATAAACAGAGCCCACAGCGGCACAACAATCAGGATCGGCCAGCACCCGATAAAGAAGTACATGGCGTCAAAGCTGAAATCAAATCCGTATGTCTCGAGAAATCCGGTATACTGTCCGGCTGACTGTATGGCAGATGCCAGAGGAAGGATACCGCAGCAGGAAACGCACACCACCATCAGGGGGAATACATACTTGGAACGGCTCTTTCCTGTTTTGTCCAGATACGCACAAAGCAGTGTGGAAACGATTGCATACACAACCATGGGGCTGGATATAAAGTTCGTCAGCAGCAGGGCAATAAGCAGATAGCCCAGATATGCCATTTTAAAAGAACCTTTTGTCAGCTTCATAATGAAATCACAGAGGGTATTGACCATAGAAGTCCTACGGAATCCGGCTGCAATAATGAACATTGCCGCCATCAGGATCGTATTCACGTTGGAAAAGCCTGCCAGCGCTCCCGCCGCATCAATACAGCCGGTGATATACAGGGCACACATGGAAATCATTGCGGTTACCCACATAGGTATTTTGTTAAGCATGTAGCTTACCAGTGTCAATACAAAGATCACGATGCATATTACTAACTGGGTATTCATACTGTTTCTTCCTTTCGTTTCACGCTTATCACGTTTATTCCGGTCCGCGGATCCGTTCAGACCTTATCTGCCTTCAATATACTCTTTTTCCCCCTTTCGGTCATTGCTTTTATTCGCGTGAAAACCTTGCCGGGCCGGACTGAAAAGCGGTTCCGCCTCGTAAACCGTTTATTTTTTTCAACAAGAATTCCAAATATTTTCCCTGTTTTTCCCTCTGTATTTTCCTTCCCGGACTTCAGTCCGGTCCGCTCGCCCAGGCATGTTTTTTTATATATTATGACTTTATATCCTTTTATTTTTCTTTTTTTTCGTGCAATATGAGCAATTTTATCCGATTGATTCTCTTTTTCTCTCCGGATGAATCCGAACATTTTCCATGTGGAAAAAATTCAGATTTTCATGTAAGATAATTTTAACACACAATCCCGAAAACCGGAAACCCTATCATCCTGCAATGCGGCCAAGCGGCCGGATAACTGTACGGAGGAATCACAGATGCAGAAACAGTTATGTTATCAGATGCAATGGCCCAAAGACAATCTGTTTATCGCCTGTTGTGCCCATGAGCTTTACAATTACCGGTATCATTGGCACAATTATGATTATGAAATTGATATTCTTCTGAAAGGAAAAGCAGAATACTGCTGCGGTCAGAATACTTATTATCTGGAAGAAAATGATGTGATCTTCATCAACCCCAAAGTATGGCACGCTTCTTTTGCCCGGGAGGAAAACTCCAAAGCC
>CALWRQ010000171.1 GCA_944383965.1 uncultured Lachnospiraceae bacterium
CTCCGATGTGCGGCTGCTGCAGCTCTCTCCGCAGCTGGAGCAGTTTCCTGAACAACTTGTGCTCATAACCGATCCTCCTTCTCTTTTAAACCCTTCTTGTATAAATGTGCTTTCTGATCTCCCGGAATACCCCTGCTTTTTCCATAAATTCCCACGCTCCGTAAAACAGCATGGAATTCAGAGGCCACTGAGCCAGATTCTTTCCCGCCCTTGCAGCAAGCACCGGCAGAAATGCTCTGTCTGCCTGTGCAGTCGTCATATGCCACCAAAGTGTTCCCAGGCATACATTGCACAGCAGCGCCACTGCAAACTGTGCCGTCAGGACACGGCGCAGGGTAATCTTCTGACGGTAATAGAAAAAGCCGTACAGAACTGCTGCCACCATGGCATTCAGGGTATATCCCGGGAAAAAGGCGCCCGTAGGTTTTACTGCAAATTTTAGCAGGTCCATGGCTCCGGCAAACAGCATACCGGTTCCGGGGCCGAACAGATAATAGACAAACTGCTGAACAATTGTGGAAAAGCCGATTTTCAGGAAATCGCCGATCTGAATGGTGAAGTATCCCATCACCACCGACATTCCCCCAAACAGGGCGATCATCGCCAAATTCCGGACATTTCTCAGCTCGTCCATGGATGTTCTGAACAAAGTTGCCATTTTTTTCATAAAAAATTACCTCCTTTGCAGATTCATCGCGTACTACAAGTGGAGATAATTTCTCCGATGCAGCGGGATGCGGCATACGCACCGCAAGAATTTCTTTTCGTCCGGCTGTCAACTCCCTGTACAGCCGGCACTTAACGCGCATACGCCTACTCTGCCTTTCATATGAAATTGTTATTATGCACATCTCTCAGTGTACCACAATTTTCCCTATTTGCAAATACCCTGATTTCGAATGAAGCACTCTCCCGCTACAGGATGCGAAAAAGGAGTGCCGCTTCATCGGCACTCCCTCTCTCATACTTCTCCCAATCCGCGCTCAATGGCTCCTGCCACATCTTGAAGAGCTTCTTTTTCATCCTCTCCGTCGCAGATCACAGTCACTTCCGCTCCCTGTTTGATTCCGGCAGCCATTACGTTCAGTACGCTCTTTGCAACAATCTTTTTATCGCCGCATTCAATAATGATATTGCACTGATATTTCATCGCCGTCTGGGACAGCACACCGGCAGGCCTTAAATGGAGGCCCGACGGATTCGTCACGGTCACTACTTTTGATACCATGCCCGTTTCTCCCCTTTTCTAAATTTCTGATAAAATTTTATTACAAATACCCGGGGGTGTCAAGACCATCTCTGGAATAGACGCACCCGCAGAAATTCTGCCGGTAAAGGCCATATTCCCTGGACAGTTCCACCGATCTCTGATACCCGCCTTTTTTCTTGAAATCCGACGGAAGATAGGCTACGCCGAATTCTTCCGCTGCCTTTTCCCCGATCTCATTGAGCTTCTCCGCATTTTTCAGCGGACTGATGGACAGGGTCGTCGTAAAATAATCATATCCGCCCTCAGCTGCCATCTCTGCAGCTTCCCGAAGCCTGAGCTCATAACACCGGAAGCAGCGTTCTCCTCCCTCCCGGTCCTTTTCATGCCCCTTCGCCGCTTCAAAAAAGCGCCGGGGATCATACTCGCCCTTCAGAAGAGTCACCGGATAAAGATGGGGCTGTTCTTCAATCAGCCTGGCCTGCTCTTCCACCCGTTTTTCATATTCCTCCGGAGGATAGATATTAGGATTGAAATAAAAAAGCGTGATGGAAAAATATCCGGACAGATATTCCAGCACATAGCTGCTGCAGGGCGCACAGCAGCTGTGAAGAAGAAGTCTGGGAACCTTTCCCTCCTTCTGTGCCCGCAGAATATGTTCTTCCATCTCTTTCTGGTAGTTCCTTCTGTTCATTGCTTCTCCTTCTCCGGCAGCCGGAATTACCCGTACCGCTTCTGCCCGCGAAAAAGGATGTCCGTTCTACAGACATCCTTCTGATTGCACGCAGGCTTTTCCGCTTATCATTACAGGAAATCCCGAATCCTCTTGCTGCGGACCGGATTGCGCAGTTTGCGCAGTGCTTTCGCCTCGATCTGACGGATACGTTCTCTGGTCACATTGAATTCCTTGCCCACCTCTTCCAGTGTTCTCGGGTGACCGTCCTCCAGTCCGAACCGAAGCACAATGACCTGTCTCTCTCTTTCCTTCAGATCTCCCAGAAGTGCATCGATATGCTCTCTCAGCATTACAGACTCCACATTTCCCTCCGGGGTGACCACATTGGAATCCGCCACGAAATCACCCAGGTTGGAATCATCTTCCTCTCCGATGGGAGTTTCCAGGGATGCCGGTTCTCTGGCGATCTGCATGATCTCCATCACCTTATCCTCGCTCATATCCAATGCTTCCGCCAGTTCTGTCACAGACGGCTCATATCCCAGTTCCAGAGTGAGCTTTCTCTGCATTTTGGACATCTTATTGATCGTTTCCACCATATGCACCGGTACACGGATAGTTCTCGCCTGATCCGCCAAGGCTCTGGTCACAGACTGACGGATCCACCAGGTCGCATATGTACTCAGCTTGTATCCCTTTGTGTAGTCAAATTTTTCTACGCCCTTGATCAGGCCCAGATTGCCTTCCTGTACCAGATCCAGGAAGCTCATGCCGCGGCCCGTATAGCGTTTTGCAATACTGACCACCAATCTTAAGTTCGCCTCGATCAACCGTTCTTTTGCATACTCATCGCCCTCTGCCTTCCGCTTTGCCAGATTTAATTCTTCTTCTGCTGACAGCAGCGGCACAGTCCCTATCTCCTTCAGATACATCCGGACCGGGTCTTCTGTACCTATCCCCTCCAGCAAATCAATGGCATCCAGGTCGATGTCCTCCTCGTTCTCGGAGTCCTTCATGAAACTGTCATCCACATCATCGTCGAGCAGCAGTACCTCGTCCGCCAGGCTGGCATCGTCCATTACGGGAACCACATCAATATTGTGTTCCTCCAGGTACGCATAAATATGGTCCATCTGCTCTGCGTTCAGCTCTTCACCCAGGAAGCAGTCGTTGATCTCTCCGATATCGAGAGTATTTCCCTTCGCCTTTCCCTGGTTTACAAGTTTCTGAAGTTTTTCCAAAAAAGCTGCTGGTTCTTTTCCCACTGAATAACGTCCTTTCAAAAAAGAAATCTACACATCAAATCATTATATAACACTTTTTTACAGATTTCAACAGTTTTTT
>CALWRQ010000172.1 GCA_944383965.1 uncultured Lachnospiraceae bacterium
AAAACGGAGACAGGATAAATGAGACAGACAGACACCAGCGTCAGAAAAAGCAGAATAAAAACCTATATCTTTATCTACTGCGTAATTATGCTGCTTATGGCAGTTATTTCCTTTTATACGGCAGTATACGTGATATCAGATAAGGTAAAAAAGCAGAATGAGCATCTGATTCAGTCCTACAGTGACAAAACCACTGCCCTGATCTATAACCATATAGAAGGAATGGACAATTTTCTGGAATATATGAAGTTCTGCATTTCAAACGATGTGGATTACCGGCAGATTCAGGCAGTCAGGTCCATGTATGAAAGTCTGGATCTGATGGATATGTGGGTGATGGAAGGAGACGAGGTGTATTCCTACCAGCAGCAGGGAGAACTGACCGGCGGCGATCAGGATCTGCTCAGAGAGATCACGGCAGGCAGCCGGGATGTCATGACAAAATACACAGGTGGAAATTTCTGCACCTATGCAGTCAGAAGAGCTCAGGATGAAAATGGGGAAGTTCTTGCGACGATCGTGCTGGTGGACCGGCTGAATATTCTTGATGAGTATATTTCCCGCGATCTTCAGATTTCAGACCGGCTGGAACAGTATCTGCTGGATGATGCCGGTTACGTTTACTATTCCAGTGTGAATCTTGCCGAAGGCCATACGGAAATTCTCGATCTTCTGGAGGATGACCATGGAAGTGAAACTCTGGTCAGCCATATGCGGGAGGTATTGGAAAAAGCGTTAAAAAATACATTCATTTATTATTCCACGGACCAGGAAAAACTGGCATATGCAGAAAAAATATATGATAAGGACCTTTATCTGCTGACGATTGCGCCTACTTCTGCATTGCTCAATCAGGAAACGAATCGGGGATTTGTGACGCTTCAGGTCGTGCTCATTGGCCAGATTATTTTTGCCGGACTGTCCATTGCCTATTTCCTTCTGATCAGGACACAGCATTTTAAAGAAGTCAGATACGTGATATATCATGACTCGATTACGGATGACATGAATTATCTGAGCTTTAAGCAGAGAGCGGCGGAACAGATCCGCACGGCAAAAAGTGCCCTTGTGCTTCTGGATATCAAAAAATTCAAGATCTATAATGACATATTCGGCTTTGTGGAAGGGGACGAGCTGTTAAAAAGCATTCACCACATTTTAAAGAAACATTGTAAGGAACAGGAATTGCTGTGCAGAGCCTATGCGGATCATTTCTGTATGCTGTGGCTTTTTGAGGAGAAGGAAGAGGTTCAGGAGCGGCTGAAGATGCTGCTGGATGACCTGGAGGCTCTGTACAGGCAGAATCAAAGGTTCAAAATGGAGTTTTCCGTGGGGATTTCCTATGGGGAAGGCGTTGATAAACGCTATCCGTCCATGGATGTGATCGACGTTCTGTACAGCGAAGCGATGATTGCCTGTCAGCACAGGAAAAAGGACTCTGGAAATACCTGCTGTGAATATGATGCGGATCTGAGACGCATCTATCTGCAGCACAAACTGCTCCAGGACCGGCTGATCAAGGCTTTGGAGGAAAAAAGCTTTGAGGTCTGGTATCAGCCTAAATATGATCTGGAAAGTGCTTCTTACAGCTCCTGCGAAGCTCTGGCAAGACCGGGAGCAGAGATTTCCGACATCAGTACGGAAACATTCATAAAGTTTTTTGAAGATAACGAATGGATCGATAAATTTGACTTTATGGTTTTTGAAAAGGTCTGTCAGGATATCCGCCGGTGGCTGGATGGGGGCAGACAGGTCCTGCCTGTTTCCCTGAACCTGTCCCGGGAAAATACATATGATTGCAGTTTTATCGACCGGTGTCTGAAGCTGATGGAGAAATATCAGATTTCTCATGATCTGATACAGTTTGAAATCACGGAGACCTGGCAGATTCTGGAAAACCGCCACCTGACTGATCTGTGCAGATACCTGCATGAGCAGGGATTTGCCATACTGCTGGATGATTTCGGGGTAGGCTATTCCAGCATATCCACATTGGTAGACATTCCCTTTGATATTCTCAAGCTGGACAGCACGCTGATTTGGAAAATCGGCAGCCCGGAGGGAGAAACGATTTTGAGATCGCTCATACTCCTGGCGGAAAGCCTGAACAAAAAAGTGATTGCGGAAGGCGTGGAAACAGCAGAGCAGGAACAGTTCTTAAGGGAGCAGGGAGTCAGGGTAATGCAGGGATATCGATATCAGAAGGCCATGGCTCCGGATGCTTACGGGGAGCTGCTCAGAGCAGATGGGGAAATGCTATAGATTATAGAAGAAAGGACAGATATCAATGAAAAACACAACCTTACTGATCATGGCCGCCGGGATCGGCAGCCGCTTCGGAACAGGCATCAAACAGCTGGAGCCGGTGGATGACTCCAATCATATCATCATGGATTACTCCATCCATGACGCCATTGAGGCCGGTTTCAACCATGTGGTATTTATTATCCGCAAGGATATTGAAAAGGAGTTCAAAGAGGTCATCGGGGATCGGATCGCTTCGATCTGCAGCGCCCACAATGTGACGGTGGACTATGCTTTTCAGGATATCAATGACATTCCCGGCACTCTGCCGGAGGGCCGTACCAAGCCATGGGGAACGGGCCAGGCGGTCCTTGCGGCCAAAGAGGTCATCCATACGCCGTTTATCGTGATCAATGCCGATGACTATTACGGCAAAGAGGGCTTTAAAGCGGTTCATGAGTATCTGCTCGACGGCGGAAAAGCCTGCATGGCCGGATTTGTACTGAAAAATACGCTGTCCGATCATGGCGGAGTGACCCGCGGAATCTGCAGGATGAATGAGGAGAACAATCTGACAGAGGTTGTGGAAACCAAAAATATTGTGAAGACGGAAAACGGCGCCCAGGCCGATGGTGTGGCCATTGATACAGATTCTCTGGTTTCCATGAATATGTGGGGGCTGACTCCGGAGTTTCTCAGTGTGCTGGAAAAGGGCTTCAAAGAGTTTTTTGAGAAAGAGGTGCCTGCAGATCCTCTGAAAGCAGAGTACTTGATTCCGACCTTCATCGGTGAGCTGCTGGAGCAGGGGAAGATGTCGGTAAAGGTCCTGAAGACCGGCGATGTCTGGTATGGCATGACCTATAAGGAGGATGTGGCAGGAGTAAAGGACAGCTTCCGGAAAATGCTGGAAAGCAGAAAATATCAGGCTGATTTATTCTCCGATTTATGCTAAACTGGGAGA
>CALWRQ010000173.1 GCA_944383965.1 uncultured Lachnospiraceae bacterium
CTTTCCGGCAAACTGTCTGCTCCGAAGCCGTTCCGCGATCGCCTCCTGCAGCTCATCATCCGTGATTTCCCTGGTAAAATCCATGCTTCCAATCAGCTGTCTGCGGATTTCCTCCTTGATTTTCAGATATTCTTCTTTTCTTTCCTCTGTCATTCCTTCAGATCCTCCGCAATCAGCTTCTGCACCAGCTCTGCCAGCTCGCCTCTGGTCAGATTTTCCATGTCCTGCGGCAGCTGCCGGAAAATAGGAAGTCTGCATTTTCGGGTATTCTCCAGAATATCCTCATGATTCAGGCAGGTAAGAAGCTCCTCATAATGCGCCTGCTTTGCCGCCGCAAAGCCATCCTCCCGGACGATTGTATAGACCCGGAAGCAGAGCTTCAGAATGTCAAACAGCCCGTTGATCACCTCCGACAAATCCAGAATGACATATTCATACAATCCGCTCTGTCCCAGCTCGTCCAGCAATGCCAGCCATTCTTCCTTTTCCACCCTCTGCAGATCCAGACAGGAAAAGGCGGGCGGAATATAATCCAGGCCGTTCACCTTCTGCGTCATCCCTTCCAGACGATAGGGAAATCTTCCGTCCCCGTTGTGCAGGAAATAGATCAGATCCGACAGATCCGCCTGAAATTCCTGTCTCAGCATTTTCCCCAGGCCGGAAAAACATTCAAAATTCAGATAAAGCACTTTGTGTTTTCGGGCAAGAAGCTGCCCAAGAGTAAAAGAAAATGTGGTTTGCAGACACCGTCCCACCGGTGAATAGATGCCGATCAGCTTCATTCCCTGCCGCTCTCCAACACGGGCTGCCGGGGGAAGAAGTCCCCTCTCGGCAGACAGCTCAAGAACCCTTCTGACCACCGTCTCCACGGACTGATACTTCTCAATCCACAGCTCTCCAGGCGGCCCTTCTCCGCCTTCTGCCAGAACGATCACCTGACCGGCTTCCCAGTCTCCCGCATACCGCTCATAAAGCGGCTGGGAAACGAGCAGGACCGGTACGCTGTTCTGTCCCAGAAACCGTTCCCAGGACTCCCTCTCCGTGAACACCCGTATCTCAAAGGGAAAGCTCTCCCTGCTCCCGCTCCGGCTCAGATAATCCAGAAAATGGCAGGCATAATCCTGCTCTTCATCACATATCGCAAGAATATTTTTTCTCAGAAAGATTCCCCCTTTGGCTGTCAGAAAACATCCTCTGTCTCAATTTCCTTATCTCATCATTCTCAGGGAAAAAGGAATACAAACGAAATAAATAAGAAAGTACATCAGAATAAAAGATAACGGATTTCCAGAACGGAATATTCCGATTCAGAAGCAGATGCTTCCGTTTGATGAAATGAAGTATAGCCCATCTTTTTGAAATTGTCCATAGGCGCCGGCCAAAAAAATCATTTTTGTAAATTATCTCCAACAGATTTTGGAACTGTACCCAAAAAAGTCCCGAAAGCGGCTTAAATACAGCATTTCCGCTGTCAAAAAACCTTTTTCAGGATCTGGGAATCCGCCGTCATATGCCGCTTTTTTCACCCCAGAAGCCATGCGCATATCCCGATTCCATACAGAAGCAGAACGCCTGGTGCTCCCAACACACCGCTGACGAGCAGGCTCACAGCTCCCAATCCCACATGTACCGGAATCCCCCTCCCGTCCAGAAAGGAGTTCACAAAATAGATCAGGAGAAGCCCCAGCACCGCCCGAAGAATAAAATTCAAAAAAGTCTGCGTTTTGCTGCGCATGGCGGCCACGAGCAGAACCAGCAGACAGGCCGCGCCTATCATCAGTATTCCCATGGTGTGATCCATTCCGTTCTCCTCTTTTCCGGGCTGCTGCACTGTGTACGGCTGTCCTCTCCGCTTCCTTACAGCTTATGTTTTATAGAAAACGATTATGACACGTATATTTTTCCAGCAGCCGTATATACTTAAATACAAAACCTGCTGGCAAAAACCGGAAAGGAAGAAAACATGAAATTTAATTTCAGCCGCGGCTTCGTCTCCAAAACGGACAAGCCTCTCACTTACCAGGAAAGCCTGATGCTGGATCTACAGAAGACGAGATGCGAGCTGGAGGACGCGTATGCCGGCTTTGACTATGTCACCGATCCGGACCTGATCGACTGCTACATCTACGAGCAGAACGCCGTCATGAAAAGATACCGCTATCTGCTGCAGCAGGCCGCCGGCCTGTCCGCCGTGCGCCTTTCCCCTGAAGAGCTTGCTTCGGAAGAAGTTTCCTCCAAAGAATTCCCCTCCGCCAAGCCCGTTTCTGCCGAACAGACAGCCGTTGGATAACAGGCGGCCGGTGAGATCCGGCGCCTGTATCGGAACGTCTCTTTATCAGAAGATGAAAATCACGGCACACGATGCCGGAAGATCAAAGGTAATCCGGTACGGCCGGTAATCGCTGGGCTGCGGCACCGCACGGATGGAGGCCGGAATCTCCGCGCCGTTTCCGCCAAATCGCTTGTCGTCACTGTTCAGAAGCAGCTTATAGG
Source organism: uncultured Lachnospiraceae bacterium (assembly GCA_944383965.1). GTDB lineage: Bacteria > Bacillota > Clostridia > Lachnospirales > Lachnospiraceae > Lachnoclostridium_A. The sequence continues at coordinate 2,494 of CALWRQ010000173.1, forward strand.
TCTTGCGTCTTGGAACGCCCACACAGTAGTCCGGTCTTGCCACAGGCGTCATATTCAGGACGAACAGCAGGCTGTTCTTACCATCGGAGGACTTCCGGATAAAGCTGTAGGTGCTTCGCTCCGCATCATCCGCATTGATCCATTCGAATCCGCCCCAGTCATTGTCGATCTCATGCATGCAGGGATATTTGCGGTAAATGCGCAGAAGCTCTTTCACATATTCCAGCATTCCCGCATTCAGCTCATCCTGGAGCATATACCAGTCCAGCTCCCTCGCCTCGCTCCACTCCCGCTCCTGAGCGAATTCCTGTCCCATGAACAGAAGCTTCTTCCCTTCATGTCCGAACATATAGGCATAGCCCGCGCGAAGGTTGGCATACTTATCAAAGCGGTAGCCGGGCATCTTGTTCACCATGGAACACTTCAGATGAACCACCTCGTCATGAGACAGCGGAAGGATGTAATTCTCCGCATTGTTGTAGCTCATGGCAAAGGTCATCGCATAGTGGTCGTTTTTGCGGAAATAGGGATCGAGCTTCATGTACTCACAGATATCATGAATCCAGCCCATGTCACTCTTGAACCTGAAACGCAGGCCTC
>CALWRQ010000174.1 GCA_944383965.1 uncultured Lachnospiraceae bacterium
TGGTGGAATGAAACAGTCCGACGGACAGCGGAACATTTATGTCAGGGGAAATTCCCAGAGGAAATTTGGTGTAATTCATCCGGGCGTCGGCTATGGCTTCCTGCCACAGGGAAAGAATTTCCGGATCGGTTACCGGAACGGCGTTCCTTAAAACACGGCGGCGGAACGAGAAATGTTCCGCTGTCTTCCATATGAGGATTCCGAAAAATCCGGCAAGCCAGAGAAAAAACAGTACTCTGACGAGAAAACCGGGAACGGACAGAACAGCAAGGGGAAAGGAGCGCCCCATAGAATAATTATAGGAGATGTAGAGAAAGCTGGGAATCAGCCACAGCGCAGAGCAGGTTCTTGCGCTGATATGTTTGCGGAAAAAGGAAATAGCAGGAATAAGAATCAGGAAATAAAGGCTGATCTGCAGAGAACATTCAAAACACAGGGAGACCAGGGCACCGGCAGCCTGAGATGGACCGTTAAAAAGCAGGGTGATTATTGTACGGATAAGGATGTACACCGGCAGTAATCCTCCGTTGATATAGGGCATATATTTCTGCCGGTCACTGTCCCAGCGGCCGGTCCTGGCCTCTGCCCGGTTCCGGAAAGATATGATACAGAACAGAATCAGGCTGATCAGTCCGCTGGTCAGAATGCGGGCAAGCATGTCATCGTTCATTTTCATAGTTCGTTCCTTTCCAGAAGAGTCCGCAGCTGGTCAAGCTCTTCTTTGGTCAGGCCGCTGTCGCAGAGGGCACTGGCGAAAACGGAAAGATTTCCTCCGCACAGCCGTTCAAAGAAATTCCGGCTTTGAGAGGCCAGATAGTCTTCCTGAGAGACGGCGGGAGTATAAAAACTCCGGCGGCCTTTTTTTTCGATGGTAACAAAGCCTTTTTCACTTAAACGGGTGAGCAGAGTGAGCAGGGTAGTGACGGCCATGGGATGGACCGGAAACAGGACGGCTTCAATATCTGTCCTTGCGGCAGGCGTCTTGCAGGCCCACAGCGCCTGCATCACCTCCAGCTCTCCGTCGGGAAGGCGGCGGATGGAATCGTTCATAAGATCACTCCTCTACAAATGTAGTATTTAATTATATTCTACATATGTAGAATATGGATGTCAAGAGGAATGAAAAGAAAAAATGCGGAAACGGCTGCCGGAATATTTCCTGCTATGATAAACTATAGAAGGACTGCAAAAACAGAAAGAAACAAGGAGGAATCTGAAATGATCGTACTTATAACGGGAGCGTCCCATACAGGAAAAACTCTGCTGGCTCAGAGGCTTCTGGAACGATATTCCTTTCCCTATCTGTCTCTGGATCATCTGAAGATGGGCCTGATCCGCAGCGGCTGCCTTTCCCTGACACCGGAGGAGGATGATAAACTGCGGGACAGCCTCTGGCCGATTGCCAGAGAAATGATAAAAACTGCCATAGAGAACCGGCAGAACCTGATCGTAGAGGGCTGTTATATTCCGTTTGACTGGAAAGATGATTTTACAGAGGAATACCGGCCATTTATCCGGTTTTATCCCCTGGTGATGACGGAAGATCATATCTGCCGTCGGTTTGATCAGATCAGACGATTTGCTGATGTGATCGAAAAACGCCTGGATGACTCCTCCTTTACCATGGAAAAAGCCCTTGCGGAAAACAGGTCCGTTCTGGAACAGTGCAGAACATACGGATATCGCCCCCTATGGATGGACGGCCCCCGGATGCCGGATGTGGATCTGAGGATCGTAACGGAAAGTGAACGGCTGATTTTCCGGCAGATTACCGAAGAGGATTTTTCCGAGCTCTGCGGAATGCTCCAGGATCCGGAAGTGATGTATGCCTGGGAGCATGGGTTCAGTGACGGGGAAGTGCAGGAGTGGATCAAAAAACGGATGGCCGGTTACCGGGAACGTGGATATGATTATTTTCTTGCAGTGGATAAGGAAACCGGAAAGGCAGTGGGACAGATCGGTTTGCTGGACGAATGTGTGGGAGAACAGCATATAGCCGGAATCGGTTACATACTGAAAAAGGAATTCCAGCATAAAGGATATGCGGCGGAAGGAGCCCGGGCCATGGCGGATTATGGGTTCCGGGTGCTGGGGAAAGCCCGGATCATTGCGACCATACGACCGGAAAACCTTTCTTCCCGGAAGGTGGCGGAGCGGACAGGGATGAGGGAAACGGGAGTGTTTGTGAAGCACTATAACGGGAAAGAAATGCCCCATCTGATTTACAGCATGGAGAAGGAGGAGGCCTGAAGATGCCTGTGTATGGCTCATCTGATCAGAATTCTGACCGGATGAGCTGTTTTATTTTCAAAATCTGAAACTATTGATCCATCAGAATCCTCTAATAGGTGAAAGCAGTGAGAAAGGAGGGAACAAGAAGTGTTTCGCAGGAACTGCATGACAAAAGATGAATTTGCCGAGAAGTGGGAGAAGGCCAGGGAGAAATATTACCGACTTGCCTATTGCTATACCAAAAATGAACATGACGCCCTGGAAATACTTTCCGAAGCCACCTATCAGGGATACTGTCATCTGCATCAGCTGAAGCAGCCGGACTTTTTTGATACCTGGATGTGCCGGATCATTATCCGGGAGGCATACCGTTTTCTGAAGCAGAAAAGAAGATGGGGCTGTTTGGAGGAGCAGCAGGAAGGAATGGAGGAGTCTCAGTTTCAGGCGGCAGAGGACAGTGTGGATGTATACCGGTATCTGGATGAACTGTCCATGGATGACAGAACGCTGCTGATCCTGAAATATTTTGAGGAGAAGAGCTTCCGGGAGATTGCAGAGCTTCTGTCCATTTCGGAAAATACGGTGAAAACAAGAATCTACAGGCTGCTGAAACGGCTGCGCGGAAAGGAGGATATCTATGGAGATCAATAAAAAAGGATACGATGAGATTGAAATCCCGGAGGAGGTTTCTCGGATTATGGACCGGGTAAAGACCAGGTACAGAAAGCGGGCGGCGGTACGGAGAAAAGTGACAGGAACGGTTATGGCACTGGCTGTTATGTTTGCATCGTCCAATACCCCCCCTGTATATGCC
>CALWRQ010000175.1 GCA_944383965.1 uncultured Lachnospiraceae bacterium
CGAGGCGACAAGATTTGAACTTGCGACCTCTGCGTCCCGAACGCAGCGCTCTACCAAGCTGAGCCACGCCTCGATACTGATTCCGGCAGACCGATCTGCCGAAAGCTACTGAGGGGACTCGAACCCCTGACCTGCTGATTACGAATCAGCTGCTCTACCGACTGAGCCACAGTAGCCGGTTAAAAAATGCCTTGGAATACTCCAAAGCACTGATGACCTATCCGGGAATCGAACCCGGGTTTCCGCCGTGAGAGGGCGGCGTCTTGACCGCTTGACCAATAGGCCGGTATCATCGAGGCGACAAGATTTGAACTTGCGACCTCTGCGTCCCGAACGCAGCGCTCTACCAAGCTGAGCCACGCCTCGATACCTTTGGTAGTATATAACAGATGGGGGGAAATGTCAACTCTTTTTTTAATTTTTATTATTTTATAAATATTTCATTCAATTTCAGTCAATTTCCCTCTTGAATCAATCCGCCGGCCTCTGAAGACCGGCGGACCATCTCCATTTACTGTTCCACTGCAGAAAATCCCAGATCATCCAGGATCTCCACTGCTTTCGCGCAGCTTCCGTCCTCCTCGATAGTAACCGTCTTCGTATCCAGATCTGTCTTATGAGCGATCTTCGCCTCATCCAGAGCCGTATCGATTCTGGATACACAGTGTCCGCACATCATTTCCTCACACTTAAAAACCTTCATCTTCTTTTTTCTCCTTTTCTTTTATTTCATAAGTTTCTGAATGGCTTTGCAGAGCTCGTCAACAACTTCCATATCCCCTTCTTCCACTCTCTCCACCACGCAGGTATGAATGTGGTCTGTGAGAAGGATCCGGTTGAAGCTGTTCAAAGCTGCCTGTACCGCCGACACCTGGTTCAGAATATCGATACAGTACCGCTCATCCTCCACCATGTTTTTGATTCCGCGAATCTGACCTTCAATCCGGTTCAGCCGGTTTAAAAGGGCCTTCTCCTCTTCCTCACTCCGATGCTTATGCCTGCATCCGCAGCTGTCTGCTCCATGTTTCTCTCCCATATCTCACCTCTTACAGTTTCATCCGGCGCAGCCGAAGGGCATTGCTCACCACACAGACAGAACTTAAGGACATGGCAAACCCGCCGATCATGGGGCTGAGCAGCGGTCCTCCCAGCAGGTACAGAACGCCTGCCGCAACCGGAATCCCCAGGCTGTTATAGAAAAATGCCCAGAACAGGTTCTGTTTGATATTCCGGATGGTCAGCCGGCTGAGCCTGATCGCCCGGTAAACATCCTCCAGGTCTGACTTCATCAGCACAACATCTCCCGACTCCAGAGCAATATCGCTGCCGGAGCCGATCGCTGTACCCACATCTGCCTGCACCAGCGCCGGAGCGTCATTGATGCCGTCTCCAACCATCATAACAGTTTTTCCCTCCGACTGCAACCGGCTGACTGCGTCTGCCTTGTCCTCAGGAAGAACTTCTGCAATCACATGGTCGATATGAGCCTGACGGCCGATATAATCTGCAGTTTTTTTATTGTCGCCCGTCAGCATGTATACCTGGATTCCCAGACTTTTCAAATGATCCACCGCTTTTACGCTGGTTTCTTTGATCGTATCCGCTACGCAGATCATTCCCTGCAGTTCTCCGTCCGTCATCACAAACATGGGAGTTTTTCCTTCATCCGCAGCTGCCGACGCGATTTCCTTCATCCTTTCGTCCATTCCGATTCCCAGCTGTTCCACCAGGCGGATATTGCCGATTCCCACTTTTTTCCCATCCAGCTCCGTAAGAATTCCTGCTCCTGTAATACTCTGGAAGGATTCCGGTCTGTCCAGTTTCATATTTTTTTCCCGGGCGGCCTCCACAATCGCAGCTCCCAGCGGATGCTCCGACATCTGTTCACAGCCCGCTGCCAGTCTGAGAAGTTCCTCTTCCCCCAGCCTTCCTGCAGTGATCACATCGGTCACTCTGGGCTTCCCTTCCGTGATCGTACCGGTTTTATCCAGTATCACCGTATCCACCTTATGACTGATTTCCAGGGCTTCCCCGCTTTTGATCAGAATACCGTGACTCGCCCCTACTCCCGTTCCTACCATAATCGCCGTAGGAGTGGCCAGCCCCAGCGCACAGGGGCATGCGATAACCAGAACGGAAACAAATATGGTAAGAACAAAGGACAGGTTCTGTCCCCCTACCGTTCCCCAGAGCAGGGCCGCCACCAGAGCAATCACCATAACTGTGGGAACAAATACCCCTGCCACTTTGTCGGCCAGCTTGGATATGGGGGCTTTTCTGCCCTGAGCGTCCTCGATCATTTTAATGATCTTGGAGAGAGTGGTATCATTTCCTGTTCGGGTCACTTCCATTTCCATGGCCCCGTTGTAATTCATGCTTCCGCCGATCAGGCTGTCACCTTCCTGCTTTTCTACAGGAATGCTTTCTCCCGTAAGCATGGATTCATCCACGCTGCTGCTGCCCTTGACTACTGTGCCGTCCAGGGGAATCCGGCTGCCCGGTTTGATCAGAATATGCTGCCCTGCCTGCACCGCACCGGTCTCCACTTCCTGCTCCATGCCGTTCTCATAAAGAATAGCCGTATCGGGAGCAAGCTCCGTCAGCTTTCGAATCGCCTCCGACGTTTTTCCCTTGCTCCGGCTTTCCATGTATTTTCCAAGCATGACCAGGGTCACCACCACGGCAGCCGACTCATAATAAAGGCTGTGCACCCGGGAGCCGTCTCCCTGCAGAATCAGCCAGGTCATACACAGGCTATAGAGAAAGGCACTGCCCGTACCGATTGCCACCAGAGAATCCATATTGGGATTTCCCTTGACCAGAGCCTTGATTCCCACAATATAGAATTTCCGTCCGCAGATCAATACTGCCACCGTCAGAATCAGCTGAATCAGAGCAAAATTCACCGGATTGCTGCCCGGATTGATCAGACCAGGAAGCGGCATTCCCATCATGTGCCCCATGGAAATGT
>CALWRQ010000176.1 GCA_944383965.1 uncultured Lachnospiraceae bacterium
GAGATACCCCAATATCCATATTAAGGTGGACAATCAGACCTCCATTGCCTGTGCAAAAATGCTGGAAAACGGCCAGGTGGATTTTATCATCACCAATTACCCCAATTCCAGCTTATCCAACGCTCACAGCGTCCGGCCTCTCCGAGATTTTTCCGATGTCTTTGCCGCCAATCCGGAATATTTTCCTCTGGCAGGACGAAAAATAGGCCTGCAGGAACTGCAGACCTATCCGATCCTTATGCTGGACCGCAAAAGCACAACCAGTGAATTTTTACATCAAATGTTTCAGAAAAAGCAGCTGGACCTGGTCCCGGAAATCGAGCTGACCAGCAATGATCTTCTCATCGATCTGGCCAGAATCGGCCTGGGCATCGCCTTTGTGCCGGATTTCTGCATTCCCAGGGATGAGCGGGAGCTGTTTATTCTGGATCTGGAAGAGACTCTCCCCAAGCGTCAGATTGTCGTGGCGCACAACGAAAGCCTCCCCATCTCACAGGCAGCAAAGCAGTTTATGGAAATGCTCCGCTGAGTCTCCCGATCAGAGAATCGGGAAAATAGTCATGGTCCACGCTACGGAAACTACGGTAAAGATCACTGCGGGAAGCCAGGACATTTTCAGCATGGTCGTCTGATCATAGCCGCCGTAATCCATCATGTAGGGGATCGCCGCGGTAGCCATGGGCGTCATGAACGCGGACAGGCAGCCTGCCTGAATCAGAATCATCAGCCCCACAGGATTTCCTCCGATGCTGGCGCAGGTAGCGATGGCAATGGGATGGAAAATCATCATAGTTGCCCGGTTCTGCATGAACTGTGTCATCATGAAGGGGATGAAGAAAAACACAAAGCCTACAATATAGGAATTGCCGTTCACGGCCTTCACCAGTCCGCTCATGTAGCCCCCGATCAGCTCTCCTGCTCCGGTGGCGCTTAAGGCTCCGGACATTCCCAGAGCTCCCACAATCAGCAGCAGCATGCTGACAGGAATGGCCGCAACTGCCTCCTTCGGCTTTAACACTCCGCAGACAACCATAGCCAGAGCTCCGATTACCGTAATCTGCCAGTTGTCCAGTCCCAGCTGAGCCGCAAACATCAGTCCCAGGGCATCCAGAATGAAGATAATATAGCCCGCGTGCTCAGAAAATCCCTTCAGAGGCTCCTTGTTCAGCGCTTTTCCCTCTGATTCCTTCGTCTTTACCACCGGCTGGTCAGGAGTTGTCTTCACCGCAAAAAAGATGCAGTACAGGGTGCAGACAATCAGCAGAGGCAGTCTGGCCTTGGCCGGATCTGCCAGCCCTACCAGGAAGTCCGTATAGCCGTAGCTTTCCAGATAACCGTTCAGCTCAGACGCTACCGTTGCTCCCGCTCCCAGAGGAATGGTGCAGCAGGTAGCTACGGTTGCCATGCCCAGAGGAAACATTACCTTGGAAGGCTTCAGTCCCAGGGACTGAGCGGAAGATGCCATCATCGGCGCAACGATTCCGAATACGGCAACCGGACTCTGGATAAACTGGCTCAGGATCACCGCCAGAACGATATAGCCTGCCATGATCTTCGTCAGGCTTCCCTTGGCGCTTCTGGAAATGGCGTCGGCAATATTCTGGCAGAATTTGGTTCTGTTAAAGCCTGCCGCAACCACGCACATGCCGCCGATCATCACCACGTTGCTGTTTCCGAAATATGCCAGAGCATCCTTTGCGCTCATACATCCGAACAATGTCAGCGCCATCAAAGAAATCAAGGATGTGGTCGCCATGCTGATCTTTCCCCAGCAGTAGCTGAATACGGTCAGTGCAAAAATAATCAGACAAATTGTCAGTGGACTCATTCGTTTCTCCCCCTATTCTTCTGTTCCTGTAATGGATGTACGGATACTGTACCACTTGTACGGTTCCGGATTGAAAGCTGCCCCAAAATATCCGTCCTTTCTCAGAACCTGATTCACCTTCTCAAAATATTCGTTCAGATCTTCCCCGGCTGCTCTTGCATTGTTGTGATGAAGAGGCATCATCAGCTGCGCTCCCATCATTTCCATCTGTTTCGCATAATATTCCGGGCTGTAGCTGCGGATCCGGTGCCGGAGCATCAGATTGGGACGCTCCTGCACGGCTACATGCCGTACGTGCTCCTCATAGTCCCTTCCGGCGGAAAAGCTGATCCGGTAATTGTTCTTTGTCTCAATCATAAAGTTGAGGCAGAACATATATCCCAGGCCGGCAAAACGGTTGGGATAGGGTACTCCGAAGGAGGTGCTTCCCATATCGTCCTTTCCCGGATCATTGGGACGGGAAAAATATCCTTCCCGGAATGCCCGGCTGTCATGTGCCCCCGGATACACCTTTAAGGTGAAATCGTCAAAATAGTAGGTGTTGCCCGGGTATAAGGGAACAATCGCCCCGTAGGGAATGTTGTGAACCCTGGCCACCTCCTCCGCCGCTTCCGCCGGAACAAGCACTCTTCCGTAAAATTTGTCCCACAGCCTGCCCGTAATATTGTTGTGGTCGGAATGGACGTGACTTAAAAGCAGATAGTCCGCGCCGGTAAAGGAATCCACGGAAAAGCCCTTCTGGCTGTACACCTTCAGGTCATTCTGCTGCTGTCCGGTCAGTTCTCCCTGCCCTTCCAGGTTGCTTCCGTCCCAGTAAAACGGATCGGTCACCAGAACCTTTCCTCCCGGCAGTTTCATTTCATAGCACTGTACGGAAATCCACCGGATCCGCAGGGCTTCGGAACTGGTTTCTTTCTTGTATTCGGCTGCCATAACCCCTCTCTCCTTTCTTTTACCGAGAGTATAGCAGGAGAATTATTATTACACAAATGAATATAATTCAGATAATCATTATATAAAGTAATAAAAGCATCCGTCCTTCCAAAAAAAGGCGAATGCTTTTGTTTATTCTGCACAAAAGGCGGGATTTGTTATTTGTGTTTATCTGATTTTTGTATATTTTTATCTTT
>CALWRQ010000177.1 GCA_944383965.1 uncultured Lachnospiraceae bacterium
ATATCATAACGCTTTTCGGAAAATTTTTCAACTAAATCTTTAAATTTATTGTAATTAAATGTCGTCTGGGAAACGATACACAGCTTTTCCCCCTCCGAAAAGGGCAGACTTTCCACCTGTCCGGGTGAATCTACAACTACAGTATCGTCATTTCCCCAGCCTTTAATACCGATGACTTCCGGGTGGTGAGCATTTCCGATGATAACGATTTTTCTCCCTGCCGCCGTCTGCTCCTCCACGATCCGGTGAATCTTGCGGACAAAAGGGCAGGTGGCGTCCACCACGCGGATCTTCTTTGATTCCAGAAGCTCATAGATATGACGGCCCACTCCGTGGGAACGGATGATCACCGTTCCCCGGTCCAGCTGTTCCAGTTCTTCTTCCGTATTCAGGACCTGTACCCCTCTTCGCTCCAGGTCCTTCACCACTTCTTCGTTATGAATAATGGGACCGTAGGTATAGATGGGGCCGTCTCCCTGTTCCGTCTGCTCATAGACTTTTTCCACCGCACGTTTCACACCGAAGCAGAAGCCTGCAGTTTTTGCCACAATGATCTCCATGGCTTAAACCTCCAGCCCCCGTTCTGCCGCCAGATCCTTGATCCGTTCCACCACCTGATCAATCGTCATGGCTGAAGCGTCCAGATATACGGCGTCCTCTGCCTGTCTTAACGGAGCCGTATCTCTGTTCATATCCCGGTTGTCCCGATCGATAATGTCCTTTTCGATCTCCTCCAGGCTGCGGATTTCTCCTTTGGCCTCCAGCTCCTTATAGCGGCGTACTGCTCTCACTCTGGTACTGGCTGTCAGATAGATCTTGCAGTCTGCATCGGGCAGAACCAGAGTCCCGATATCTCTGCCGTCCATGATCACATTGGAAGATGCAGCCAGATTTCTCTGAAGCTCCAGAAGAGCCGCCCGGACCGCCGGATAGGCAGAGATGGTGGAGGCGGCATTTCCCACCTCCTCAGCGCGGAGCTGATCGGTCACGTTTTCCCCGTTTAAAAGCACCTGCTGAACACCGTCCGCATAGCGGATATCCACTTTTATCTTTCCGCACTGCTCTCCTACCAGCTCCTGATCTTTCAGATCCGCGCCCATGCGGAGAAAGCACAGCGCCATGGCCCGGTACATCGCTCCCGTATCCACATAGATGAAGCCCAGTTCTCCGGCCACTCTTCTGGCAATGGTGCTTTTTCCCGCTCCTGCCGGACCGTCAATTGCAATATTATATGTTTTTTTCATTAAAATTACTCCTTTTATCCTCCATCTCCTCATGAAGATGAACCACGGCATTCTGCTGCCGCTATTCATTATAGCGGAATTCCCACCTCTGTGCAATATAAAAAGAGGCGGCGCGGTTTCTGTAAAGAGCCTCCGTTATCAGCTTTTACCCGATTTTTACCTTTGTGAAAGGTCTTCCCCATCTATAAGAAATTCAAAGCTGATGTCTTCTTCTCCCCGTATCTGATATGCTTCTTCCACATCCTGTCCCCAGCTGTCAATTCCTCCCACACCCCTCACGGCGCCCAGAACAGAGACCACCGTTCTGCGGATATCAGAAAGCTCTTCTTTGTGTTCCGCACATTCCAGCTCCTGAGGCGTATAAGGGATGGCGCTGAATGCAAACGGCCGTCCGCTCATGGTAAATCTGAGCCGGCTGCTGCCTCTGATCAGGCACATTCTCCTGGTATCCACATGGCAGCCGTATTCCTGGGGAACCAGATAATCCGGTTTTCCGGGAACTTCCTCCCAGATTCCGAAGGGACTGCCCTTTTTTCTGTCCGGATAGGTTTCGCCCTTCAGCCCCATCCACCGGCAGCATTCAACGGGAACAGGAGTCTGAAATCGGAGTCCAAACAGGGGAAGCTGAGGAAGTCCTTGTGTTCCGTGATAGGATGCTCTGACCCGTATTTTTCCCAGGCTGTCCGTCGTGTAGGAAACCGTAACTCCTGCTTTCGGGCTGGTACAGGTGGAATACTCATAAGTAATCGTCACCCTGTCTCCCTTCTCCTCCACATTCCAGCCGTCGCAGAGAATAAACTGATCCGCCCCGCACCATACCGCACTCTTCAAAGGAAATCCATTCCCTTTGTCGTTGTCCGTGGATGCTCTCCAGAACGCCGGACGGAACGGGCGGAATATCCACTCTGTACCGTGATAGACCAGGGATACAGGCCCATGCTGCGGATAAGAGTACAGAACGTGAAAGTTTTCTCCCCATACTCCAAGTGTTCCGTCTCCCCGGATCACCCGGAGCTTTCCGACTCTGCTTGCTTTCTGCTTCTGCTCTCTTTCTATGGCGGCGTCTGCCGCTTCCTGAGCCGCTTTCTTTTTCTCATCCAGCCGGTTTCGTTCTTCATCTGAAGCATACCAGTAGCGTACTTCTTTCATGGCCGGTTTTTCTCTCCGGTCCGCAAAAAGAAGACCATTTCCGCTGAAAGCGTAATCGGTAGGCCTGTCTTCAAAGTCTCCTCCGTATCCAAGAACCATGTTTCCGTCTATGTCCCTGCGATACAGGGCCTGATCAATAAAATCCCAGATAAACCCGCCCTGGTACATGGGAAATTCCTTCGCAAGCTTCATATAGCTCTCCATTCCTCCCAGAGAATTTCCCATATCGTGCATGTATTCACACAGAATAAACGGCTTTTTCGGGTCATGTTCCAGGTAGTCCCTTACCTCCTGCGGCGTGGCATACATCCGGCTTTCCAGATCGCTGATCTGCTCGTATTCCCTGTTCCAGAAGACTCCTTCATAGTGGACCGGCCTGGACGGATCTGTCTCATGGAAATACCGGCTCATGGCCAGAATACATTCTCCCGCATAAGACTCGTTTCCGCAGGACCACCAGAGTACAGACGGATGATTTTTGTCCCGCTCCAGCATGGATCTGGCCCGGTCAAGCACACATTCCTTCCATTG
>CALWRQ010000178.1 GCA_944383965.1 uncultured Lachnospiraceae bacterium
ACCTCGCCGTTGCTGGTCATAAATGATGTTTTCAGATTTTCTATGGTTAAGATCGGTTCCATATTCCTCTCCTGTTATTTCTTTAATTTGGGATCCAGCGCATCCCTCAGTCCGTCTCCAACAAAATTAAAGGCAAACATGATCAGACAGATTCCCAGCGCCGGAATAAACATCTGGTAAGGACAGGTCCTCAAATTTGCCGTAGCATCGTTGCACATGGTTCCCAGACTGGCCAGCGGAGGCTGGAGTCCGATTCCCAGAAAGCTCAGAAATGCTTCCATGAAAATAGCTGACGGAATCAACATGGTCACCGTTACCAGAATGGATCCCATTGCATTGGGAATCAGATGCTGGAACAGAATGGTTTTTGTGGAGGATCCGATGGTTTTCGCCGCCAGCACGAATTCCTGCTGTTTCAGGCTCAGCACCTGTCCGCGCACCACTCTGGCCATATCCACCCAGTATACGCTTCCCAGAGCCACGATAATGCTCTGCAGGCCGGACCCTAAAAGAACCACAATTAGGATTACGTAAAGCGTCAGCGGAATCGTGTTGATGATATCCACGATCCGCATCATCACCGTATCCGCATTGCCTCCCAGGTATCCGGAGATTCCTCCGTAGAGCACACCGATGACCATGTTCACTGCCGCAGCGATAAAGGCCACCAGGAGGGATACACGGATGCCGTACATCAGCCGGGTAAGAATGTCTCGGCCCAGAGAATCTGTGCCCAGCAGGTAGGAGGCGTTCCGCACTGTAGAAGAAGAACAGATCACTTTCGTTGCCGGATCAGCGATCACGTAAGGCTTCTGTCCGTAATACAGTCCCACTTCCGTCCCCCCGCAGTCAAAGATTGTCATACTCATTTCCGATTCTTCACGGACCTTCTTCAGCTGATCCCCCAGCGTGCCGTCCGGATTGACCCGGAGTACTTTCAGACTCTGTGTGATATAAAGATAGCCGTTTCCATCCGGAGCATCAAAAACCTTCATGATCGGAGGAATGTTCACCACCTCCAGATTCTGAACGGAATAACTGTATTTGGTAAACATCGGTCCCAGCAGAGCGAACAGCAGAAGCAGAACGATCAGCACAAATCCTGCGATCGCCGTAGGCTTTCTGCGGAACCGGAACCATACGTCACCGGCAAAGGTTCTGTTTTTCGTCCATATTTTTTCCCGCTCCTCGCTGGAGGACGGGAGCATTTCCCATTTATTATCCATCTCTTCCAACCTCGTCCTATTCGTATTTGATCCTGGGGTCAATCAGGCAGTAGAAAATGTCCACCACAAAGATCATGACCATCAGAAAAGTAGCGTAAAAAATGGTTACGCCCATGATGGTAGTATAATCTCTCTGAGTAACGCTGTTCACCAGATAGCCGCCCAGACCGGGTATGGCAAATATTTTTTCGATCACAAAACTGCCTGTCATCAGGTTGGCGATGGTCGGGCCGAGAACCGTAACCACCGGGATCAGCGCATTTCTCATGGCATGGCCCGTGACCACCTTCCACTCCGGCAATCCTTTTGCACGGGCTGTCCGGATATAGTCCTGCCCCATCACTTCCAGAAGGCTGGAACGCATCAGTCTGGCCATGTAGCTGATGGAATATCCGCCCAGTGCTATCACGGGAAGAATGTATCCCTTCCATGTATCGATTCCGTAGGTTGGAAGCAGGTTCAGCTGATAGGAAAACACATAGATCAGCAGGGACGCGATAATAAAAGAAGGAATGGTTACACCGATCGTGGCCAGAGCCATCACCGCCATATCCACCCATTTCCCGTTTTTCACCGCTGCCACCACTCCCATGGGGATGGCCGCCAGCAGCACAAAGACAATGGTGATCCCACCCAGTTTTGCGGAAACAGGAAAACCGTTATAGATAAAATCGTTCACCGACTTGCCCGGATATTTATAGGACGGGCCGAAATCCCCGTGAAGCAGTCCTCCCACATAATCCAGAAACTGCTCCGGCAGCGGAGCGTCCAGATTATATTTGGCATTCAGTGCTGCCTCCACTTCAGGAGAGGCTTTCCGGTCACTGGTAAACGGTCCTCCCGGAATGGAATGCATGATGACGAATGTCACCAGTGCGATCATGAACAGGGCAATGATCATAATGCCTATTCTTTTTGCAAAATACCTAGCCATATCTTCTCCCTCACATATGTAAATTGTCTGTTTGGGAAATCCATCCTCCCAAGACGTTCAAATGTCTTTCCTTAAAAAACAGAGCTGATTGCTGAAAATTATACCCCAGATGTACCTGTCTGTCAATCCCTGGATATCAGTACAAAAAAAGCTGCCGCATATGCGGCAGCTTCTGCAATTCTTTTTAAGCAAGTTTGGATTTTGCCAGCTCAGCTAACTTTGCAAATCCCTCTGCATCGTTGATTGCCATATCGGAAAGGATCTTTCTGTTCATTTCCACACCGGCCTGCTTTAAACCGTACATGAACTTGCTGTAGGATAAGCCGTTGATGCGGGCAGCTGCGTTGATACGAGCAATCCACAGCTGTCTGAACTGTCTCTTTCTCTCCTTACGTCCTGCATAGGAGCTGGTCAGTGCTCTCATTACGGACTGCTTTGCAACTCTGTACTGTTTGGAACGGGCGCCTCTGTAGCCCTTTGCCATCTTCAGAACTCTATTATGTTTCTTCTTTGCGTTTAAACCGCCTTTAATTCTTGCCATCGGTCAATTTCCTCCTTCTTAATTTCAAAAATCCTTACAGATACGGTAAAATCTTCTTCATTACCTTTGCATTGGTTGCATCGGTGATGATATCTTTTCTAAGATTTCTCTTTCTCTTGGTGGATTTCTTAGTTAAGATGTGAGATTTGTAAGCTTTATTTCTTAC
>CALWRQ010000179.1 GCA_944383965.1 uncultured Lachnospiraceae bacterium
TTACCAGGTGTGCTATAATATAAACACTCTGTGCCTGTATTTTCAGACGAAAAGGAGAAGTAAGGAGAGTTATTGATTATGAAGAAAACTATCGCGGTCATTTTTGGCGGACAGTCCTCGGAACATGAGGTATCCTGTATGTCAGTGGTCAATGTGGCGGGTCAGATTGACAGAGAAAAATATGACGTGCTGCTGATCGGAATTACCGAGGAGGGACGCTGGGTAAAAGCGGATTCAATAGAAAGCATTCAGAACGGTTCCTGGAGAGAGAGCAGCACGGGAGCAGTGATTTCTCCGGATGCAACGGAGCACTGCGTGATCCTGTGGGAGAACGGCCAGGCAGTGAAACAGCATATCGATGTGGTTTTCCCTGTGCTTCACGGCCTTTACGGGGAGGACGGAACGATCCAGGGTCTGCTGGAACTGGCCCGCATTCCCTATGTGGGCTGCGGCGTACTGGCATCTGCAGTGTCCATGGATAAGCTGTATACGAAGATTATTGTTAAGAATCTCGGCATTCCCCAGGCGGAATACGTACCGGTATACAGAGAGGAGCTGGACCGGATGGAGGAAGTCACTGCCCGGGTGGAAGAAAAACTTTCCTATCCTGTGTTTGTAAAACCTTCCAATGCCGGCTCTTCCAAGGGCGTGAGCAAGGCAGAGAACAGAGAAGGGCTGGAAAAAGCTCTGCGCGAGGCCGCATGCCATGACAGAAAGATCCTGGTAGAAGAGACCATAGTGGGTCATGAGGTGGAGTGCGCTGTGTTCGGCGGCGGGAAAACGCCGGTGCGTGCATCAGGAGTGGGTGAAATTCTGGCAGCTGCAGAATTCTATGATTTTGAAGCCAAATATTATAATGCGGAGTCCAGAACAGTGGTAAATCCGCCTCTGCCCGGAAATGCGGCCGAGGAGATCCGGAAGGCGGCAGCAGCTATTTTCCGGGCCGTAGACGGCTATGGTCTGTCCCGGGTGGATTTCTTTGCAAGAGAGGACGGAAGTATTGTATTCAATGAGATCAACACTCTTCCCGGCTTTACGGCTATCAGCATGTATCCCATGCTCTGGGAGGCAGCGGGAATGGATAAGAAAACCCTGGTTCAGGCGCTGATCGATCACGCGTTCGGGCGCTATGAGCAGTAAGCCGGACAGAAGGAGAGATTATGGACAGAAACGCACCGATCGGAGTGTTTGATTCAGGAATCGGAGGTTTGACGGTAGCCAGAGAGATCATCCGCCAGATCCCCCACGAACCGATGGTTTATTTCGGAGATACGGCAAGACTTCCCTATGGATCCAAGTCCAGAGACACGGTCATCCGGTACGCCCTTCAGATCGTTCGTTTTTTGAAAACACAGAATGTGAAGGCAATTGTAATTGCCTGCAATACGGCAAGCGCCTATGCGCTGGAGGCGGTGGAGAAAGAGGCGGATGTTCCGGTGATCGGAGTAGTCCGCTCCGGAGCTCATATGGCAGCTCAGGTTACCAGAAGCGGAAGGGTAGGCGTGATCGGCACGGCAGGAACCATCAAGAGCGGCATCTACAGAGATACGATTCAAAAATTCCGGCCGGAAACAGAGGTGTTCGGTAAGGCCTGCCCGCTGTTCGTTCCTCTGGTGGAAGAGGGACTGTGGCATGACTCTGTGACGGAGGAGATTGCTTCCCGCTACGTGTCGGAGCTGAAAGGAAAGTTTATCGATACCCTGGTGATGGGATGTACTCATTATCCCCTGATCCGCAGTACCCTTCGTAAGGTAATGGGGGAAAATGTGACCCTGGTCAATCCGGCATATGAGACAGCGATTGAATTGAAACACATGCTGGAGGAGAAGGGGCTGACCTGCGAGAAGACGCCAAAGGAAAAATACCAGTTTTTTGTCAGCGACCAGGCGGAAGAATTTACCAGTTTTGCAAAATCCATTCTTCCGGAAGAGGTAAAGGAGACAAAAAAGATCGATATAGAGGAGTTTTGATGGAATGACGAAGGATGTGCTCATCAGTATTTCCGGTATACACATGGTTGAGGGGGATGAAAGCGGCGAAGATGTGGAGCTGATCACCACCGGAACCTATTATGTGAAGAACGGAACCAGATACCTGCTTTATGATGAGGTCATGGAAGGGCTGGATCAGCCGGTGAAAAACGTAGTCAAGATCCGGGAAGACAGTCTGGAGATCATAAAAAGAGGCGGTGTGAATGTTCATATGACCTTTCGCCGGGGAATGACCGTAATGTCCAGCTATGTTACCCCTTTCGGAGAGCTGATGGTAGGAATCACTACGGAAAAGCTCCGGAAGGAGGAAACGGAAGACAGACTGAATCTTCGGGTGGATTATCTGCTGGACCTCAACGGGCAGCAGGTTTCCCGGTGCCATATCGTTCTGGGTGTGAGCTCCAGAGGAGAAAAAGATCCGGAAGAAAATAAATAAAGTCATGCATATATAAAACCCCCGGTTCCCGCCGTGTCATACGGCTGCGGAACCGGGGGTTTTGCGTTCCTCAAAAAAGGAAAGTCTTATTTTTTCTCATTTTTATCTTTTCTGAACCGTGCGAAAAAGCCTTTCTTCTTCGGCGGAGTTACAATCGCACCTCCGCGGACGCTCTTGATTTCCGTTATGTAAATACCGCTCATCACGACCTTTACCTCAGCTTTTACGGGAAGAGCTTCGAAAACCTTGGGATCTGCCATAAGGGTCATCACCTTCGGACCGATCTTGGCTTTTACTACCGGTACTTTGGAACGGCGCAGATATTTGGGCGTCTGCTCATAAACCAT
>CALWRQ010000180.1 GCA_944383965.1 uncultured Lachnospiraceae bacterium
TCTGTTCCGGGCCAGCTGTCTCTTCTCTCTTTTCATACTCCCATGCCCCCCTTTTCTATAATATTAGCACAAAAAAATCCCTCTGGGAATCTTTCCCAGAGGGATTTTACCGGCTTGGGACGTTCTCCGGCTGCCGGTCCGGCAGCATGCAGAAAATATCCGTTTTCTTCCATCCGTCCGCCATATTATTTGATAATAAGATCCCGGCCTTTCGTGTCAGAATTCAGACATACGGCTCCGATCAGAATAATTCCGATCACGATGTCCTTCCACAGAGGATCCACTCCCATCATGTTCAGTCCGGAAGTCACACCCGTGATCGTAACAACGCCGATCATGGTCCTCAGCACGCTTCCTCTTCCTCCGGCCATGGACGTTCCTCCCAGAGCTACAGAGGCAATTGCCGTAAGGGTAAGCGCATCTCCCACAGTAGGCACTGCCGATTTCAGCTTATATGCATACAGGGCGCCTGCCAGAGCACTGCATCCTCCGCTGACTACAAATGCGGATATCTGAGCCATATCCGTATCCACACCGGCCAGCCTTGCCGCGCTTACATTGGCTCCCACTGCGTAAATGGATTTTCCGTATACGGTATACTGCTGGAAAACATAAAGCAGAACCACTCCCATCAGCGCGATAATAAACACAATGGGAATCCCTGCCACTTTCTGCGTCGCCCATCTTACCATAAATCGCTTGTCCATGGGAATGATCTCTGAACCGTTGGGGCAGAGCGTCAGGGCTATATAGGACCAGAAATTTGTGGTACACAGTGTAACAATGAAGGACGGAAGTTTCAGTTTTGTCACCAGCAGCCCATTCACAAGGCCCATCGCAAGGCCCACCGCAAGCATGATGGGGATGATCAGATTTCCGAAATCCGCCACATAAATACCCGTAAGCACACAGGTACAGGACACCATGGCTCCCGCTCCCAGATCAATGCCTCCCGTATAGATTACAAAGGAAAGGCCTCCGGCCATAAGAAGCAGCGGCGCTGCCTCGATCATCATATTCTGCAGGCTGTATGCCCCGATGAAGTTTGGTATCACAACGCTGAATACGCCGAAAACCAGCACAATGCTTATCAGGCACATGTACTTTGAATAATCAGATATACGAATACTCTTCTTTTTATCAGCCATGTTATGTACCCTCCTACATCATTTTCTGGACTATATCCAGCTGAAGCGGCTTATCTCCCACAGGACAGTCAAAGCTTCCCCGGATCAGACCGTCTCTGAGCACAATGATCCTGCTGGAAAGCCCGATGCACTCATCCAGCGTATCCCCCAGAAGGATAATGGAATTTCCTGCAGCAGTCATCTCTCTGATCAAGTTGTAGATTTCTTCCTTGGAGCCCACATCCACTCCTCTGGTGGGATGGTTCAGAATCAGAATCTGGCAGCCGCTTTCCAGGGCTCTGGCAAATATGACCTTCTGCGCATTTCCACCGGACAGCTGATTGATCCGTTCATTGATGGAAAAGCATTTGACTCCTGCTTTTTTCACCCATTCCTCCGCAACACCGCGGGTTTTTTTCGAAGAAAGAAAGCTGTGTTTGGACAGTGCGTCCATATGGGATATGACAATATTATCCTCAATGGACATCATTCCGATCATTCCTTCATCCCGGCGTTCTTTGGGAACAGAAAGGATTCCCTTCTTTCTGGCAGCGCACGGATTGGGGAAGGAGCATTCCTGTCCTTTGATCTTGATCTTTCCGGCTGTAGGAGCTGCATCGCCTACCAGAACAGCGCAGATATCTTCCTTGCCCGATCCTTCCACTCCGCACAATCCCAGGATCTCTCCTTTTTTCAGCTGGAAGCTTACATGGTTGAACGCACCGAACAGGCTGAGATCCTCGAGTTCCAGAATGACTTCGTCTGTAGGCTCGGTCTGTTTGCTCTCCACATAGAACTCTCCTGTAGTCGCTCGCCCTACCATTTTTTCATACAGAAGGTTCACGTCCGCACCCTTTGTGGGCATGACCGCCGTCTCTTCTCCATCCTTGAATACATAGATCCGGTCTGTGATCTCCAGCACCTCATCCAGACGATGAGAAATAAAAATCACCGCATTCCCCTGTTCCTTCATATTCCGGACCTGGGTAAAAAGCTTCTGGATCTCTTCATCTGAAAGCACGGTGGTAGGCTCGTCCAGAAGAATGATGGCATGACCGTTGGCAGCCTCTGTTACCACGTCCAGTACTTTTGCAATCTCCACCATCTGCCTTGCAGCAAAGTCAATATCGCGGACTTTTTTGGACGGATCCAGATCCATATCAATCCGGTTCAGCGCCTTTCTGGCATCCTGATTCATCTTTTTCCAGTTAACAAAGCCGCAGGTCGCATATTCTTTTTCTCTTCCCAGATAAATGTTCTGTGCAATTGTCAGGTTTCCTACCAGAGACTGCTCCTGGAAAACCATTCCGATTCCCTGATGGTTGGCATCCAGAATGGAGCTGGCTGAATAAGGCTTGCCCTGCAGGAACATCTCTCCCATGGAAGGCTTCTCCACACCGCTGATCAGTTTCATCAGAGTAGACTTTCCCGCTCCGTTTTCTCCGATCAGTCCGATCACCTCTCCGCCGTAAATCTGCATATCGATATCATGGAGAACCGTGTTAGCTCCGTATGTCTTTCCGACCCCTTTTGCTTCAAATAACAACTCGCCCATTTGTCACCCTCCTTACTTGGATATCGTCTTGCGATTACGGTTGATGGT